>JADHLM010000040.1 GCA_016780665.1 Hyphomicrobiales bacterium | reverse complement strand
CTTACTAGGAAATTACCGTTGTGTTTGTGAACAATTGGTCCTGCTAAATTAATATACTTAGAGTATTCCTCTTGATTTAATATATTGCCCCTTACAACCCAGTAAGCTTTCATCTCTATGACTTAAATTTAAGTCTTGTCTCATGAAGTATGGGTTCAGTATATCCACTAGGTTGTATTCTGCCTTGAATAGCAAGATTACAAGCGGCTTCAAAAGCTAACCCATCATATGAAGGCGCCATAGATTTATATAGAGGATCTGAATTATTTTGTTCATCTACAACCAATGCCATTTTTTTCATAGCTTCTCGAACTTGATCTTCGGAAACTAAATTGTGATGAAGCCAGTTGGCTATATGCTGACTTGATATTCTGCAGGTAGCTCTATCCTCCATAAGGCCTACATTATTAATATCAGGAACTTTTGAGCAACCAACTCCCTGATCAACCCATCTAACAACATAACCAAGAATTCCCTGACAGTTATTTTCAAGCTCAGCTTGAATTTCTTCAAAAGATATTTCTGATGGACTTTTATGAACAGGAATGTCCAATATGGCATCTAGACTTGCTTTCTCTCTATTCATTATTGTTTCTTGCTCTTCACTTACAAGAATTTGATGATAATGAATTGCATGAAGTGTTGCAGCTGTTGGAGATGGAACCCAAGCACAATTAGCACCAGCTTTAGGATGCATTGTTTTCGTATTGTACATTCCAAGCATCTCATCAGGCATTGGCCACATACCTTTACCTATTTGTGCCCTTCCTTTGAAGCCTGTTTCTAAACCTATATCAACATTCCAATTTTCATATTGAGCTATCCACTGGTGTAGTTTCATATCAGCTTTAGTGATCATAGGTCCAGCTTCCATGCTTGTATGAATCTCATCACCTGTTCTATCAAGAAAACCAGTATTAATAAAAATAACTCTGTCTTTTGCAACCTCAATACATTCTTTTAAATTAACTGTAGTTCTTCTTTCCTCATCCATAATTCCAACTTTTGCAGTTAGCTGAGGTAGTCCCAAGGCTTCTTCAACAGCTGAAAAAAGATCGCAGGTAAATTGCACCTCTTCTGGCCCATGCATTTTAGGTTTAACTATATAAATACTTCCAGTTTTTGAATTCTGATACAAGCCATTTTTATTTAAGTCATGCATGGCAATACATATTGTAAACATGGCATCAATAATTCCCTCTGGGACTTCGTTACCTTGAGAATCTAGCACACCTGGATTTGTCATAAGATGTCCAACATTTCTTACAAGCATTAAGCTTCTTCCAGACAGAACTAAATCATTACCATCTGATGTTATGTAAGTTCTATCTGAATTTAGTTCTCGTGTTATAAGAGAGCCGTTCTTATCAAAAGATTCTCTTAAATCTCCTTTCATTAATCCTAACCAATTTCTATATACAGCTGTCTTATCTTCTCCATCAACAGCTGCTACCGAATCTTCGCAATCTTGAATTGTTGTAACGGCTGACTCCATTAGAATATCTTTTATGCTTGCTTTATCAGTTTGACCAATAGGATGGCTCGGATCGATTTGAATTTCAAAATGCAGATTATTATTTTTAAACAGAAGATCATATGAATCATTACCATTATCTTTGTACCCAATATATTGAGATGGATTCTTTAAACTAACTTGACCTGAATCTGGAAGGAGTGCTTGAATGTTCCCATCAACAAATTTAAACCCTAAAACATCCTTAAAACTTCCTTGTTCGAGAGGAATTGTTTCATCTAAGAAATTCTTAGCAAAATCTATTACTTTATCTCCTCTTACAGGATTATAACCGCCAACTTTTTCAGCCCCATCATCCTCGCTAATAACATCAGTTCCATAAAGCGCATCATATAAACTACCCCACCTAGCATTTGCAGCATTAAGTGCAAATCTCGCATTCATCACAGGAACAACAAGCTGAGGACCAGCAATAGTTTTTATTTCAGGATCAACGTTATCAGTCGATATTGAAAAATCTGGACTTCTCGGAGCAATATAACCAATATCTGTTAAAAATGTTTTGTATTCTTCTGAATTAAAATCTACATCTTTGCGATCAATATGCCAGCTATCAATCTGTGATTGAATATCCTCCCTTTTATCCAATAAGGCTTTATTTCTTGGAGAAAACTCATTAATAATTTTCTCAAAAGAAGACCAAAAATGTTCTTTTGAAATGTCCAAACCGTCAAGAACTTCATTTTCTAAAAAATCTCTAAGATGATTTGAAATTGTTAGAGACATGGAGTCTGAACTAGGTTCTTGGAATTCTGATTTTTGATTGTTAAAAAAAGAGACTAATTTTGTAAATATACTCATCGAAGAATTATAGCAATTTGAATGAAATAACCAATACTAACAATAAGCAATGATTATTTAAAATTTCTTATCTCTTCTTCAGGATCATAATTCCAAATCTTTTCTTTTACAGACCTAATTGCCAATGAAGGAAATCGCTTCATAACAAAATTTCTTAAGAAAACTATTATTGGATTTGTAAAATGATTAAGGCGCCCTTGTTTTAAGGACATATTTGCAATTGTTTTTATTCTTTTGATTCTCAAAACCTCATAAGCATTCTGTGTTTTATTGATATCACAATCATATTTAATTAATAAATTTCCAAAAATAAATGCATCTTCAAGCGCAAGGCATCCACCCTGACCAATAAAGGGGACTATAGGATGTGCAGCATCACCTAATAAAGTAAGATTTTTGTATTTAATATTTTTTATGTGCGGCCTTATGTAGACTCCCCATTTAAATAGGGGAGTATTTTCATTAATAAAAGAATATGAATCTTTATTACCAAGAACTAAATCATCTTTAAGATCTTCATATGTACCTGATGACCTCCATGACTCTTGATATTTTTTTGTTGTTTTAATAGCTGCAACAAAACTAATTTTTGAATCAGAAATTGGATAAGTAACAATGTGATGATTTGGTCCTAAAAAAGTGTGAGTATTCTTTTGTTTTTTTTCAACAATTGCTCTCCATACTGAATACCCACTATAAACTGGCTCTTTATAACAATCTATTTTTTTCCTACATAGAGATTTAATGCCATCGCAGGCTGCTATATGTCTAACCTTGAAGGTTTTGTTGCCTGATAATTTGAGTTCAACTTTATCAAAATCTACATCGCATACTTCATGATCAAACAAAATTTCACCACCTAAAGACATATATTTATTGAATAAAATTCTATACAAAACCTGTCTTGATGTTGTTATTACATCTATATCAAAACTATTTATCTTCTTCTCATTAGAAAAAAAAACTGCTTTATTAGGTTTTGGTGAAACTGAAACAATCTCATTGTAGATATCAAGATGTTTTAGGACTTTTATACCATTTGGAGAAATAGATATTCCGGCACCATAGTCACTGACATCACTATATTTTTCAAATATAACAACCGGAATGTTTGCTTCTTTTAAGATACACGCTAAAGCTAGTCCTGAGATTCCAGCACCAATAATAGCAATATGATTTGAGTAATTGTTCACACGATTATTATGCATTTAAATAAAAAAAATGGGAGCACGAGCTCCCATTTTTAGTCTAATTATGTTTATTCAGGCGTTCTCATTGCAAAACCAAAATATGAGCTAGCATTTGAACATGAAAAACCTTTAAGATTTGCTGCAGCCTCTGATTCACCTATCTTTGAATAAAATAATTCAGCATTAGTTCCTCTTTCAGAAATTGATGATGTATACATCAACCTAACAAAATCAACACCATCAGGTAATTCCGCTCCAGCATTTGGAACAATCATTTTTCTTCCAACAGTATCTCCTTGAGATTGTGCATAAATAGCAAAATCTTTATAAAGATCATAGACTTGTCTTGCAGTATAACCATCATCAAGAGAACAGTCTGCGTAAGTTGCATACATCATGTTACCAACTTGCATACTTGCTGGTTGAGATACAGTCCATTGCCAAGTGTCAATTTGTTGTGAGTTTGTAACCGGTAATGATTTAAGTAGTTTAGCACCACCATCAGTAATCCATTTTTCTAGTCCATTAAACTGTTCGCCTGGTCCTGGCCATGTATTAACCCACATCACATCATGTGAATCTAGATCTGAACTAAAATATGGCTGTAATATTGCAACAGTCATAGAATCATATACACCTTCCATGTCTTCGGCCCATTTAGCAAAGTCTTCATACCAATCGGCTAAATCTTCAACATCTTTTCCTTTATTAAAAGTTCCAATGTAGTATTCAGCTTTATTTGCTTCTAATTCATGTTTGTATTCAACATCTTCTTGAGCATTAAGAATAAATGCAGACGTTAGTACGAGCGTTAATAAATATTTCATAATCCCTCCCTATTTATGAATATATATATTAATGCTACATTAAATGTAATATTAATGAAGTATATATATGTAAAAATTTTATACTTAATTTATTTTTCCATTAATATCATAAGTGTTAAAAAATTCCCAAATTATTTCTGATGCGCTAATACCAAATCTATCTGCTGCAGGCCAAACATGTCTCATGCCCTCAACTTTATATAGTTCAACCTGTTGATTATTAATACAATTAGTATGTTGACTGTGCTCAATTGAATAACCAAGATCAAAGAAATCTGTGCTGCTGATTAGTGGCTCAACATTGCAAGAATTGTATTCTTGCCAAAAAGTAACAACTTTTTTTATAGGCTCCATTCCTAAAGATGGATTTCCATTAAATGGAACAGTAGTATCTAGGGTGCCATGTATTTGAAGCACTGATGTAGAATGCTGTGGATTGCATGATTCAAATGTTTGTTCACTCATTGATCCAGTAACTGATGCAACTGCAGCTATTTTTGAACTTAAATTACAAGCAAGGTGATAACTCATAAAACCACCATTGGACATTCCAGTAGAATATATTCTATTCATATTTATGTCATGTTTATTGGAAACCAGTTCAATTATTGTATCTATAAAATTAACATCATCTACAGAACTTCCTATCGTCCAGCCACCTGAATTCCAGTGAGAAGCACTGGAAGTTAGGAATGTTTCAAGAGGCGCTCCTTGAGGATGAATTAATATAAAATTTTTTTCTTTAGTATAGGTATATGTATTCAAACTTGTATATTGCATTTGCTCCAAAGCATTACTTCCAAAACCATGGAGATTAAATATAATTGAGCTCAAACCTTCTGCTTCAGGATGTGAATCTTGAATTAAGTAGTATCTATCCAATCCATCATGAACAAACGAGCATCTCTGTACATTTGAACCTATATCAACACAATTTTCAGATAAAGGTAAGGGTGTTGAAGGTGATAAAGTTTCATCATTATTTAAGTTATTACCAGAAGACCCCCCACCACATGATGATACTAATAGAGAGACTAATATAATTTTATATTTCATAGTTAAAAATTTATATCTATCTTAAATAATATATTACTGATTTTATATTTTTAATAGAATTAATAATTATGAATTATTTGCGAAAAGATGGTGCGGTACGCCGGTCTCGAACCGGCGGCCTTCTGCTTGGCAAGCAGACGCTCTACCAACTGAGCTAGTACCGCATTGGATGTGTAATATACCTTGTAAGCATAGCGGTTTCAAGCTCAAATTTGGAATGGAAAACAGCATTAAAAAAGTATTACTGCAGAAGAATTTTTTCTATTTCCTTTAGTCCAAATTTATCTTGAGCAACTAAAACAATCTGAGCGATATCACTGCCTATAGGAATCGAAATATCGATATCTGTATCAATATAACCACCGAAAAAATTACTATCCTCATAGCCCAAATGTTGAGCATGTATATAAAAAGGATTGCCTAGTCCTAATAAGTAAACTTCTTCACCGTCTTTATTTAAGAGCTTTAAGCCGTATTTATCTCGAGGTGTAATAAGTCTATGTGTTTTAAGGCTCTGTGTATTTGTTTTGATTATTTTTGATTTTTTTAAAGTCATTCCGTCTTTGCTTGCCCTTAAAGTATAAACTCTAACTTCCTTATCAATTTCAATGTTAGTTGATAGTTTTTGTATGCTCTTAGACAAAGGCAAGTCCTCAGCAAAACTATTAAGAGACAAAATTAAAACAGTAATGAGTGAATATATTTTTACCATTCTGACCAGTTAATACCCCATGTTAATCCAAGAGGTCCCTCCATGTATCCAAAAACAAGATTAGAATATTCAGAAGAACTTGGATTATATCTCCAACTTTGACATGACGGATCTTGAGAAGCGTCATAATCGGCACACCAATAAAATGAAGACTGAAATAATCCCTCATAAAAATCACTGTGATCAAGAACATCGTCTTCAGCGGTTATAGTTCCTGTTAGATCAATTGCCTTTGCTGTATAAATATCTACTCCATTATTTGAAGGTCTATTAAAAGTTACCGATGTTTGATTTTCTAATGACGTATCCTCTATCCCATTAACATACCATTTAAGAGTTATCATTGCGGTATCATAGTCTACATCTAGCTCGATTTGAAAATTTGTATTTCTACCTTGAGAGTCTTTTCCAAAGCTGACGGTTTCTCCATTATAAAAGCCTTGATTTTGAATAGAGCCTATTGCAAATCCCTCGACATTTACTTTTCCGTAACCACCCTCGGTGCATGAATCCATAATTGAGCAAAAAGTTGGTCTGTAGTTATCATATTCACCATAATAATTTCCTTCAAATAAGCCAACTTTTGAGCATTCTGGATTTTTTCTTACAAAGTTTCCATCATCATCCCAAACATTAACTAAGCAACTGCAATCTAAACCATCAACGTATTCATTAGCATCTCTATCGTAAATGCTGCCATCAGCAGTGTTATAACAAACTTTTAAATCTTTTCCTAAAACGTTGTTGAGGTCTTCTATATGGTGATGCCATTTTAATAAGGATATATCTGATTGAGTAGTGGTATTCACGTTATCATCAGCATAAGCGCTTACATCCCAATCATCATCAGTTCTATACTCATCTCCCATATACCCATGAGCATGGCCTAGTTCATGCATCAGCGTATTACTGGTTCTTTCTGGATCAGTTTCTCTAATTCTTTGAATATTTCTATATAAAAGATTTACTCCTCGTCCTTGGACTCTGGTTAAAGTAGAAACAAGGACATAATCAGAGAGCAAGTCGGAAAATATTGCCGTATCCATGTCATCAATACAATAAATTGTTTCATCCCAATCATAACAATCTGTTCTTACCCCAACTGGAGAAGTGCCGTCGGGATTGACAGGTTCTGCTGACACAATAGTAAAATAATTTTCATTAAAAAAGCCAGATGCATCGGAATCTCTGAGCTTATTGACGGAGGCTATTAATGCCCTTCTGTAAAGATCAATATCAGCCTGTCCATTAAGAGAATCTCCAATAAACAAATATTTAGTTCTTGCAAGTGAATTTGGACTTCCTGATAAATAATACACATTATAGTCTTTTGAGGTTTTATCGCCGCCTTCAAAACCGTCTTCAGGATCATCATCTTGCTCAATGTTAACTACTTCTTTATTCGATACAAACCATGAACTAAAAGAAAGTGAGTTTTGCTCTGTACCATCAGAAACAGTTGCTTGAGCTTCAAAAAAACCAGCTGTCTGTAATGATGATAAATCATACGAAAAAGATCCTCTTTTAGAGTTTTGATAATCAGAATCAGGTACAAAATTAGCAGACAATGATTCCTCTCCAATAATAATTGAAAAACTTAAGTCCTCAATTTCATTATCAACATCATCAACTAAAATTTTAAAAGACTGATTGCTTTCAAATCGTAAAGATGTATTTGATGAGTCTATAGTTTCAGCCAAGCTAATTGTTGGCGCATCATTAGCTTCATTAATAGTTATGTTTACCGTTGATTGCTTTGTTATATTTTTTTCAACAGCAGTGACTGAAAAGGTAAATTGATCTACACCATTAAAATTTAGTCTTGGTTGATATGAGATACTGCCTGAGGATCCAATACTTAAAGTTCCATTACTAACATCTGAGACAATACTATAATTTAAAGTAACTGTTTCATTAGCTGAAACACTTAAGTTACCTGAATAAGAAGTATCTTCATTGACTGAAAAAGAATCAAGACCAAAAGTAATTGCAAAAGGTACAGATGTTCCTCCGCCACCTCCACCCCCACATGAAGAAACGAATAGCAGAGCTAAAAGAAAAACTAATCTCATTATTCGAGTATAAGTATCTTTTTAAATAAAAAAAAGAGGGCATCAGCCCTCTTTTAATAATCAACAATTAAGAATCGATTAGAATTTCATTCTAAATCCAGCTTTATACACAGGGCCATGATTTTGCGCTAAGAAAAGCATATTTTCATATCTTGAGTATAGTCTTACTTCAGAATCTGTTAAGTTTAAACCTTCAACAAAAACTGAGAATTTATCATTGATAATGTATGAAGCACTTGCATCAAGCTGGTGTCTAGCTTCAATCCATATTGGGTTATATTGATCAAAACCTGAGTATGTTTCAGCTCTAAAGTTATTAGACAGCCTTGCTGAAAACTTATCATCTTCATAGAAAACTGTTAAGTTTCCAGAATCACCAAAACCAGCTAATTCAAATGTCTCATCTCTAACTGCATCAGGATCAGCTTCTGTATCGCCGCCGATAAATGTGTAATTAAAAATTGCACCAAAATTAGTTCCTGTAAAGAAATGTTGTATAGCAATTTCAGCACCTTTAATAGTTCCACTATTTAAGTTTTCAGGTCTCGCTATATCCCATTGTGCAAGTGGGTTTAAACTTGGATCTGCAGTAACACATACCGTGTCTTTAGTAAAATGCCAGTAGTGAGGAGCTCCTGGAGATTGATACCCATCACATGTTGATCCAGGTATATTGGCTTGGTGATATGCTCTGTAATCTACCCACCAGTCCTCAGAAGGAAATGGTCTATTTGGATCAAAAACTAATGGTGTAGCATTGCCATCTAGACTATATCTTGGATCTAATAGACCTGGAAATGTTACTCTTGAAAAAGTTGTAGTAACAAAGTCTTCAAGATCTTTTTGAAATAGATTAATTGCAGCATAACTACCTTCAGCATAATAATACTCAAATGCTACATCTAAATTTTGACTCTTAAGAGGTTTGAGATCAGGATTTCCTGATGATAATACATGATAAGGAATATTAATGCTCAAGAATTCAGGAAAAACAAGGTTAGGACTAAGTTTTTCTAGATTAGTTCTTGCAATAGTAGTACCAGTACTAAATCTAACAACTGTTTTTTCAGTTGGCGCAATACTAAATGCTAAACTCGGTAACACTATGTCAGAGGATGAAGCATAACTACCCTCTTGAGCCGTTCTTGTTCCATACTGCAAGTAAGGTCCATTACCCCATCCATAATGTCCAATAAATAAGCTATCAGGTAACTCATAATCTTGTGGTGTACTTAGACCTAAATCTTCATATCTTACTGAAGTTACAAGCTTCCATGGCATGCCATTTAGATCGCCTTCAAAGTTGGCTTGAACAAAAACTGAATCCATTGTTTCTGTTACTCTTGCTCCATCCTGAGGATCACCAAAACAGTTTGGTACGCCTTCATCACAGTCAAAACCATTTAGACTAGTCCAGTAACCAGCATTATATCCGGCAACTGCATCCTCATAACTAATAT
>JADHLM010000039.1 GCA_016780665.1 Hyphomicrobiales bacterium | reverse complement strand
CTAGAAGATGTTCCAAGTATCCTAGCAACAAAAAACATAAAACCTATTGGTATATCTACAGGACCATATGATGGGAAACCAAATCCACATGCTTGGATGGCGCTTGAGTCCGCTCGTGCTTATGTGAAAAATATTACAGACGGACTGTCCTATTATGATGAAGCAAATCGTATTAAATATGAAGAAAATGCCAAAATATATATTTCAAAAATTGAAAATACCCTCCTTCCATTAATAGAAAAAATAGATAAAGTTAATAAAAAAGAAAGATGGCTTGTAACGAGTGAAGGAGCGTTTAGTTATCTTGCAAGAGATCTTGAATTAAATGAATTATATATATGGCCTATAAATTCAGATCAACAAGGATCACCAAAACAAGTCAAGAAAGTAATAGATAGTATTAATGAAAATGCAATAAAAGTTATATTCAGCGAAAGTACTATTTCACCAAAGCCGGCTCAGCAAATAGCTAGAGAAACAAAGATTAGATATGGTGGCGTATTATATGTTGACTCACTAACTGACGGAAATGGACCGGTCCCTACATATATAGATCTTCTTAATACAACATACTCAACTGTAATCTCAGGACTGACCGCACAATAATATAAATGACAATTGAAATCCAAAATATAAATGTCTTCTACAAAAATGGACATGAAGCTCTTCATAATGCATCCTGTCAAATCCCTGATGGGTCAATTACTGCTTTGCTGGGTGTGAATGGTTCAGGAAAAACAACACTTTTTCGTTCTATTATGGGTGTATTAAGAATAAATTCAGGAAAAATTACTATTGATGGTCAAAGTCCTAACGTTGCTATTAAGAATAACCTTATCTCATATGTCCCTCAGTATGATGATATTGATTGGGAGTTCCCTATACTTGTAAAAGATGTGGTCATGATGGGTAGATATTCATACATGAACTTTATGAGAACGCCAAATCCAGTTGATTATAAAATTGTAGAAGAATCTCTAAAAAAAGTGGGTATGGATGATTTGATTAATCGCCAAATTGGAGAATTATCTGGTGGACAGAAGAAGAGAGTTTTTATTGCTCGCGCACTTGCACAAGAAAGTAAAATACTATTACTTGATGAACCATTTACTGGTGTAGACTCAAAAACTCAGGAGACAATTTTAGAGCTAATAAAACAAGAAAGAGAAAAGAACAAAATCATACTAATATCGACTCATGATTTAAATATTGTCCCAGAGATCTGTGACCGGACAATCTTGATCAATAAAACAGTCCAAGTAGAAGGATTAACTCAAGAAGTATTCACTAAAGAAAATCTTGTAAATACTTTTGGCAACCATCTAAATTACTACAATTTAAACAACGGTTAATTGTTAAAATGATTGAATTACTAATCGAACCTTTAAAATACGATTATATGATGAATGCTATATTAGTCAGTTCACTAGTTGGAGCGATTTGTGCTTTTTTATCATGTTATGTAATTATGAGAGGTTGGTCACTAATTGGTGACGCATTAAGTCATTCAATTGTTCCTGGGGTTGCTGGAGCCTACATGCTGGGGCTACCATTCACAATTGGAGCGTTTATTTCTGGAACGGCAGCGGCAATTGCAATGCTTTATCTCAATGAGAAAACAAACCTAAAAGAAGACGCAATTATAGGAATAATATTTACTTCCTTCTTTGCGATAGGACTATTTATTATCTCAGTATCGCCTTCCCCTATTAATATACAAACAATTATCTTAGGAAATATTTTATCCATTACACCTTTGGACACATTACAATTGATAATTATTTCAGCAATAACTCTATTAATCCTTATACTCAAATGGAAAGATTTGATGTTATTATTCTATGATGAGAATTATGCCCACAGTATTGGTTTGAATGTAAAAGTTTTAAAGCTTATCTTCTTCATACTATTATCCGTAACGACAGTCGCAGCCATGCAAACTGTTGGAGCTTTCTTAGTCATAGCAATGGTAGTAACACCGGGTGCTACAGCATTTCTTATTACAGATAAATTTTCGAAATTAATAATTATTAGTTTAATAGTTGGAATATTTTCATGCGCTTTTGGAACTTACATCAGTTACTTTGTTGATGGAGCCACTGGAGGTGTAATAATACTTATACAAACAATACTATTTCTTTTCGCATTTCTATTCTCTCCAAAGTACGGCTACCTTTGGAAATTCATTTCGAAAGAAGAACTAGGCGATAAAAATGTTTGATTTTCTGATTTCTCCATTTCAATACGGATTTATGCTAAATGCTCTAATTATCTCAATTTTCATTTCTATTCCTGCATCTATTTTATCATGCTTTCTTGTTCTAAAAGGTTGGTCCTTGATTGGTGATGCCATTTCTCATGCTGTTCTTCCAGGAATAGTTATTGCATATATTTTAAATATACCGCTTATCATTGGAGCATTTTTTGCTGGCTTATTTTGTTCGCTAGCGACGGGATTTCTGAAAAACAATTCTCGAGTAAAAGAAGATACGGTAATGGGTGTTGTATTTTCTGGAATGTTTGCTTTTGGAATTGTAATGTATACAAAGATTGAAACCAATATTCATCTTGATCACATACTATTCGGTAATTTACTTGGTATAAACAATACAGATTTAAAATTTTCAACATTCATATCTATGTCTGTTTTGACAATCCTTTTATTAAAATGGAAAGACCTACTAGTTTTTTGCTTTGACATAACACATGCACGATCACTTGGTCTAAACATAACAATCTTACATTATGGACTACTCATTATATTATCACTAATTATAGTCTCAAATTTAAAGGCTGTTGGGATTATATTATCCATTGCATTATTGATTATACCTGGTGCAACAGGTTTTTTAACATCAAATGATTTCAAAAGAATGTTGATCATTGCAACTCTATCCACTGTTACAGCTGCGGTGTTGGGAGTCTATATATCCTATTACATTGATAGTGCTCCGGCTCCAACAATCGTATTATTTATGACAATGAACTTCTTGTTGGCTTATATTTTATTTTCAGCAAAGAAAACAATTTATGTTTCTAATAAAACCAAGAATTAATCAAGTTTGATC
Source organism: Hyphomicrobiales bacterium (assembly GCA_016780665.1). GTDB lineage: Bacteria > Pseudomonadota > Alphaproteobacteria > Rhizobiales > TMED25 > TMED25. The sequence continues at coordinate 6,681 of JADHLM010000039.1, read as the reverse complement.
CACTCATAATCATTTTGCGCTGACTTTACCATTGCTTCAAAAGCAGCAACTCCTAGTACAGCTTCTTCCGACGTAACAGGGAATGCTTGCTTCCCTTCAATATCATCTGCGAATGCCTCCAATGTGAGTCCAACAATATTAGCATTTGGATAATTTGTGATCGTTTCAGTGTTATCAAGAGACTTTTTAATCAATCTAGTTTCACCATCCATAAGCAAATAACCTTTTGATCCATAAACATGTAATCTCCATATATCTGCTGTTATATATATGGTTCCGAGATATCCAGATACGCCGCTTTTGAATTTAACTAACATCGACGTTGTATCATCAAGATCAATATCCAACACTCTTCTTTCACTAATACATGTGATTCTGTCTACTTCTCCTGCTATACTGATCATTGCATCCATTACGTGTATGCCCCTCGCTGCCATTGCACCACCAGGGCTCTCTGATTTTTGAGCTCTCCACATTCCCTCTTTTAATTTGTAGGCACTTGGACCCGATTGTTCACCTTCAATGTGAAGTACTTCACCAATATCACCTGCTTTAACCATTTTTAGGAGATCTATGTACGCTGGTTGAAATCTTCTACTGAAACCTACTCCTAGTTTTAAGTTTTTTTCTGTTAATGCATTGACACATTTTATGGCATCATCTTTTGTTAGTGTCATTGGTTTTTCAACAAAGACATGTTTGTCATGGTTTGCTGCCGATAGGATTTGTTCAGTATGCATTGAATGAGGCGTTGTAAGTATTACAGCGTCGACTCTTTCATCTTTCAAGACATCCTCATAAGAATTATAGATTTTTAACTCATTTTTATTTAAATATTCAGCATGTTGATCTGTGTTTCTAGAACATGCACCTATTATATTGATCTTCTCACTTTGCCCTTTTACGGAGTCAATTGAATGTTTGCCCCACCATCCAAGTCCAATCATCACAGCATTAATCATATTAATATCCTTTCATTCCTGCTATATTTATAACAGTTAAATTCAAAATTTGTAACCGATAATTTCACATGCTTGAAAAGTATAAATGGGACAAAAGACTTGTCGTTCACTATCGTGATAATTCAGATGAACATCAAAATATTCAAAAATATATAAACGATTTTTTTAAAAAGAATCAAAAGGACACCCATGAGAGAAAACTTGAATCCATTGAGCTATTTGAGAGCAAAGTTGCAGGAAATTTAGCACTTGCAATTACTGAAAATGGTTATGGAATCTATCTAATTGGACTTGATGGGTCTATTAAAAAATACTCACAAAACACTGATATTATTGATAATTTGTTCAATATTATTGATGCAATGCCAATGAGAAGAAGACATCTAAATCAATGATGCCATCGTTTAGTAAAAGACATATTTATACATGCATTCGTGATGCAATTATTATTTACCTTTTTATATATTCCATTAGTAATTTTTTTATAAACACATATAACGTTCAATTTAGATATCTAATTATTGTATTGATATCCGTTTGCTTAATTTATTGCGTGCTGAGATTTATTTGGGCATTAATTGCTACAATCTTGATTCTTGCCACTATTAATTATTATTTTTATAATCACAAAACTAAATTGAAGCATTTCATAGTTGATTTTAGTGCATTATTTAATTTCTTTGTCTATTTATATTTAATATCACTCAACATTCAAACACTGGAGACATTTAATAAAGTTGATTATTATCTTATGTTATACAAACTGATAACTTTTTAATAAAACATTTTAAGAGTAGCAAAATGAATAAAATATCAAAATTTTTCTATAACAAATCATCATTTATTATTGCCAGTTTAGCAACTATAGTATTCCTTGCTTATCTCATAAACGTTTTAGATCCTAAATCTGCGCCTTTTGAGATTATTGATGAAATGCCTAAGTCACTGGGAACTATGTTTGGATTTGGAGAAGCAGAAATCCTCATTTATCTATCCATACGAACAAATGAAATGATCCAGTCATATATCAATTTCAACCTCATCTGGGATAGTTTATTTGGCATTTTATATGGCACAATGTATACTCTTTGGTTATCTTACTTATTCAAACCTTTTAAAAAAAAGCTTAGGATTTTTAATTTAACACCATTCGCACAAGTCTTGTTTGATTGGATAGAAAATTTAAATATTGCCCTCATTTCCTACAATTATCTCAAAACAGAAACAATTCAACCACTTTACTCACAACTTGCCTCTTACTCTAATATGATAAAATGGATTATATCTCTAGCGGTCATCTTATTAATAATTATTGGTTTAGTCTTATCAATAATGAGATTTATAAAGAAAAAACTTGTATAAATGTCTTTCATATCAAAGCTATAAAAAAAAGACTATGATAATATCTTATATACTATTGTTTGGGTGATTATGAGTAATACGATATTAAGTGTTAGAAATCTGACCAAAAGATTTGGTGGACTTGTGGCATTAAATAATTGCAATATTGATATCATAGAAAATTCGATAACTGGTATTATTGGCCCTAATGGATCAGGGAAAAGCACCCTATTTAATGTGATAACCGGACACTTAAAACCTGAAGAAGGTTCTGTTTTTTATAATAGTATGGATATAACAGGACTCGAGTCCTACGAGCTATTTTCTCTAGGAATGTTAAGAACGTTTCAAATTGCACATGAATTCACAAATATGACTGTATTAGAGAATTTAATGGTTGTGCCAGGTAATCAAAAAGGAGAGAACTTACTCTACTCATTACTGAATAGAAAAAAAATTAATGAAGAAGATGAAATTATAAGGAATAAAGCCTTTGAAGTACTTGAATTTCTAAAAATTGATCATTTAAAGAATGAATTGGCAGGTAACTTGTCAGGAGGTCAAAAAAAACTTCTAGAATTAGCAAGAACTATGATGGTTGACGCAAAAATAGTGTTTCTTGATGAGGTTGGAGCAGGTGTCAACAAAACGTTATTAAATGATATTGCAGACTCAATAGAAAGATTGAACAAAGAAAAAGGCTATACATTCTGTATGATTGAGCATGACTTTGAACTAATCAGCAGACTTTGTAACCCTATAATTGTCTTAGCAGAGGGATCGGTGCTTTTCAAAGGATCATCCAATGAGATCAAGAGTAATAACGTAGTTATTGAGTCATATTTGGGTAGAGGTATAAAAAAATAATGTATTTTTCTGCAAGAAATTTAACTGGAGGTTATGGTGGTGTAAATATCATAGAAGAATGCAGCTTTGAAGTTAACCAGGGTGAGATTGTATCAATTCTAGGACCAAATGGCGCAGGTAAATCGACAGCAATGAAAGCTATGCTTGGGATTTTAAATTTAAAGGAGGGTGAAGTAATTCTTGATGGAAAAGATATTACAAAATTAAAAACACAAGAACGAATAAAGGCAGGAATTTCATTTGTTCCTCAAACTAATAATATTTTTACTGAATTGACTGTGAAAGAAAACCTTGAGATGGGAGCATTCTTAAATGATGGTAATATCCTAGCTCGTATTGAAGAAATGTATGACTTGTTTCCTATCATGAATCAAAAAAAAGATCAGTTAGCAGGAGAGCTATCTGGTGGTCAACGTCAACAAGTTGCGCTTGCAAGAGCCCTAATGACCAATCCTAAAGTTTTGATGTTAGATGAACCAACTGCTGGTGTATCACCAGTTGTTATGGATGAGATATTTGAACATATTTTAAATATTAAAAAACAAAATATAGCTGTATTAATGGTTGAACAAAATGCTAGGCAGGCTCTGGCTATATCAGATCGAGGTTATATACTTGTAACTGGAAGAAATGCTTACGCAGGTGCTGGAGATTATCTTCTTAATGATAATGAAATTAGAAAATCTTTTTTGGGTGGTTAAATGGATTTTTTAAACGCAATTGCACTTTTGACCAATTATATAATCGTGCCGGCATTAACATATGGATCACAGCTTGCGTTAGGTGCCATAGGTGTCACACTTATATATGGGGTTCTGAGGTTCGCAAATTTTGCATATGGCGATTTAATGGCATTTGCAACAATGGTTGTTATACTGACTACTTGGTATTTACAATCACTAGGTATCACTCTTGGTTTCTTACCTACCGCATTACTGGCATTACCTATCGGAATAATTGCAACAATCATATTAAGCTTATTTTTTGATAAGACAGTATTCAAATATTACAGAGATAAGAAAAGTGAACCAGTAATACTTATTGTTGTCAGTATCGGAGTTATGTTCATCTTAAATGCGATAGTTAGGATTATAATTGGTCCCGGTGATGTAATATTTATGGATGGAGCTAGATTCATAATTAAGGCTGGTGAATTCAAGAAAATGTCTGGATTAAATGAAGGCATAGCTCTAAAATCCACTCAAGTTATTACTTTCATAACGACAATAATCACTTGTTCAATCCTATTTTATTTTCTCAATAAAACTAAAACTGGAAAATCAATGAGAGCATATTCAAATAATGAGGACCTAGCTCTCCTGTCAGGAATAGATCCAACAAAAATAATAATTTACACTTGGGTTATTGTATCAATTCTTGCTACAATTGCGGGTACTCTCTATTGTTTAGATAAGAGTTTCAAACCATTATCATATTGGAATAATTTATTACCTATTTTTGCAGCAACCATTGTAGGTGGAATAGGAAATCCTCTCGGCGCATTTTATGGGGGGTTTGTGATCGCCTTCACAGAGATAGGACTCACATATGCATATAAGAAATTTTTAGTATATATTTTACCAGAGCAGTTAGAACCAAGTAGCTTGGTTCAGTATATATCAACAGACTATAAGTTTGCGATATCCTTTGCGATACTCGTAACAGTTCTAATATACAGACCCAATGGCATTTTTAAGGGAAAAGTAATTTGAGAAATAATCTTGATGTTAAACTTGCTTTTGGAGTGATGGCACTACTTCTTATTATGGTTGGATTCTTGCAATCTTGGGGAGTCGCTCTTGCCATTCTCAATCTTTGCTTAATTTCTGCAGTAATGTCTATGGGTGTTAACATACAATGGGGATATTCAGGTCTAATCAATTTTGGAGTAATGGGCTTTTTAGCCATAGGAGGTTTTGCTACTATAGTTATTTCGGTACCACCAGTGACTGAAGCATGGTCTGCAGGCGGATTTGGCATTATATTATCTGGACTAATTCTATTTACATTAATTGCAGGTATTTTTTACCTACACCAAAAATTTCAATCTAAATACAAAAACTATCTTTTATTCTTTTTAGTAATCTCAGTAATACCCATCATGAAATTAGCCTCAGGACCATCAATTTCTGCAATCGAATCCATTGATGCTGCGACCAGTGGTTTTTTGGGTGGGTTTGACCTGCCAATAATTCTTTCTTGGTTTTTTGGAGCAATCTTTGCAGCTATAGTTGCCTTTATCATTGGTAAAGTGTGTCTAGGTTTACGGTCTGATTACCTTGCAATTTCAACTCTTCTAATTTCTGGTATTGTCGTATCCTTTGTTAAACATGAAGAATGGCTTACAAGAGGAGTTAAGAATGTTACGGGACTAAAGAGGCCTGTCCCATTTGAAGTTGATCTTCAAAATTCAGACTGGTTTATAAATTTTGTTGAGTTCTTATTTAAAGAAAGATTATCAAAGATCACAAATCTTGATGAAAAGATTATTTCACTAAATGATTTAGTTATGACCTCATCAAGTATTTTTGTGAAATTATCCTTTAGTATAATTTTCTCAATAGTATTAATTACGATATTAGTATTTTCAGAGAAAGCACTCAGATCTCCATGGGGCCGAATGATGAGAGCTATACGTGATAATGAAGATGCAGCAAAAGCCATGGGTAAAAATGTGGTAAAGCGACATTTGCACATATTTATGATCGGCTCTGCTATTATTGGTTTTTCAGGTGCAATGTTAGTTACGTATGATGGTCTTTTCACACCTGCTAGCTACCAACCATTGAGATACACTTTTATAATTTGGGTTATGGTTCTATTAGGAGGAACTGGTAACAATTATGGTGCTATTCTCGGAGCTTTCGTTGTCTGGTTCATCTGGATTGAATCGGCACCAGCCGCACTATTTTTGATAAACACACTAATGAGCCAAGTCGATAACACAAATCAATTAAAAATTCATTTAATTGATAGCATCCCTTATTTTAGATATTTGATGATGGGTCTTGGTTTGTTGGTTGTAATGCGATACAGGCCAAAAGGTTTATTACCTGAAAAGATTATTAAAAGTTAGATATCACCCCACATTAGAATGTGGGGTGATATAAACTAACCTATCTTGCGCCTACATTAACGAATTTACCGTCAACATAGCCTTTTTCAAGGAATTGACCAAATGCTTCACCTACTTCAGTGAAGTTTACATCACTGGCTCCCTGATAGTTAATTGAATTACCAGCTTGCAATAATCTAAGTCCTTTAGCAAGTTCACCTGCATAAATTTTAGGACCTGATCCATTAGCAATTTTTTGAATGTTATCAGCGATACTTCTTCCATCAAGTGATCCTTTACAACCACTTATATCACAGTCTCCTGCCTGCATTGCAAGCATTAATAATGCTGCTGCATCATATGCCTCACCAACATAAACACCATTTGGATCTACACCATTGGCTGATGCATATGCTTGGAATTTTTGGAATGATTCACCAAGAGATCCTGGAGTAG
>JADHLM010000038.1 GCA_016780665.1 Hyphomicrobiales bacterium | reverse complement strand
TGGTAATTTTAATAATTGGATAACAGATGCAATAGTTCCAACCTTATATAAGCTGTCTTCATTTGGATCTTCGGTTGTAGAGTCAACTTGTGAAACCAAGAAGAGCTCACGATCATTATTCATGACCTCTTCGAGAGCTTGAATGGATTTATCTCTTCCCACAAACAGAGGAACTATCATGTTAGGATATACAACAATATCCCTAAGGGGTAATATTGGATACAAATCACTACTTATTTTTATATCATCTTCCATGTCTAAAACTCACAAATTATTTATCTTTAATAAATTTGTTACTTAAAACGAATAATTTCAAGTTATTTTAGAAGAAATAAACTACATTTGAGAAAATTAAGCAGAATTGCCTATATCTTCTTTTTGTTCAGAATATATGTATAGGGGACGAGATTTACCTTCAACAACTTCATTTGATATAACAACTTCTTCAATTGAATCGAGTTCTGGCAATTCAAACATTGTTTCAAGAAGAATTGATTCAAGTATAGAACGTAAACCACGTGCTCCAGTCTTTCTTTCTATCGCTTTCTTTGCAATAGATCTTAGTGACTCTTCGGAAAATGTGAGTTTTACATTTTCTATCTCAAACATTCGTTGGTATTGACTAACTAATGAATTTTTGGGTTGAGTTAGTATATTTACAAGTGTGTCTTCATTTAAATTTTCAAGAGTTGCTATGATTGGCACACGTCCAACAAATTCAGGAATAAGACCAAATTTGAGAAGGTCTTCCGGTTCAAGCATTGTAAAAAGTTCATCAATATTTTTTTCTTCAATTTCTTCGACTGATGCACCAAAACCTATTGATGAGTCATTTGTTCTTTTTGCAATTATTTTTTCTAGACCTGCAAAGGCTCCACCGCAAATAAATAGTATATTTGTAGTGTCAACTTGAAGGAATTCTTGTTGTGGATGTTTTCTTCCACCCTGCGGAGGAACACTTGCAACAGTTCCTTCCATGATTTTAAGGAGAGCTTGTTGAACACCTTCACCCGAAACATCTCTGGTAATAGAGGGATTATCAGATTTACGGCTAATTTTGTCAACTTCATCAATATAAACAATGCCTCTTTGAGCTTTTTCGACATTGTAATCTGCAGACTGTAGTAGTTTTAAAATTATATTTTCAACATCTTCACCAACATAGCCTGCCTCTGTTAGGCTAGTGGCATCTGCCATAGTAAAGGGAACATCTAGTATTCTTGCCATTGTTTGTGCAAGTAGCGTTTTACCACTTCCTGTTGGTCCAACGATAAGTATATTGGATTTAGATAATTCAACATCATTTGATGTTTTAACTTCATTTGACAATCTTTTATAGTGATTGTGTACGGCTACCGATAGCACCTTCTTAGCGTATTCTTGACCAATGACATATTCATTAAGAATTTTAAATATCTTAGAAGGTGTTGGAAGTTCCTTATCAGATTTTATTACTGATGATTTCGTTTCTTCTCTGATAATATCAGTACAGAGGTCCACGCATTCATCACAGATAAAAACTGTTGGTCCAGCTATAAGTTTCCTAACCTCATGTTGGCTTTTGCCGCAAAATGAGCAGTATAGGGTTGATTTTGTATCACTATTGCCAACTTTACTCATATTATAATCTCATTTTTAATTTTTATTAAAATTATATCACAATTCTTAATAAGATATAAATTGCTTCCTAATTATTTACTGTCCGAGTCTCCCCTTGAAGTTATAACTTCGTCGACAATACCAAATTCCATAGCTTCATCTGCATTCATAAAATGATCTCTATCTAGAGTTTTTTCTATTGTATCGTATTCTTGGCCAGTATGTTTTACATACAACTCATTCAGTCTTCTTTTAATTTTTACAATATCCTGAGCGTGGCGTTCGATATCACTAGCCTGCCCAGAGAATCCTCCAGATGGTTGATGGACCATAACTCTAGAATGAGGAAGACAATACCTCATACCTTTTTCACCAGCTGTTAACAGCAAAGAACCCATCGATGCAGCCTGTCCAATACATAATGTTGACACTGGTGGCCTGATAAATTGCATGGTGTCATATATCGCCATTCCAGATGTGACAATTCCACCAGGTGAGTTGATATATAATGAAATTTCTTTTTTTGGATTTTCTGCTTCAAGAAATAATAATTGTGCTGTAACAACTGTTGCCACACTATCATCTATTGGACCTGTAATGAAAATTATTCGCTCTTTTAGAAGCCTTGAAAAGATATCATAGGCCCTTTCTCCTCTATTTGATTGTTCAACAACCATTGGAATGAGATTCATAAGTGTTTCTTTTTTATCAGTCATTATCATACCTTATTTCTTGTTCTTTGTGGTTTTTGGTTTCGCATTTGTTGATCCATCTTTGTCTTTTGCAACTTTCGCCTTAGTTGAAGACTTTTTCTTTGGTTTGGTGTCATGGTCGTGATCATGATCATGATTTTGATCGTGATCGTGTCCAAGCAATTCACTTCTTGTAACATTTTCATTTTTAACTTTGACTTTTGTTAAAATGAAATCAACAACTTTGTCTTCTATTAAAGGAGATTTTATTTGGACCATTGCATTTGGGTTTTCTTGGTAAAATTTTATAATTTCACTTTCTTGCCCAGGATAATTTCTGGCTTGTTCAAACAACGCCCTGTTCACCTCATCATCAGTAACAGTAATTGTTTCATCTTCTGCAATTTTGTTGAAGAACAATCCTAGCTTTACTCGTCTTTTTGCAATTTCATCGTACTCTTTTTTTGTCTTCTTTTCATCTTTGACAACATCTTCTATTTTCTTACCAGAACTTTCTATATCTCTTTTATAATTGTTCCAGATTATATCAGCCTCATCACTAACAAGGGTTGGAGGTAAATCAAACTTTAATTTTTCATCCAAACCATCCATTAATTTACGCTTTAAATCTGATTTTGATATTGACTCATAATCTTTTTCAAGCTGTTCAGAAATCTGATCTTTTAATTTTTGCAAATTTTCAAACCCAAGCTTTTTAGAAAAATCTTCATTAACTTTTGTTGCAACAGGCTTTTCTATTTTCTTTATCTTTGTTTCAAAAACTGCATCTTTTCCAGCGAGATGTTCAACCTGATAATCATCAGGAAACTTAACTTTTACATTAATCTCATCTCCATTTTTTACATCTTTTAACTGTTCTTCAAAACCAGGAATAAATGCCCCAGATCCTATAACCAGAGGAGCATCATTTGCTGAACCACCATCAAAAACTTCGCCATCAATTTTTCCAATAAAATCAATGGTCAATTGATCCCCATCTTTGGATTTCTCTGCAGACTTCCTCTCTTCATAACTTTTATTTTCCGCTGCAATTCTATCCAATGCTTCTTTAATATCTTCAGCAGTAACTTTTGCAACTCTTTTCGTAATAGATATAGTTTCATATTTAGGTGAGATGATTTCAGGAATGATTTCATATATCATTGTGTATGAGAGTTCTTTTTCTGCATTAATCACCTTATCAATAGCCTCTTTTTCTTTTTCTTCTGATGGTTTTCCATCGTAGAAATTAATTTTTGGTTGAATAGCAGGTTTTTCGTTTCGGTCAGATAGCACTTTCGCTGAGGTCTCTTTAATTGTTTCTTCAATAATCTCAGGCATTAGCCTTTGCCCAAAAACACGACGTAAATGATTTAAAGGAACTTTACCAGGTCTAAAACCTTTTAGTTGAACAGTATTTTTTAGTTCCTCTAGCTTACTTACTAGCTTATTTTCTATTTCCCCTTTTGGGACTTCAACTTTTACTTCTCTAGTTAAATCTTTTGCTGAAATTTCAGATATATTCATACTACACTCACATCTCGGATTAAAAGTGGTGCGGGCGAAGGGAATCGAACCCCCACTCCTATAAGGAACCAGAACCTAAATCTGGCGCGTCTACCAGTTCCGCCACGCCCGCAGGATTAATAATATATATAATAATCAATTGTAATTTGAAACATATTTATTAAAAATAATTTAATTATCATTTTTTGCAGGAAACACTAAGTAAAAAATATATTTATGACTAATATTTAGTCATTTTGCCTATTTTTTAATCAATATTATATTTAGTGATCAGATTTTTTTCTTTTTTAATTTCATTTTGACCTGAAACTTAGCTAATTAATCATCTTTTTTGGTTTTGGCATACTTTTTGCATACTAAAGATGTGTAGACTGGAGAAGTACTCATGAAAAAAATAGAAGCAATAATAAAACCATTCAAATTAGATGAAGTTAAGGAGAAACTTCAAGACATTGGTGTATCTGGGATTACTGTTTTGGAAGCTAAAGGCGTTGGCAGACAAAAAGGGCATACTGAACTTTACCGAGGTGCGGAATATGTCATTGATTTTTTACCAAAGATTAAAATTGAAGTTGTTGTTTCTGACAAAATTGCAACAGAAGTTATTAATCAAATAAAAGAAACAGCTCACACAGGTAAGATTGGTGATGGAAAGATATTTATCACAAACATTGATGATGTTGTAAGAATCAGAACTGGTGAAACTGGTGAAGAGGCTATTTAATAAAGGAGAATAACATGCCAAAAGTAAGCGATATATTAAAAGATATAAAAGATAATGATATTAAGTTTGTTGATTTAAGATTTACTGATCCAAAAGGTAAACTTCAGCATGTAACTATGGATTCCGAGAAAATGGATGATGATGCATTTGCTGATGGTGTAATGTTTGACGGATCATCAATAGCAGGATGGAAAGCTATCAATGAATCTGACATGGTTCTAATGCCAGATCCTGATACTGCTCACGCTGATCCATTTTTTGCACAATCAACAATGGCCATTTTCTGTGATATTTTAGACCCTATTTCAGGAGAAAGTTATGAGAGAGACCCTAGGGGAATCGCAAAGAAAGCTGAGGCATATCTAACATCAACCGGTATTGGTGATACGGCAACATTTGGTCCTGAGGCAGAATTCTTTATGTTTGACGATGTAAGATTTGCTGCAGATCCTTTTCAAACAGGGTTTGAATTAGACTGCACTGAGTTACCATCTAACACTGCAACAGAATATGAGTCAGGAAACCTAGGTCATAGACCACGTACCAAAGGAGGTTATTTCCCAGTACCCCCTGTTGACTCTGCACAAGACATTCGTTCAGAAATGGTCAGTGTTATGAAAGATATGGGTGTAATCACTGAAAAGCATCACCATGAAGTTGGAGCAGCACAACATGAACTTGGAATTCAATTTGATAAACTAACAAAAATTGCAGATCATCAACAAATCTATAAATATGTCATCCATCAAGTGGCAAACGCCTATGGGAAAACAGCTACTTTTATGCCAAAACCAATTTATGGAGATAATGGCTCAGGAATGCATTGCCATCAATCTATCTGGAAAGATGGTAAACCTGTCTTCGCTGGAGACGAATATGCAGGACTATCTGAAACTGCATTATTCTACATCGGCGGAATTCTTAAACACGCAAAAGCAATTAATGCTTTCGCTAACGCATCAACAAATTCATATAAAAGATTAGTACCAGGTTTTGAGGCCCCTGTTCTTCTAGCTTACTCAGCAAGAAACAGGTCTGCGTCATGCCGTATACCTTTTGGTAAATCACCAAAAGCTAAAAGGATTGAGATTAGATTCCCAGATCCATCTGCAAATCCTTATCTAGCATTTTCCGCTATGTTAATGGCTGGTATTGATGGTATCAAAAACAAAATCCATCCAGGAAAACCATCAGATCAAGATTTATATGATCTTCCACTTAAAGAACTTAAGAAGATACCTACAGTTGCAGGAAGCTTGAGGGAAGCGCTAGCCAGCTTAGAAAAAGACAATGACTTCTTAACAGCTGGAGACGTATTTACCAAAGATCAAATAGGTGCATACATTGACCTTAAGATGGAAGAAGTGATTAGGTTTGAACACACACCTCATCCTGTAGAGTTTGATATGTACTACAGTGTATAAACTGTATTTTTTTATATAACCTCATTTAAAAAACTAAAAGTAACTTAATTGTTGCTTTTAGTTTTTTTTTACCTTGAGAGTTTGTGTATAATTATTCTAAATTTTTGATTCTATATAAAGTTACAAAATGAATGATTTATTTGACATTATTGATGATGAGAAGCAAAACTCTCAACCATCAAAAAAAAACCCAAAAAGCAAGAACATAAAAAAACCATCAAAAAAAGTCAATTCTTATACTGCCGAAAATATCATTATTCTTGAGGGGTTAGAACCTGTACGTAAAAGACCCGGTATGTATATTGGAGGAGTAGACTCAAAAGCATTACACCATCTATTTAATGAAGTTATCGATAACTCTGTCGATGAGGTTGTGGCCGGGTACGCTAATACAATTGATGTCGTTTTAGACCATGGTAATATTATAACTATCAGCGATAATGGCAGGGGGATTCCAATAGACCCGCACCCCAAGCAACCGAGTAAATCCGCATTAGAAATAATAATGACAACGCTACATGCAGGGGGAAAATTTGATAATGACTCATACAAAACTTCAGGTGGACTACATGGTGTTGGTATATCGGTCGTTAATGCTCTATCTGAACATTTAAAGGTTGAGGTTATTAGAGATAAAAAGTTATACAAACAAGAATATCAATTTGGTAAACCTATCACAAAGTTGGAAAAAAATGGTTCAATTAATTCTCAAAATGGAACTTCGATCACCTTCAAACCAGATTATTCAATTTTTGATCAGACAATAAACTTTGAAGCCAATGAAATAATAGAAATTATTAAAACAAAAGCATATCTTGTTGGTGGATTAAAAATTAATTGGCAGGACAACACAGAAATCAATCCTGAGATCCAATCACAATGCTTTTACTACCCTAATGGAATAAGTGACTTCGTCAATGAAAGCTTAGATCACAGCAGCCTTCTTATACCGAAGTCTTTCAATGGCTCTTCTTATACAAAATCTAATGATGGTAAGGTTGAATGGTCTTTGCTCTGGTCGGCAGGAGATAAAAACAAATTAAGGTCTTTTTGTAATACAATCCCTACAATTAATGGTGGAACTCATGAGAATGCATTTAAAAATGCAATACTAAAATCAATAAAAAACTATTCAGAAATGATTGGGATTAAAAATTCAAAAATCATCACATTAGATGATATTGTGAGTTGTATGGATGGCGTTCTATCAATTTTCATTAACGAACCGGAATTTCAAGGACAAACAAAAGAAAAACTAAGTTCAAAAATTGCCACAACAATTACAAGCTCAATAATTTCAGATAATTTTGATCATTGGCTATCAGAGAATTCGTCTGATGCGGAAAAATTAATAAACTTTTTTATTAGCACAGCTAATTCCAGATTAAGTAAGAAACATGAAAAAGACCTAAACAGAAAATCTGCCTTAAGAAAACTAAGACTTCCTGGTAAATTAGCTGATTGTTTGGAAGAAAAATCTGTAGGAACAGAATTATTTATAGTAGAAGGAGACTCAGCAGGTGGGTCTGCAAAACAGGCGAGAGATAAAAAATATCAAGCAGTTCTTCCTTTAAGAGGTAAGATTCTCAATGTTGCAAATAGTAGCTCACAAAAATATAATCAAAACCAACAATTAAAAGATTTAGTACAAGCACTCGGATGTGGTACATCTGATAACTATTCCGACGAAAACCTTCGTTATGAAAAAATAATTATTATGACAGATGCCGATGTTGATGGAGCACATATAGCAGCTTTACTTATTACTTTCTTTTTTAAAGAAATGCCACAGCTTATTGTTAACAATCATCTTTTCCTAGCTGTCCCTCCTCTATATAAAATTTCAGGTGGGAATAATATATTTTATGCCATAGATGATAAAGATCGTGAAACTATTATCGATAAGCAATTTAAAAAAACAAAATTTGAAATCTCCAGATTTAAGGGGTTAGGAGAAATGTTACCCAATCAATTAAGAGACACAACCATGAATAAAGATACAAGAAAGTTAGTACAAGTTTCAATTAATAATTCTCCTATAGAGTATTATGAATTAATTATTGATCAGTTGATGGGGTCAAAGGCAGACGCGAGATTTAAATTTATTCAAGAAAATGCTAATTTTTATAACTAAATATTAAACCCATATGTTAAATGATAAAAAATTTAAATCACTGCTAGATCACATTGATGTGGGTGTGATTATTGTTGATGGTAATTATGAAATTGTGCACGCTAACCCCAATGCCAAAGAATATCTGGGTGAAATGATTATTGGGAGACCAATTTATAACATTATTAGAAACGATGAAGTAATTGATATGATCAATGATCAAAAGGATATTAATAAACTTTTTCAATTCACAACTTCAGCCGAACGCATTATTGAAGTACTCCATGTCCAAAAAAATGTAAAAATAGGATATGTCATACTCAAAGATAAATCAAAAGAAGTGGCATTTGAAAATATTCGCCGAGAGCTGGTTGCAAATGTTAGTCATGAGTTAAGATCTCCTCTGACAACTATAAGCGGTTTCATTGAAACATTACAAAATGAGGAACTTGAGAAGGATCAGCTAAAACGCTTCCTCAACATTATGCAAGAAGAAGCAAATAGAATGTCTAGGATAGTTTCAGATCTTTTGTCACTATCAAAAATTGAAATCAATCTATATAGTAGACCAAAAGAAAAAATTAATATCATTAATGAAGTGAAAATAGCCATTGACGCGTTAGAGATTGTTGCACTTGAGTCACAAAAAAAAATAAAACTAGATGTTTCTGAAGATATATTTTTTACAAAGGTAATCGGTGACTCAGATGAAATAGTAGAGGTTTTTCATAATCTAATTGAGAATGCAATAAAATACTCCTTTTCCAAAACTGACATTGATGTCTTAGTTTATTTAGAAGATGCAAATTTATGTGTAGAAATTTCAAATATGGGTCACGGAATTCCGGATGAACATATTCCAAGAGTTACTGAACGCTTCTACAGAGTGGATAAAGCACGATCAAGGGACATTGGTGGTACAGGTCTTGGACTAGCTATAGTAAAAAATATACTATTAAGGCATGATGCTAAGTTGTTTATCAGCAGTGTACTTAATGAAAAAACAACATTTAAAGTATCCTTTCCCTGTTGATAAAATTGAATATCTAAAATTGTAATATTTTTGCAACATATTTGTAACATTTAGTTAATGAGCGAATGTGATTAAAGGGCATTGATTAAATTTTTTATTAACCAAATGAATGGAGAAATATAATGAAAAGATTATCTATATTCATACTTGGTGTTGTTGCAACATTTATGCTTGCTCCAACTGTTCAGGTAGAAGCAAGAGATCAAATAAGTATTGTAGGTTCATCAACAGTATATCCTTACGGAACAGTTAATGCTCAGAGACTTGGTGAAGAAGGTTATAATACACCTACATACAATTCAACAGGTACCGGCGGTGGTATGAAGCTATTTTGTGGCGGAGTTGGAGTAGACCATCCAGATATGACTGGAGCATCAAGACCAATGAAAGCAAAAGAAGCAAAACTATGTGCAGAAAACGGTGTCAATAATGTTATCGAAGTAATGTGGGCTAATGATGGTATAACATTCTCACACTCCAACGATGCTGAACCATTTTCAGTTACAAGAGAAGAAATCTTCATGGCTATGGGTAAAGAAGTCTGCGTCCCAGTTAGTGGAGTAAAATATTCTGGTGGAGAAAAAGTTGAATGTGAAGTTGAAGAAAATCCATACACAAGCTGGAATCAAATTAACCCAAATTTCCCTGACTACAAAATCGAAGTATTAGTTGCTCCACCAACATCAGGTACAAGAGACGCTTTCGACGGTAATGTAATGGAAGCTGGCTGTAATTTACCTTCAGAAATGGAAGACTTGTGCGTAGAGTACCGTGAAGATGGTAGAATTATCGAAATGGGTGAAAACGATACATTAATTGTTCAAAAGCTTAGAGAAGACAAAGAACGTTTTGGTTACTTTGGATATTCATATCTAAAAGATAATGCTGATAGACTTCAAGCAGCTACAGTTGAAGGCGTAGCACCTACAGCAGAAACTATTGCTGAATACGAGTACCCAATGGCAAGACCACTATTCATCTACGTTAAAGCAGATCATGTTGGAGTTATTCCTGGTATTCAAGAATACACGCAAATGATGGTTAGCGATGCAGCAATTGGTGACAATGGTTACCTAACTGCAATTGGTGCCGCTCCAATGGTTCCAGAACTAAAAGACAGAGTTAGAAATATTACAGATACCCTTGATCCAATGGGTTTCAATATTGCTGATTGTGTAAACAAAGAGCATCCACTCAAAGATGCTGGTTACAAATTCTCAAGCAGTCTTTGTAAATAAACTATCTGTATACAAG
>JADHLM010000037.1 GCA_016780665.1 Hyphomicrobiales bacterium | reverse complement strand
TCAGCTTCCTCAACAATTGGACCAAGAATGAATTGACCACTTTCAAGAACATTGGAGATAGAATTTTTAATATTTTGTTCTAAAACTGAATATTGTGTCTTTAGATCGATAAAGGAAATTTTATTCATTATATTAACTTTGAAGCATATCTTGCAATTGTAAAGTAATGTATATTTGCAATATAGTTATTTTTTTTATTTTATGATAGTAATAGTTAGATTATTTGAAATATTTTAGATATTCTCAGAGTGGTGTTATATGAAATTAATAGATTAGGGATAAACGAGATTATATATGTTTGAGACATTATCAGATAGATTATCAACCGTATTTTCAAAAATTACCGGAAGGGGACTCCTCACTGAGTTGAATGTTGATGAAGCCCTTAGGGAGGTTAGAAGGGCACTCTTAGAAGCCGATGTTGCATTGGAAGTCGTAAAAGATTTTCTAGAAAAAGTGAGAGAAAAAGCAATTGGTGAAGAAGTTATACAATCTGTTTCACCCGGACAAACTGTAATTAAAATTGTTAACGATGAACTCACAAAACTTCTTGGTTCAGAAAATGTGGAGTTAAACTTAAAAGTAAACCCACCTGCAGTAATTATGATGGTAGGTTTACAGGGTTCAGGAAAAACAACCACTTCTGCAAAAATTGCTCATTTCATCAGAAATAAATATAAAAACAAAGTAATGATGGCATCTTTGGATGTAAATCGGCCAGCCGCGCAGGAGCAACTAGAAATCCTTGGGAATGAAAACTCTATTAATACACTACCAATAATTAAAAACCAAAAGCCGACAGAGATAGCCAAAAGAGCTTTTCAAGAAGCTAAATTAGGTGGTTTTGATGTATTGATTTTGGATACAGCTGGCAGGTTACATGTAGATGAAGGTCTAATGAATGAATTAGATAGCATCAATCAAATTGCAAATTCTCAGGAGATAATGCTGGTTGCAGATGCTTTAACTGGTCAAGATGCTGTAAATGTTGCTAAATCTTTTTCACAAAAACTACCACTAACGGGAGTAATTTTAACAAGGTTAGATGGTGACTCACGTGGTGGGGCCGCTCTCTCAATGAGGCATATTACTGGTCAACCAATAAAGTTTGTTGGTGTAGGGGAGAAGATAGAAAATTTAGAAGAATTTTACCCTGATCGTATTTCAAATAGGATTCTTGGAATGGGAGATATTGTATCTCTTGTTGAGAAAGCTAAAGAAACGATCGATACTGAGAATGCCAACAAGATAGCAAAGAAAATATCAAAAGGTCTGTTTGATCTTGATGATATGGCACAGCAACTAAAGCAGATGTCGAAAATGGGCGGTATTTCTGGGATACTTGGAATGTTACCCGGGGTTAGCAAGGTCAAAAAGCAAATGGCTGAGTCAAACATGAATGATAAAATTATCATACGACAAATCGCAATTATTTCTTCAATGACACCGAAGGAGAAAAGAAACCCTAAATTATTGAATGCTTCTAGAAAAAGACGAATAGCAAGAGGTTCAGGCACAGAGGTGTCAGAAATAAATAAGCTCATTAAGTTATATCGGCAAACATCAGATATGATGAAAAAATTTGGGAAGAAGGGTATGTTAGATCAAAATTTTGATATGACAGATTTAAATAATAATGAAATTAGTAAATTAAATGATAGTAATATTTCAGAAAAAATGCTATCTCAATTGCAGAGTAATACCCCTGGCGGTAAACTGCCTGGATTGCCCGGATTGCCAAATTCTCAAAATAAATTATCAAATTTGTTAAATTTGACTGGACGAAAAAAGTGAATGTGGCTATTTATAAGTGGAATTTTAATTAAAAGGAATTGGAATGGCATTAAAAATTAGGTTGGCCAGAGGCGGCTCAAAGAAACGTCCATATTACAGAATAGTTGTAACAGATGTAAGAAACCCAAGAGACGGTAGATTTATTGAGAAACTTGGAACTTATAATCCATTGCTTCCTAAAGATCATAAGGAAAGAGTCACTCTTCAAAACGAAAGAATATCATATTGGATGGGTGTTGGTGCAAAGCCAACAGATAGAGTTCTTCGTTTTCTTGATGCAGAAGGTCTAGCAAAACGTGACCCAAGAAATAACCCTAAAAAAGCAATTCCAAAAAAAGAAGTTGAAGAAGCTCCAGCAGAGGAAGCACCGGCTGCAGAAGAAGCTCCAGCAGCGGAAGCACCAGCGGTAGAAGAAGCTCCAGCAGAGGAAGCACCAGCGGTAGAAGAAGCTCCAGCAGAGGAAGCACCAGCAGAGGAAGCACCAGCTGCAGAAGAAGCTCCAGCAGAAGAAGCTCCAGCGGTAGAAGAAGCTCCAGAAGCGGAAGCAGGTGATGAAGAAACCAAATAGTTTTTTCGTTCAAAATGACCCAAGAGAAAAAGTCTAAAGAAAACAAATACAATAAGCTGATTTGTGTAGGAAAACTGGTAAAGTTTTTAAATAAATCAAAGTTTCAAGTTAAGTCTTATACTGAAGAACCAAGCAGTATTAAAACTTACAAGAATTTATATTTAAGTGGAAAATATAGTATTAAGTTAAGTGACCAATTAAAAGGAAAAAAGGGGTCACACTTTATCGCTGAATTCAATTCAATAAATGATATTGATCCTAGCACTTTAGAAGATGATTATATTTATACAAGAAGGTCAGATTTTGCTGTTCCAGAAGATGATGAGTATTTCATATATGATTTAATTGGTTTATCAGTAAAGGATAATAATGATCTAGATATAGGGACTATTAACATGGTGTATAATTTTGGAGCGGGTGATATAATTGAAATAAAGAAGGAAGATGCTGAACTTATAATGATTCCATTCACACAAGAAAATTTCCCGGAAGTGTCTTTAAATGAAGCGAAAATTATTATTTCAAATAAATTATTAATTAATTAATACAATTCAAAATGTGGAAAGTTACTGTTATAACATCAACCCCTGAAATATTCCCAGGGCCACTTGGGTTTAGTATTACAGGAAAAGCTCTGGATGATAATTTGTGGTCAATTGATTATGTCCAAATTGAGAAACACAAAGATAAGAAAAAAATAAAAATAGATGGCCCTCCAACTGGTGGCGGTCCAGGTATGATTTTGAGGGCAGATATTATAATCCCTGTTATTCAACGTCTCAGAAAATCGGGTGACACAAGACCATTAATAATTCCGGCAGCCAGAGGCATAAAATATCAACAAAGTATAGCCAAAGAGTTTGTCGCTGGTGAAGGAATTATAATATTGTGTGGCAGATTTGAAGGGATTGATCACAGGATCGTGCAGGCAACAAATGGTTTAGAAATTTCAACTGGAGATTTTGTGCTTACAAATGGAGATATTGCTGCAATAAATATTATCGACTCATGTGTGAGATTAATAGATGGGGTAATGAATAAAAAAGAGTCTCAATTCTCAGAAAGTTTTGAAGATGGACTATTGGAGTATCCTCAATACACCCTGCCTAGAGAGTATGATGGATATCAGACCCCGGATATTTTGTTATCAGGAAATCACAAAAAGATATCAGAATGGAGAATGACTCAGTCCATAGAAACAACAAAACAAAATAGACCTGATTTGTACCAAATTCACCAAGATAAATTAAAAAAAATAAAATAAGTATCTAGTTTTTTATTCAATTGAAAAAACAATTTTTTTTAGTAGAATAAAATTTTAGTAAAAGGGGTATGTAATGGCACATGATAAAAAATTAGGTCTTGCTGTTGTTGGCTGTGGTGTTGTAGGAAGAATGAGATCCACACTAGCAAAAGAATATCCAGGTATTGGATGGATTGGTTTAGCAGATATTAATGAGGAACTTGGTAAAAAATTAAAAAATGATATTAAGGCAGATTTTTTTACAACTGACTTCCGAGAGTTAATTGAAAGACCTGAAGTAGATGCTTTAATTGTTGCAACCTCAACATGGAGCCATGTTGAACCAATACTCGCTGGTGTTGAACGTAAAATACCAATGTTGATTGAAAAGCCACTTGCAACTGATGCTATTCAATCATTAAAAGTTTTAAACGCTATAAAAGAGTCAGGTATTGACGCAGTAGTTGGATATACACAAAGATTCAGAAGAAGATTTTTAGCAGTTAAAGAGAGGATTAATAACGGACAAATAGGTGAAGCAACTGCTGTAGTTGTTAGAGCATTTATGAATAAAATGGCACCAACAGGTGAGGTGAGGCTTACGCAAGACAGAAGACATTTAACGCCTATGGTTGTTTCAGGAACACATAGCTTGGATATGGCGTTATGGCTATTAGGAAAACAAGCAAAACCCGTATCAATTTTTGCAAGATCTACTGAAAAAATAATGGCTGAACTTGGTACAAAAGATGCAACTTTTGGTGTTTTTACCATGGAAGATGGGACTATCTTTAGTATGAATATATGCTGGGCATTACCAAAAGTATGGCCTGGAGCTGTTTATGGTCTTGAAGTTGGTATCGTAGGTACAAATGGTGTTATCGATATTGAAGATACTCATAGAGATGTGATATTAGCAACAGAGTATAACCAAGGTCCTGCATACAAACCTGAAGGTCTTCAACTAGAAGCAACAAGGAATGTAGATTTTTTGACTAGTTTTCCACCGGGTGACATTTATAATGGAGATTTATGGGGTCCCTTAAGAGAAGAGACAAATTCATGGTTCACTAGAATATATCTTGGCAAAGAAACACCGCACGCAACAGCTGAAGAGGGTCACAGAAATCTTATCTTAACCATGGCTATGGATTTATCAGCTAAGACGGGTAAAGAATTACAATTACCAGTTGAACCAGAAGAATTGATGAAAGGTCTCTGATATAGTTTATAGATGAGGAGATTTGATTATGAGAAATATATTACTACCATTTGAATATATCGAAACAATACCGCACTTAATAGATTGTGCTATCTCACTTTCAAAGAAGTACAATTCTAGTATAAGTGGTGTTGCCATTCAACAAAGAATAGATAGTTTTATTGCTCAAGAAGGATCAGTTATATTTGACTCGTTACATCACGATGAAAACACAGGTGAAGGCCAAAAATTTAAGCAAAAATTTATTCATCATATAAGTGAATTAGCAAATTCTGATCCTGATTTAAATGATCTTAAATATAAGTGGTTATCAGATGAGTTACAAAATCAAAAATATTTAGGTGATTTATCTAGGGTTTACAATGTTGTAATTATATCAAGACCTTATCAAGAATTACAAAGCGCGAGCTTGAGTTCCATACAAACAATTCTTTTTGATGGGGGAAGGCCTGTAATGCTCATTCCCATGAACAAACAAATTGACATAGGGAAAGAAGTTGTTATTTCATGGAATTGCACAACGGAAAGTTCAAGGGCTGTCTTTGCATCATTACCAATCTTAAAAAAAGCCGATAATGTAACAATTCTAACTGTTGAAAAAGTTATATCTGATGGGCCAACAGGTGAACAAGTAGTAGAATTATTATCATCGCATGGCATCAAATCAAAAGCTGTAACATTATCTGGTGAAGAGAAAAAAATAGGTGAGATAATACTTGAATATAGCCAATCTGTTAGTGCAGACCTTATTGTAAAGGGAGCTTACACCCAGAGTAGATTAAGAGAAATAATTTTTGGTGGTGCAACAAGACACTTAATGCTTCATTCGGAAATACCTATCTATTTGGTTAATTAAATCTATATGTTTGATCCCAAGATAATAGGTGTAGGACAATCAGAATACACGAGACACCCATCTGAAAGTCAAACTGTTCAAAACCTTATGAGGGATGCAACTAACAATGCGCTTAATGATGCGAATCTATCATTAAAAGATATTGATGGACTTGCAATTGCATCTTTTTCAATTACACCTGACTCAGCAATAGATATTGCCTGGAGATTTGGTTTAAGTCTCAATTGGCTTTTACAAGATACCAATGGTGGGTCATCTGCTATGAACATGCTTGGTCATGCAATGAGGGCAGTTCAAACTGGAGCTGCGAAGAATATTTTAATACTAGCAGGGGATGCAACTGGTCTTGCAGGCTACGCAAAGATAGCAAATGCCTATAATAGTGCGACTAGGGATCATTTATCACCATTAGGCCATGGAGGACCAAATGGTGTTTATTCTTTAGTTACTACAAGACAAATGAAAAAATTCAATTTACAAAAAGAAGATTATGCCAATTTACTAATTGCTCAGAGAAACTGGGCGTCGATGAATCCCCATGCAGTCTACAAAAGCCCCTTATCCAAAGAAGAATATATAAACGCTCCGATAGTTGCTGGACCTTTATGCAGATATGATTGCGTTCCCGTCATAGCAGGATCCTATGCCTTGATATTATCACGAAATGGAAATGACAAACTACAAAAGCAAGTTCGTGTCAAAGCATTTCAGCAAAGTTTTAACTATGACAATCAGGAGGGTGACGGAACTGAAACAGGGATTATTACCTTTAAGGATAATTTGTATGGCACAGCAAATCTGGCGCCTCAGGATATTGATGTATACAGTATATATGATGACTATCCAGCAATAGTTTTGGCACAGTTAAATGATTTGGGATTAATTAAGGATTCAGATATAAAAAATTATTTACAAAATATGTCCAATCTTGACATTCCACTAAATACATGGGGCGGTATGCTTTCTGCTGGACAGCCTGGTGGTATGGCTGGAGGGCTAAATGGAATTGGTGAAGTTACATTACAACTACAGAATAGAGCCAATGATCGCCAAGTCAATAGTGCAAAATATGGAATAGTAACAGGTTATGGGATGACCCTATATAGACATGGTGGGACAGTTTCTGTCGCAATTTTAGAGGGTTTTTAATATGGGAAAAATGGAAATTTATATGTGCAAGTCATGCTCAAAATATACTTTTCCAAAAAAGTATTTTTGTTCTAATTGTGGTAGTATAGATTATGATCTTGTAGAAGCTGGATCAGGAATAGTTAAAGAAATATCATTAATTAACCACATGCTTGGTCAAAAAGATTGGAAACCAAGAAATATTGCAAATGTTGAAACAAATTTAGGTATTTGTATAACTGTTGGGATCGAAGATAATATAGAAATTGGTGATCTTGTCACATTATCCTTAGATAATGGAGTCCCAATTGGAAAAAGAAGTAGGTGATAATGCAGACATGTCAGTACATAGCAAAATATTTGAAGAAAAGAGGTGTAAAACAAGTTTTTGGAACTCCAGGAAGCGATACTATTAATCTAATTAATGCTTTCTCAAATGAAGGCATAAATTATGTTTTAACCCATCATGAAAATACAGCAGCATATATGGCCTCAACATATGGAGAATTGACTGGTATTCCCGGTGTTGTCATTGTAACAAAGGGCCCAGGTGTAACTAACCTTGCATCTGGTATAGCATCAGCTTTTTTGGATAGGCGTCCAATCATTGTATTTTCGGCTATATTGGACCCAGACTTATTAGCTCGAAATCCGCATCAAGAAGTTGCTCTAGTTGAATTTGGTGGATTGATAGCAAAATTATCTGAAGAAGTAACTTCTGAGAATGTCGTCGAGCTAATTGACAGAGCTTATAATCAAGCAATTGGACCAAGACCAGGCGCAGTATATCTTCCAATTTCACCAGTGCAATCTATCAAAGAAATTGATACGGAAAAGTGGGGAATAGATACCCTGATCACAGAGAATGAACGCAATAAAAGTATCCCAGGCAATAAATTGGATGATGCAATAGACCTTATAAAAAATTCAAAGAGGCCTATTGTCGTTGCGGGAGTAGGGGCGGTAAGCTCTCGAGCGTCTAGTGAGTTACTATCTTTTATTCATAAAATACAATCACCAATTTGTGTAACACTTCAGGCTGTTGGCGTTGTTCCTTGTGACGATGAACTATATATAGGCATGTATGGATGGTTTGGTACGCCTATTGATGATATGTTGAAGAGATCGGATATCATCATTACAGTTGGTCTTGATGGCTGGGATATAATTCGGCCATTTAAATCACAAGTGCCAATTATTAGCATCGACTCATTTGATGTTAATGATAGAACTTTTCAGCCAGTTGCAATTGGACTTGAAGCTGATATTTCATATGCATTAGAGGTTATAGGAAAAAAGATTGAGGTTAGCTCAACAGATCATAACTGGTTAATTGAAGCCAAAGGATGTTTTGAAAAGATACAAAACTACGAATTAGCCATAAGTGAGGAGTATGACCAAGCGAATGGTATTGCACCTCAAGCTGTATACAAAGAAATAAGAAAAATTGTTCCTAAAAACACAATTATTACAGCAGATGCTGGAGCTCATAAGTCACTTGCTTCCCAGGCTTGGCTAACAAATCTTCCATTGACTTATTTTGTGTCTAATGGACTTTCTCCTATGGGTTTTTCACTTGGTGCAGCAATGGGTGCGAAGTTAGCATCACCCCAAAGCCCTGTTATTTCATTTGTAGGGGATGGTGGGTTTCTTATGTATGCAGGTGAATTAGCGACATGGAAAAGGCTGGATCTTTCAATGATACAGATCATAATGGTTGACAATGGGCTAACACAAGTAAAGTCAAAACAATTAAAGAGGGGCTATAATACTGAGTCAACAAGCTTTGATCAGGTAGATTATAAAAAAATTGTTCAGAGCTTTGGTATTGAGGTATTTGAAGCAAGCAACATTAAACAATTGAAAGAGTCAATTAATAGTGCATTGCAATTGAATAGGCCTGCGTCTATTATCATCAATTTAGATGGTTCCGAGTATTTGAGGATGCCAAGCGCGGTTTAATTATAAATAGGAGTAAAAAATGAAAAGCCAACTAGATAAGAATTTAAATGCAAACACTGTCGTCCCCTTGTTGAAAGACGAGGAGTTCAGTGGGGAATTTATGACATTAATCAAAGAATTGAAAGAAGCTAAAGGAAGCCAAAGAATCAATAATAGTGCAAGAGCTATGGCTCATTCTGATGATTTCGGTATGGCATCTCGCAATTATTGGCAGTCAACATGGGAACTTGGAGAATTATCAAAGCCATTTAAGGCGTTGATCCGTTATAAAGTGGCAACAAGAAACACCTGTTTTTATTGTTCAACCCATCAAATAGAACACCTGAGAAGACTTGGCGTTGATGAAATCAAAATTAAAAATATACAAAATTCAGATAGTCATGATGCTTTTTCAGAAGCAGAAAAGGCAGCATTAAAGTTTGTTGATCATATGATGATTGATGCATCTAATATACCGGACGATGTAGCTAATAATTTCAAAAACCATTACTCACCAAAGCAAATGGTAGAAATTGCACTTACTGCAACAGTAATGGTTTCATTAAATCTATTTAATGATGCATTCAGAGTTCCAATTGAAGACGAAGTTGTTGGAATTGGACTTGATGTTCCTGAACTCTAATTTTCATCATCAAACAATGATTATTTAAACTATATATTATAGTTTAAATAATCTTGTTGAGTTTCCGTTCAAGATTTTAATTTTGTCTTCCTTTGATATAGACAGGTTTTCAAACCAATCGGCACCTAACTTGTTATCAATGAATGGCCAATCAATTGCAAAGAGTATTCTATCTACCCCAAGTTCTTGCATACAACAAAGTAATGCAGGATCAGAGAAATTACCACTTGTAGTAACATAAAAATTATTACAAAAAACTTCTCTAAATTCAATAGGGGCATTCCCTGGTCTTTTTAGATTGTGATTAACTCTCCAAAGTAAGAATGGAAGTGTTTCACCCAAATGCCCAAGAATAATTTTTAAATTTGGTAACTTTTCAAAAATTCTTGATAGAACAAGTCTTATTGCCATTGTAGCAGTTTCTACAGTATAACCCCATGCTGCTTGCGGAAATAATGCAAATTCTTCTGTGTAATCCTGATAGTAAATTTTTCTTACTTCGTGATGTGGCATACCAGGGTGAAGATAAATAGGGACATCAAGCTTTGCTGCAGTTTCATATACTGCCCATGATGCCTTACCATCATCAAATTGTGAATTTGTGAGGCCATGTATCATACCACCAACAAAGTTTAGCTCTTTGACAGATCTTTCTAATTCTCTCGCTGCAGCTTCTGGATCTTGCATCGGTAATGCTGCAAAACCTTTGAATCTTTCTGGATTTTCTGACATTTTTTTTGCCAGATAATCATTTGCTAATTTAGCAGCATCTACTGCAACGTCTTTAGGAAGGTTGTGTACTCCAGGGGGCGCTATCGATAGTATTTGTACATCAATACCTGCTGCATCCATTTCCTCAATTCTTTCCCCACCAAAATCTTCCATGCGAGCAACCATTTTAGGGTTTCTGATCCTTGTGTTTTTGGTATTTTCTTCTTGTAGCTTTGTGATGTTGGGATCTATATAATGTTCTTCAATTGCTATAACTTTTGTGGATTCGAATATTGACATTTTAACTTCCTATATTTATTTTTTTTAATTACTATACCAAAAAATTATTGATAGAAAAGGATTACTTTTCAAGAATAATTAGATCATTGATGTCAAATGACGCACGTAACGTTTTCCCTATTTTTAACTCTTGTAGGGTGTTTCTGTGAATATTTTGAACATGTATATAAATCTTTTTTTTGTTATCAAGTTCAATAGTGATATAGCTCATATCTCCATAGTATGTCCAATCGATGACTGTACCTTTTGTTTTAATACGATTTTCGATATTCTTTGAAGACCTTTCAATGATAATTTTCTCTGGCCTAATACCAAGTACTGCATCTTGCGGGA
>JADHLM010000036.1 GCA_016780665.1 Hyphomicrobiales bacterium | reverse complement strand
TGAACAGCTCTTCGACCTGCTAATACAACAGCCTCGAGACTCATACCATCAACTTGTTCTCCATCAATACCAAAACTAATACCACGTTGTGATAAGTCTTTTTGTGCAGATGATCTTTGCACAGATGTACCCATCGCGTATCTGTTATTCTCTATTACATATATACAAGGCAGATTCCATAACTTAGCCATATTAAAACTTTCGTAGACCTGACCTTGGTTTGCAGCACCATCTCCAAAGTAAGTTAATGTTACAGCATTATTATCTCTGTATTTATTTGAAAAAGCCAAACCAGTTCCAAGAGGTACTGATGCTCCAACAATACCATGCCCGCCATAAAAATTACTCTCTTTGGAAAACATATGCATAGAACCACCTTTTCCCTTTGAATAACCATCAATCCTACCATAAAGTTCAGCCATTACACCATCAGGGCTCATACCACAAGCAAGCATATGACCATGATCCCTATATGTAGTAATAACTTGGTCATTTTTATCTATACAATTTTGTAGTCCAACAACCACAGCTTCTTGACCTATATACAAGTGACAGAAACCACCAATTTTACCCAAACCATAAGCTTGCCCTGCTTTTTCTTCAAATCTCCTAATTAGAAGCATCTTTTTGTATGACTCTATTAATTCTGATTTAGTCAATACGTTAACAGAGGTTGATTTGCTTGTTTTTTTCGCCATATTATCTCTAAAAACTTATAAAATTATTTTTACTATATAGTTCTCAGTGCAAAAAATATATAAAATAAAACAAAAATCGAATGATCGTTCGACTTTTGTTAATTATCTAGTCTATTAATTACTATTTCATCAGGATTTGCGTAATATAGTATCTTTTTTGCTTTTTCTTGTAACATGTCAGCGTCAATATTCTTGTCTAACAACGAGATATGTTTCTGTATTTGTTCCTTTTCCGTTATAACTTGAACATATTCTGTATTCGCTAATTTAAGTTGGTTTTTTAATTCTGTATTCTTTACAAATCCAGATTGACTCAGAAAAGCATGGTAAAATAAATACAGTATGAAAGTTAGGAGTACAAAAGGTATCAAAAAAATAGTTAAATATTTTTTAAATTTAATAAAATACATATCTTTTTTTAGATTAAAAAATTTAATATTTGATTAAATGTATTTACTATACTCGCTTATTCCTGGGAAGAAACAGCTACCCTCCAATTCTTCTTCTATGCGCAATAGCTGATTGTACTTTGCAGTCCTATCCGATCGTGATAATGAACCTGTTTTAATCTGACCAGCATTCGTGGCAACTGCTAAATCTGCAATAGTTGTATCTTCTGTTTCCCCAGATCTATGGGAAATAATACAGGTATAATCTGATTTTTTTGCCATATTAATTGTTTGAAGGGTTTCTGTTAATGTACCAATTTGGTTAACCTTAATTAGAATTGAATTTGCAATTTTTTTATTTATTCCATCAGCTAATCTGGACTTGTTTGTAACAAATAAGTCATCGCCAACAAGTTGACATTTGTCTCCTATTTTTTTAGTTAATTGACTCCATCCATCCCAATCATCTTCAGCCATTGCATCCTCTATTGAAATAATAGGATATTTTTTTATAATAGACTCGTAAAACTCAATTATTTGAAATTTATCAAGTGGCGTACGATCTGGTTCCAGTTGATACGCATTATTCTTAAAAAACTCACTTGAAGCAGAATCTAGAGATAGAAAAACATCTTTACCAGACTCATACCCTGCATCTTTGATTGATTTAATAATAATCTCTAAAGCACTTTCAACTGATTTTATATTTGGGGCAAAACCACCTTCATCACCAACCGATGTTCCGAGTGAGTCTCTTTTTAGATTATCCTTTAGTGATCGAAATATTTCAGCCCCAGCACGTAAACTATCCTTAAAAGTATTAAAGTTAGCAGGGATAATCATAAACTCTTGAATATTTATGGGATTATCTGCATGAGCACCCCCGTTCAATATATTCATCATAGGAACAGGTAATTTAAAACTATCTTCAGCAGACAAATATTTATACAAACTCTGATTAATTGACGAGGCAGCTGCTTTAGCTGTTGCGATGGAGACAGCTAAAATTGCATTTGCTCCGAGTGACCCTTTATTATCAGTTCCATCAAGTTTTATAAGAGCCTGATCAATTTTTTCTTGGTCAACTGGGTCAAACCCGCATAGAAGATCATTAATTACAGTATTTATATTATTCACAGCATTCATAACTCCCATACCATGATATCTATCATCACAATCACGTAATTCTATTGCTTCATGTATACCAGTTGATGCACCAGAAGGGACTGAATAACGAGCTACAATACCATTATCCAATTCAACATCTGCTTCAACAGTAGGATTCCCCCTACTGTCAATAATCTCTCTACCTTTTACTTTTTTTATTTTTGTCATCTTAATCCTAACATAAATTAATTATTTTTTGTAAGTGCATCAAATTTCATTAGCCTTTCTGTTAGCTTATCAAAAGCATCCAAGTCAAGTTGATTTTCACTATCTGAAATTGCTTGAGCTGGGTTGTCATGTACCTCAGCAAAAACACCCGATATACCAAGTGAAACTGCCGCAGTTGAGAGTGATTCT
This sequence comes from Hyphomicrobiales bacterium, assembly GCA_016780665.1. Classification (GTDB taxonomy): domain Bacteria; phylum Pseudomonadota; class Alphaproteobacteria; order Rhizobiales; family TMED25; genus TMED25. The sequence continues at coordinate 8,159 of JADHLM010000036.1, read as the reverse complement.
ATAAATTCCTTTTGACCCGAGCTTTTGTTATCACCACCGCCAGGTAATTGAACTGAATGGGTTGCGTCAAAAATGACAGGGTAACCGAATTTTTTCATTACTTCAATTGATCTAAAATCAACTACGAGGTTGTTATATCCAAATATATAACCTCTTTCTGTTAAAATAATTTTATTATTTGATTGTGACTCAATTTTTTCTATTGGATGTTTTGTGTCCCATGGAGACATAAATTGCGATTTTTTAATATTTACTACTTTATTTGTTTTTGCTGCAGCTATTAATAAATCAGTTTGTCTTGCCAGAAATGCCGGTATTTGTATTATATCGATGCAATGTTTAATTTCTTCACATTGGTATGTCTCGTGTACATCTGTTAAAATTGCTAATCCTGTTTCTGATTTAATTTTTTCAAATATTGGGATAGACTTCTTAAGACCAACCCCCCTATCTGAGTTTACACTAGTCCTATTTGCTTTATCGAAAGAGCACTTGAAAATTAAATTAAAACCATTTTCAATGCTTATAGCTTTTAAAAGATGAGCCATTTTTAGAGCATGTTCACTTGACTCTATTGCACAAGGGCCGGCTATAAATACTAACGGGTTTTGATTTGAAAACTCGATCCCATTTATTTTGAATTTATTCATATGAGTTTCCTTTAAAATATATGTACATATCTTTCATCAACTGACAATCCAATTATATCATCTAATTTTACAGATGTTTTTCCAGGCACAGTTATCTTCACCTGTATGTCAAAATTAGTTGCCAATAACTCAATTCTTGAACTATCACCTGTATAGTCAATTTGATTAACTCTATAAGAATTACCCCCTTTTGGGCTAATAATTTGGAATGCCTGATCCCTTATTAAAACCTTTGCTTGCTTTCCGGTAATATTCTTTGGTATTTCAAACAAACCAAATGGTGTTTCAACTTTTTTATTTTTAATTACAGACAGGTAAGTATTTACATTAGAGAATGTACTAACAGTATAATCATTAACTGGTTGAAACATCATCTCATCATTAGTACCAATTTGATTAATCTTTCCATTTCTCATTAGTGCTATTCTATCACCAACAAGCATGGCTTCTTCAGGATCATGGGTAACAAGTATTATTGCAGCTTGACTATTCCTTAACAAGGATATCGTTTCTTCACGAATATACTCCCTTAGAGATCTATCAAGCCCTGAAAAAGGCTCATCCATCAGTAATATAAGTGGTTCTGGAGCTATTGCCCGTGCTAAAGCAACCCTTTGTTGTTCACCTCCAGATAGTTCATGTGGATATTTCTTAAGGTGATTTTGAATACCAAGATCTTTAATAATTTTATCAATTTTCGATTCCTTTTGTGTGGAGCTAACACCATATGCAATATTTTGATAAACTGTCATATGAGGAAACAAAGCATAATCTTGGAAGATCATGCTAATTGGACGTTTCTCAGGCAATACATTAACTTTTGTAGATGATATAATTTCTTCATTTATATATATTTCACCAGTATCTTCTTTCTCAAGCCCACAAACTAACCTTAAAAAAGATGTTTTCCCACAGCCAGAATCACCCAACAGACACAAGACTTCCCCTGGGAATAGACTAATAGATATATCTGAAATAACTTTTTTTCCAGAATTGGTCCAATTTAGTTTTTCGACCCTCAGTCTTGGTGCACACAAATAATTTACTATTTTCTTCATTCTTATATTTATATGATTTTCATTTTTCTTCCAAAGAGGTTAAAAGACCCTCCCTCTTTAGCTCACTTAAATTAGGTAAATCATTTATATCAGAAAGATTAAAGTCCAATAGAAATTTTTTAGTTGTTTTGTAAAGTATTGGTCTTCCAGGAATATCTTTTTTACCTGCTATTTCAATCCAATGATAATCAAGTAGAACATCCAGGGATCCTTTTGATGACGATATACCGCGAATCTCTTCTATTTCAGATCTTGTTGTTGGTTGATGATAAGCAATAATGGCAAGGGTTTCTTTTGCAGCACGGGATAAGTCCCGAGTTTCTTGATATTCATCTGATAATGCCTCTTTTAAAAGAGGTGATGTTTTAAACAGACAATAGTTTTCATTGTATTCAAATATTACACCTCTTGTTTTATAATCTCCTTTTAAAAGTGATAGAATATTATTTAGATATGATTTATCACTCTTTGATACTTTAGTAATTAGATAATCTATATGCACTGGATCTCTGCTGGCAAATACAATCGCTTCCACTATATTTTTATCATCAAATTCACTTAATGATTTTTCATTCACCAGTTTGACATTTGGCTTTATACCGAGTCTATTTAAAAAACTTTTCTTCATTTTTTACAGATTCAATCTTTATCAGTTTTTTTAATATAGATATCACCAAAATTAGTATCCTGTTTAGTAAGAATTTCTTTTTCATTAACCATATTTAGAATTACACTGAATGAACTAGCCATTTTACTCCTTTTGTTGGACACCTCTGTATCACCATCTAATATATTAATGAAATTTATCCAACTTGAAAGCTTTGAATATATTTTTGATATTAGATTGCGAGCACTATCAATAGACATAAATTCTAATTTAAAAATTCTAATTGTAGTTGGAATAAAAGATTCTTGTTTTTCAATATAAGATTTAATTAAATCATATAATGATGAATTATAAATGAGTTTGGTTACCTCATCAAATTCTTCAGGTATACCTCGTAGGTATGTATCACGATTTATTAATGGTCGACTAAATAATATATTACTAGCATTTTTCATTGCATCCAGCCTTCTCATTCTGTGTGAGAGTTGGCTTGCCATTTCCTCTGCAGTGATTTCTTCTTCAATATCGTTATCATCATCAGGAAGTAGTAATTTACTTTTTAAATAAGTAAGCCAAGATGCCATTACTAAATAATCAGCAGCAACATCAATCTTCAATTCAACTTGAGTGTTTATATAATGTATGTATTGTTTTGAAAGTTCAAAAACTGATATTTCTGTTAGGTCAACTTTTTGTTTTCTTGCTAGATTAAGCAATAAATCTATTGGACCTTCAAATCCAGAGATATCAATTATTAAATTGCTTGTTGTGTTCGATTCTACTGAATGTATTATTTGATTCATTTTTTAATAAAGATCTCACTATATAATGCTAATATAGAACAGTATTCCTCGAGTACATTGTCAATATTTATAAAATCCTCATTTTTTTGTGAATTGAGAAAATTATCTAAATTTAAATTAATGTGAGATATATTTAAGTTTGGGATATCATTTAATAAATCACAATAAATCTGGTTATCGCCAGAACAGTCCAATACTAAATCACAGCCAGCATCTAGAGAAGCTATTACTTTATTTTCACGTTTCCCAGATAATGCACCCATGTTAATATCATCTGTTATAAGAATACCATCAAAGCCAAGGTTTTCTCTTATAACTTTCATTGTTTTTTCTGATATTGTTGCTGGTTTATCATCAATTTCACTATATATGATGTGTGCTGTCATAGCCATAGGCAGATGATTTAAAGTCTGAAAAACACTAAAATCATCTGAAAATAATTCTCTCAGGGGAGATTTGACTATTGGTAGTTTATGATGACTATCATCAATTGCCCTTCCATGACCAGGAATATGTTTCATAACAGGAATAATATTTTCACACTTAAACCCTCTAATCATTTCAGAGGCTAAAACTGAGACAATTGATGGATTCTCCGAGAACAATCTATTCACCAAAAAATTACTTGTGTATTCTTTTCTAACATCTATGCATGGGGAACAATTTATATCAACACCTACTAATTTTAAATCATATGAAATCAATCTACCCATGAGATAAGAAAAATTTAGAGCATCTTCTGATGACTTCTTATATAAATCACCGATATTTTTAAAGTTTGGATAAGATCTCCATTCTGGAGCTGATAATCTTTGAACACTGCCACCCTCCTGATCTATGAGTATAAATAAATCATGACGAATTTCTGTTCTTATTTTTGAAACAAGTTCTTTTAATTGCTTTTTATTTTGAATATTTCTTGAAAATAAAATTATTCCAAATGGATTTATTTTATTTAAAATTTCTATTTCATTTTTATTTAATAAATGAGATTCAACACCAAGTACAAGTGGTTTAATATTCATAATATTATTCTAGTTCAACTACTATACAGCCAGGCAAGCCCTCATCTCTCAATGACGAACATAGTTTTTTAGCCGTTGATCTATCATCAAAGGGTCCAATCCTTAATTTGTACCAAATACCCATAGTACCCAAATCATCTTGTTTTATTAGGTTTTTATGAGATTGATTGGATCTATTTAGCACGCTGGAATATTCAATTAATAATCTTTCATAAATATTTGTAGCCTCTAATCTTGTTTCAACGGATGATACTTGAACACCATAATAAACCTTTTTAAATTCAACTATATTAGTTGCAGTTGGGTTAATAAATTCATCTAAGATGTCTGATCCAGTAATTGGATTGATCAATTCAGTTGGTTTTGATATTGGATAAATAGAGTCTTCTACTATAATATCAGCTTCAATATTATTAATTTCAGATACCTCGACTGCAATGTTATCTGATTCCACATCTTCTGATCCAACTGGAGCAACTGCTAATACAATGTCTTCATTTGGATTATTATATTCAAATATTTCACTATTTCTAAGTAATTCCTCAAGATCAATAGCTTCATTTATGTTTGAAGAAACACTTTCAGATATAGTTGTTGTTTCTTGAACTTCAATAATAGACTCTATATTTGTTTCTTGTAACAAATCCTGATTAACTTCTTCAAAGTAGAAATTCTCTGAGATGCTCTCATCAATTATAGAAAAATCATTATCTAAGTAAATTGCATTCACAAGTATTGGCTGTTTCTCATATATACCATATGTCTGCACTGACGGAGATGATGGGTCTATAAGTTCTAGTGCCTCCATAATAAATTTATTTTCTTTATCATATTCAATAATATTTTCATTGTATTCAAAAAATAGAGACTCTTCTGCTCTATCAAGCTCAGATCCATCTATATATGACTCATCCACTATTACGTATTCTGTATCAACTTCTGATTCTGGATATACCATTTTTGTATAGATGTTTAGATCATCTTCAGTTTTCTTTGGACTTGATTCTGGATAAGTTTTGAAAGGGTATAAGTTATCTTTATAAACGTAATAGATGCCATCATCATATGTAATGTAAAAGAGAGAGGCTATAAATATTGACGATAACAAAAGTAACAGTACCAGCCTGAATTTATATATCTTTGTCTTCAAATAAACCAACATAAAGTTACATACTCTCTGGACAAGTGACACCTAGAATGTCCATTCCACTTTTAATTATTCCTGCTACGCAATATATAAGGCATAAACGTTGTTGGGTTAATTCTTTATTTTCAATTATAAACCTCATTTCTGAGTGATCATTACCATGATTCCATAGCGAATGGAATTCTGATGCTAAATCATGTAAATAATAGGCTATTTTATGTATGTCATTTGTAATAAGTGCATTTCTAATTACCATTGGAAAATAAGACATATTTTTGATTATATCTATCTCATTAGGATCTGTAATTAGATCAAAGTTTGAACTCATATTTGATATTTCTTCATCAAATTTCTTTTTGTTTGTTTCGTTCCAATTTCTAAACACAGAATGAATTCTTGCATGTGCATACTGAACATAAAAAACAGGGTTTTCCTTTGATTTGTCGCACACCTTAACAAAATCAAAGTCTAATGGAGCATCCGCTTTTCTAAACAACATCATAAACCTTATTGCATCTGGTCCCACTTCATCAACAACTTCATCAATTGTAATATAGTCATTATTTCTCTTTGACATCTTTACAGGTTTATTATCTCTAAATAACTTTACCAATTGACATAGTATAATCTCAACAGAAGCATCATTATTTGTTAGAGCTTTAACGGATCCTTTTAAACGTGCAACATACCCTGCATGGTCTGCCCCCCAAATATTTATTAATTTTATGAAACCTCGTTTAATCTTATTGTTGTGGTAAGCAATATCCGATGCAAAATATGTGTGTGTTCCATCAGCTTTTGATATAGCCCTATCAATATCATCACCAAAATTTGTTGATTTGAAAAGCTCCTGCTCTCTATCTATAACATCAATATTTTCTTGATTTATAGGCTGCTCTAATTTACCCCAATACACAAAACCTTTCTGTTTCAATATTTGAATTGCTTCTGGTATTTCACCTGAATCCAAAAGAGATTTTTCAGAATAAAATACATCATGTTTGATGTTTATTTTCTTTAAATCGTTTTTTATTAATTTCAAAATATAATCAATTGAATATTGCCTTATAATTTCATCACAATCAGGATCCTCAATTACTGCCCTTGAATATTTTTGAAGAATTTCCTTGGAAATAATTTCTATATACTCTCCATTATAGATAAGAACATCCTCTTCTGTATTTATAGAGAGAAATGATTTTATTTTGTATCTTATGGAGCTAATTAACTGATTTATTTGCCCGCCAGCATCATTAACATAATATTCTCGTGTTACTTGATACCCCATTCTTTCATAAAGTGATGCTAAAACGTCTCCAATTACTGCACCCCTACAATGGCCAATATGCAGCGGACCTGTCGGATTAGCAGATACATATTCAATATTTACACGCTCACCTTGACCTACGTCTTCATAACCATAGTCATTAATATTATCAAGAATGTCCCTGAGTGATAATTGCCAAATCGTAGGGTTAAGATAAAAATTTATAAAACCAGGTCCTGCTATTTCAATTTTTTTTATGAATAGTTCTTTTTTGTTGTCATTAAATGCATTTACAATTTTTTGAGCAAGATCCCTAGGGTTTAGGTTTAATTTTTTTGAATACATCATAGCAACATTAGTAGACAAATCACCATGTTGACTATTTTTTGGCATATCAAAAAAATTGATATGATTGGATACTTCTTTAAATACTGACTCTTCTAATGAATAATTATTTTTTAAAAAATTCTTTAAAAAATTATTATAAGTGTAAATGAATGATTTAGTCATTTAGATTGGACCAATTCTTTGTATTTTTCGATTGCATAATTGTCTGTCATTCCAGATATAAAGTCACAAATTACCCTATCAACATTTTTGGTTGAATTATCACTGTCAAAATTTACATGTAATTTGTTTAAATTTTCTTTATAGAAATAAAAAAGACCCACAACAACATCCTCGGCATAATTCAAATAAGATAAGACCTCCCTATTTTGGTACATATTTCTTCTTAAGAAGCTCCTCATATCATCCATTCGTACTATAGTTTTTTCTGATAATTGTACGATCATTTTTTTACAGCTTATTACATCCATATGATTTGATATATTATTTGCATTAATATTTACTATTATCTGATTTGTAGCATCTTTAATAAAAGTATTAATAAGATTCCTTTTTAATTCATGAATAAGTCTAGAATCATTTATAGCGGGGTACTTGTCTTTTATAATTTTAATGTGATCATCAATGATAATTATTTCCTTTAAATCATTGAGGTTAAATAAACCCGCTCTTATACCATCATCGATATCATGACAATTATAAGCAATATCGTCTGATAATGCTGCAACTTGAGACTCTATTGAGGATTGCTGATCTAAATTAAAGCCATATTTTTTAGAAAATGATAAATGATAGTTCTTTTGATTTTTTATGGGTCCACTGTGTTTTAATACTCCATCAAGGGTTTCAAAGGTAAGATTCAACCCATCAAACAATGCATATTTTTTCTCAAGTAAGGTTAATAATCTAAGTGTTTGAATATTATGATCAAAACCCTGATGACCATGTTTATTCATCAAATCATTTAGTATATTTTCACCTATATGACCAAATGGAGGATGACCAAGATCATGAGATAAAGCAATGGCTTCGGTTAGATTTTCATCTACGCCTACTATAGAACTCATTGACCTAGCTATCTGAGACACTTCTAGACTATGAGTAAGTCTGTTTCTATAATGATCTTGTTTTTTGGTTGATAAAAATACTTGTGTTTTATGTGCCAATCTTCTGAAAGCATTTGAATGAAGAATTCTATCTCTATCCCTTTGGAATGGTGAACGAAAATCGTCTTCCTCATTAAATAATCTTTTT
>JADHLM010000035.1 GCA_016780665.1 Hyphomicrobiales bacterium | reverse complement strand
ATCAAATGAGATAATTTATTATTCAACAAAGTCTTGTCGTACCCATAAACCTTATATTGTTCTAATTGATGTTCGGTTGAGTTTGCCCAGCTTATAGCATGGGCTCTGGTTGAGAATGTTTTTGATCGTCTTGGAAATCCTACCTTACAAACTTGAGCTTTCCATTTACCGTTTACTTTTTGAATTGAAGACATATTAGACCCTTTCTACAATTTAATTACAATTTGTAAAAAGTGATTACCCCGAAAACGTTTGTGAGGTTGGTAGTCAGTTGGTTAGAGCGCCTGATTGTGGATCAGGAGGTCCTTGGTTCGAATCCAAGCAGTGGTACCATTTTCTAGTTAGGAACCCTTTTCCTTATTTTCTTCTTCTAGAATTTTTTTATTAACCTCACCAACATTCATTTCAAAAAGCTTATTAAACTCATCTTCTGTTCCCTTTTTTCTGTGCCAATCTCTCATTGTAAAAACACCAGCAAACTTCTTCAATTTTTTGTGCTCTTTCCACAGATTGTAGTAAAGGACTGCTAAAATTATCGCAATGATTAGAGTCAATAAAAATAATAGGTTAAAATTCATATGAGAAGTATATCACTAGTGTCATTTGGCGCAATAGGGTAATTTATGATATGGTCAATCCTGCATCAGTATTATTATTGAAATAATGTTTTACTAGTATTCTAAAATTGTGAGAAATAATTGAATTTATGAAACATTTGATAATTAGTAAGATTGCTCCAATATTATTTACTTGCTTATTAATCTCTAAGTATGCTTTTTCGGAACAAATCATCAATCAGGATGTAGATCTGACATCGGGATCAATATTATCTAATATTACGGGTTTGACAATCCATGAGTCTATTGGTGGTCCCTTTAGTATAGATAATGAGGGTACAATTGAGGCGTCTAATATTGACTCAAATGGTAATCCAACAATTAAATTAGAAGTTGGTACGACAATAAATAACTCGGGGCTAATTGATGCATCTGGAAGTGTAAATATCAATTCTATTCATTATATAAATAACTTAGAGAATAATTCTTTAATTAATAGTGGGACTATTAGCTCAGGAACCACTGGTGACTATGGTAATGCAATTCACATAGAAGATTCTCATATACGTAAAATTACGAACACCTCCAATGGCACAATGTCAGTGACTAACTCTTCATTGAATTCAGCCGGTATCAGAGTGAGTGGTGACAGTGTGATTGATACGATAGAAAATGAGGGGATAATTTCCTCTAATGGTACAATTTATTCGCGTGGAATAATCTCTATCAATTCTTCATTGATTGACCAAATTACTAATAAAGGAACAATTACTTCGAGTGGTGGGAGTGAATCTAACCATGGGATAGTTTTTTGGAATAATAGTGATACAACAATATCTAATTCAGGCGATATTGAAGGTTTAGGAGGTTATGGATATGGTATTAGGATAGGTGGAGATGGAGGCTTTTCTTCATTAACAAACACCGGCACCATCACTGGAAGTCTAAACGCTATTTCGAATAGCGGAGAAATCACAAGCATCTTCAATTCTGGCTCTATTATCGGTGTATCTGGCTATGGTATTGATAATAGTGGTGGCAATATCTCAAACCTATCCAATGCTCAAAATAATCTAACATTTGTAGGTAAATTACCTTCAAATTATTTTATCAAGATCAATAATACCAATGACTATGGTAAAATTAATATATCCGATCCATCAGGTTCAATGAATGTTGGAATTATGGATAACTCTATAATTACTGAAGGAACATATCAGGGTGTTCTAGTTGGTGTTAACTCTACTAATATAGATATTAGCAATGGCAATTATGCCAGTAATGAAAATCATTATAAATACAGGATTGAAAGCAATGTATTAAATCAGTGGGACCTTGTTGTTAATGATTTAACAGCCGATGTTAAATGTTCTCTAAATTCCAATCATCCAGATTGTCAGAAAACAGATTGTATTTCATCTTCAATAGAAAATGGTTTGAACAACCTAAATAATGGTAATTTTGCGCTGATGAATACATTTGATTGTAATAAATTTGGTGAATCGGGTAAATGCATTTCAATTGGAATTAGAAAAATTCAAGTTAATGAACCAAGGTCAGATATTGATGGAATAGTCTTTGTTTATGGGCACAAAACTTCTCCAAATAAAAGATGGGGGTTTTTTATTAACTCTAGTACCTCTTATGATACAAATACTAATTTAAGTCTTTCAAATAAGACACCCTTACTTGGTCTTTATGGTGTTTGGAATGAAAATATAGACCAATCAGGACTACAGATTAAGATAGGAAATTCATACCAATCAACAAATGCGAATATAATCCGTCCAATTGTTGGGGTTTCAGATAAAGCGGAAGGAGTAACATCTCTTGAATATACCAACATGATGGTTGAATTTAGAAACAACAAGAAAATATCTGAGAAAATTACAATATCTCCTTATTTTGCAGCTCAATATTCTCAAAAGCGTCAGAAAGGATATACAGAGACTGGAGTCGATTTACCAATTTCATATAATGATATTATTGACACCTCATTAACTGCAATTACTGGAATTAAATACAATTATAGAATTAATGATAATAGCATATTTGGGTCATTAGGTTTTGAATATGATATATTTCATAACACATCAGCATTGACCCCTACTGGTGTTTCAGGATTAACTAGCGTCGATTTAACAAAAAATTATAATCCTAACAGACCGATAATAACATTGGGATTCGACCAAAATATTTTTGATAATCAAACAATTGAAGCAAAATTTCAATATCAAGAATTATCTTTCAAAGGTATGAGTGAAACAAATTTATATTTAAATTATAAATATTCATTTTAAACATTCAAAATTTTCTAACAAGAACAATTAATGGCATGCTTGATTATATTTTTTTAGTCTCCAATAGTTATATGGCCAAGGGGTTAAAAAACCAACCAGTAACATTATCGGCACGACCCACCAAGTTAATTTTGCACCGCCTGTCAGTAGAACATCAGTCAAATTCATTGCAGCTTCCATTGATATCATTGAAATAAAACTCATCCCCAATGCTGTCTTCAATGCGGACATAAATATTATATTTTGCCGAATAAGAATAATAGTCTCTAAAATTATACTTGTTATAAGACCATTACATATTGCAAGGAACATAATAGACATAGTAGACCATGGTATTCCTGTATATTGAAAATATGCAATTGTTCCAAAGTCACCTATTGAACATCCAATTAGACACCACTTTGTGTTGTTAGCGCTCCTTCTCCAAGTATGCTTGCACTTCCAATCAAATTTGGATACTGAACTTTCTGCTGTCATTGTTAGAACCTTATGATGTTTGTAATATTAATTATATATGTATATATTATTAAAACGCAAGAATTTGATAGGAGGTATAGATGTCTGATTTTGATATTATCTCACCATGCATTAACGTATGCAAATGGGACCCAATTACTGGCTACTGTTATGGCTGTGGTAGAACTCAAAAAGAAAAAAATATTTGGCGTGACGAAAACACATCCATAGAATGGAAGACAAAGAATTTATCCGATATAGAACAAAGGCTCAATGGTTGGCAAAAAACTGCATTTCAGGAGTCCTACAAAAGTAAAAAAGTAACTGGTAACTCGTTAATAAAAGAAAGAAAACTAGCACAATAAAGTTCACAATATTTGCCAGTTAACTTCTTTCTTATTTTTTGATTTCAGATATTCATTTGCTTTTGAAAACGGTTTTGACCCAAAGAACCCACTATTTGCAGAATAAGGCGATGGATGTGGACTCTGTATAACTAAATTAGAGTTCAGATCTATAGAACTACACTTTTCTTGTGCTTTCTTCCCCCATAAGATATATACAATCCCACTTTTGTTATTATTTAGTAGTTCTAAAACCATATCTGTAAATTTTTCCCATCCCATATTTGAGTGAGAGGCGGGGTTACCCTGCTCAACAGTTAAAATACTATTCAGCAGAAGTACACCCTGTTTACACCAACTTGATAAATTACCATTATTTGATATTGGGATATCCAAATCATTATTTAATTCTTTGTAGATGTTTTGAAGAGATGGCGGTAACTTAATTCCGTCCTGAACAGAAAAACTTAATCCATGTGCTTGACCTTTTCCATGGTATGGATCTTGTCCCAATATTACAATCTTAACATCATCAAATTTTGTTAGTTCAAATGCATTGAAAATTAAATGACTGGGCGGATAAATCGATTTGTTTTTACTTTTTTCTTGCCTCAAAAAAGTGCTTAAATCTCGCATGTAAGGCTTAGAAAACTCATCTATTAGGTGCTCCTTCCATGAGTTTTCAATCATTACATCTGTCATAACGGTATGTGTATTAGTTAATTAACCAATTACTTCATCATTGCTAGCAGCTTCACCATAAACTTCCGGATTAAGAACATCAAACGGGCGTTTCCCACCAAGAAATCTCTCTATATTATGCACAGCTCTCATTGCCATCTCATCCCTTGTCTCTCTTGCTGCAGATCCAATATGCGGCGTCATTACTACATTTTCTAATTCATAAAGACCTTTTCTTGGTCCAGGATTTTGCTCCGGAACTTCAATCTCATATACATCAAGTCCAGCGCCCAATATTTGACCAGACCTGAGGGCATTTTCAAGTGCTTCTTCATCTAGAATTGGCCCTCGTGAGGTATTAATTAAGATTGATGTTGGTTTCATGAGTGAGAGTAAATATTCGCCAACTAGTCCTTTTGTATCATTAGTTAACGATGTACATAATACGACAAAATCTGCCTCCATGAATAAGTCCTCAATTGCTCTATATTCAGCATTTCCAAGGACAAATTCTTCTGCTGCTGATAATCTTTGCCTTTTATGGTAAATAACCTTCATATCACATGCAGCCGCTCGTTTTGCAACTCCTGTACCAACAGCGCCCATACCAACGATACCAATAGTTTTACCATATAAACGTGACCCTAAAAATGAAGTTGATTGATTTTGTGTCCATTTTCCTTCTTGGAGATACCTGTGTGCTTCTGGTAATCTCCAAGCTGTGGACATCAATAGAGCAAATGTAAACTCTGCAGTTGTCTTACTAACAAAATTTGGAATCCCGCATAATGGTACTTTTCTTTCTGAGCATGCCTTTTTATCAACAAATGTAGCCTTCATATGCATGGCCGAAACTAATTTTAAGGGCTTAGCCGCCATTATAATTTCTCGATCAAACTCAACCTCGCCTAATGCATAAAGTATATCTTTATCTGTCACCTCTTTTAAGATTTCATCATGTGGCATTGGGCCATCAGTACCTGTATACATTGTAACATCTCCAATAGTCTTTAATTTTTCATATGCTACTTTTGAAATTTCTTGTGGAATGAATATTTTTACCATCTTTTTTCTCCCTGTTTTATTTTTAACCAAAAGGTCTCATATTAGCGAAATTTTGATCTTTTGATGTGTTGATTTGTATTAGTGCAGTCTTTCCTTCTTCATTCTTATCTTTTGCATCAAGTATTGCTTTTGCGATATCGTCTGGGTCATTAACAACAGTTGACCATGCTCCCAAAGATTTAGCTATTTCAGCATAATCTCCATCTAAATCACGCGCCCTATATTTTTCGTGACTAATCTTCATATGATTAGTTTCTATTGCCATAGTCTCATTTCTAAGAACAATTGTCGTAATTGGTAATCCAGACCTGGCAGATGTTTCAAGATCTAACCCAGTCATACCAAATGCTGCATCACCCATGAAGTTGACACAAAATTTATCAGGAGATGCCAGCTTTGCTCCAATTGCAAGTCCCAATCCCGTACCCAACTGATGTGATTTTCCCCATCCAATATAGGATCTTGGTGTATCAGATTGATAAAAAGGCATCATTTGATATCTCGGGCTACCAGCGTCATGTGTTACAATTGCATCACTTGGATCAATATTTTTCATGAATTCCGAAATTACTCTGTATGGACTTATTGGAGTATTTTTTGAGCTTAAATGCTGGTCCCAATTATTTAAAAAATTATCTCTAATTCGTCTTATTTCTGAAGCTACATCATTTTGGATTACTTTATTGCCAAGATAATCTTTGCAAGAGTCGATTAATTGATGAATTACGAGCTTAGTATCGCCCAATAAAGGAAAGTCAATATTATAATTTTTATATAAATCAATAGGGTCGTTTGTATTATGAATTATTATCTTTCCTGGTGGTATAGTTGTGACCATTGGATGCCTTGTTAAGCTTGTACCAAGTGCAATTACTACGTCGGCATTTTTCATAAAATGAACTACAGGATCGCTCATAACACCAGATCCACTTCCAAGTGCCAATGGATTATGACGTTCTGAAATAGCACTTTTTCCTTCCATAGTTGTCATTACCGGAATTTGCAATAATGATGCTAGCTCTTCAAGTTCCTTGGAGGCTTCTGAGTAAAGTACGCCTGCACCCGCAATAATAATTGGGTTCTTTGCATCTAAAATTATTTTTGAAACTGCGCTTATGTCTGCATCGTTTGCTTTTGATCGTACAAAATCTACAGATTTATATTGTTCAACTAAGCTTTCTTCAATTTCTTTGTTGAGCATGTCCTCAGGTATTTCAACCATTGCTGGCCCTGGCCTTCCAATTCTAGTGCTTGATATTGCCCGCCGGATAACATCAATGGTTTTTTCTGGTGTTGTTATTTGCTCAATATATTTTGTTATACTCTCATAAGATTTTAGACTTGAATATAAAGGGAAAACTCTATCTCTGCTTAATGGATGTCCTAGTGGCAATATCAACATAGGTGTTGAATCACTAAACGCAGTTGCAACACCAGGGTATGCATTCTCGGCACCGGGGCCATATTGCATTGCAAATACTGATAGTTTTTTTCCATTTGTTATACGGCTGTATCCATCGGATACACCAAGACCAACTCTCTCTTGACGACAAATTATTGGACGTATATCAGCTTGAGCAGCTGCTTCTATTACTGGTGTAGTTGGAAAACAACTAAGATAATCAATTCCTTCTTTTTTTAGTACCCGAATTATTGCATCAACAACTCTCATGAGTAGCCCTAACCTTTTTTGATTATGAGTTTCTATTGATTTCTAATCTTCTGTCAACCTCAGTAATTATTGGGTCAATAATACTAGTATCTTTACCCATTTGGGTGGCAATGAGTTTCATTAATTTATCAACCCTCTCAATATTCTTCGCACCAGAAAATAATGCTCGAGCAGCCGATGATGGCCTGATTAAACTTTCTGCTGCTGCTGCATATTTTTCAAATGGGACTTGGTCCGTTTCAATTGCACCTAATTCTATTGCAATACTACTGACCCATTGATAAATCTTTTTTGAAAGATCAATGTCTGCATGCACCGCTTCCTTTATTGCAACGGCATTCTCAGGCTTTACACATCTATAGTTCCCAGCTAAAAGCATACTCCATTTAGCAAGAGGAACAAATATTGACTCATGAACCTTTAGCTTCACAGGCAATTCTATCATTTCACCAAGGTAATTATATTTGATATTTTCAATATCAGCCTGAAGATTTCTTAAAATTTCTGTTTGTCCATCAGATGGAAACCGAGCAACCTTAAAATTAGTTGGAAGACCAACTTGTAGAACATTTATTTTTTCATCAGGCGGTCTAAATGCCTGTGGGTCTGGGCTACATAAAGTCATAAAATTTGGATCAAAATATTGCCATACATCAGGTTTGGTATATGCACCATGTAATTTGCTGGTATCTAAATTTTCAATTCTTGCAATGTATGGTAATGGAGGCATATTCATTATGGACATACATGGTAATTGACTCTGCCCAATATCTTTTAGTAATTTTGCTATTTCATCAGATCCATACTGTGGTTCTTGCATTGCTAACGCAATAAGATCATATTTATTTAAATCTACATCATTCGGTCCGAGAGCAGACAAAACACCATCACAATCTTTTGATCTTAATTCAATAACCACATCCCTGTCACGAATTGGTAATCTCACAACTGCACCTTCCTGATTGATTAGCTCAACTTCTTCTGGAAGACAGACTAGATCTGCGTTATGTCCTGCTAGTGCTAATTTAATTCCAAGTAATGAGCCATATGATGCCCCTAGTATTAAGATTTCATATTTTTTTGACATATTGAGTCTCCCTAAATTTTAAATGTTTTGTTGAAATATTTTTTCGGCAGCATCAAATGCACTCCTTTGTTACCATTTACCACTTGAGTAATTCTCAAGTCTCCAACATAACTCAATAAAGTATATGCATCCTCTCTCGATAAATCACCATATAAATTTAAAAATTTGATCATTTCTCTTGTAACGATTTTTACGCATTCATCAAGATCTGGATCGAAAGCCATAGTGATCAAAAAATCTTGAGTTTCTGCAAACGGCCACTCAAGAGACATATCGCTTCTATTTTTTAGTATAAACTCACCGCGCATGTCCATTTCAACAGCGGCTGTGCAAATTTCTCCATCACCTTGAGTGCCGTGTCCATCGCCAACTGAAAATAATGCTCCATCATTAAAAACAGGAAGATACAATGTCGATCCGGGTTTTAATTCTTTATTATCCATATTGCCACCATTCTTTCGTGGCGGCACCGTTGGTAATTTTCCCCACTCAACTGGCGGTGCAGTTGTGATAACCCCAAAGAATGGATCGAGATCGATATTCATTCCCCATGGGGTTTTTGCAATTTTATTTTTTTTATCTATTTCTAGATATGTGATATGTTTATTTTTGAAATCATCCGGTAAGGCTCCCTTTAAAGGAGCAATACCTGTATATGCCCAGTCCGAGTCTAGGTGCACAGAGCTAATTTCAACTTGTAAAACTTCTCCTTTTTTTGATCCATTTACTTCAATTGGACCAGTACATATGTGTCCACCTTGCAAGGTTCCTCGAAATGTTTTCTTGTGAATTTCTAGCAAAGACTCTCTGACTTTATATGGACAATTTACAGCAACTTCTGGTGGTCCTGAAACAGTGGTGATCTCGATATGATCACCACTTTTTATTGTTAATACAGGTTCTATATCAGATGAAAGTATACCCCAATGTACTGTATCATATTTTGCTTCAAGATAATGCTTCATTGGGGTTCGCAATCTTATTTTATCTTTTAACACCAGCTAACTGATCTGTTACAGCGCACACTGATGCAGTATCCTCAAGGGCTCGACCTTGGGCGATTGCAGCTCTATGAATATCACCTGCAACGGATAGCAACGGTGTGGGACAACCCATCTGGTCAGCATAATCTAATATTACAGAAATATCTTTTTTTGTAATGTAGTGATTAGCAGATACATTTTCATCATACTTATTGTCGACCATCATCTGCCCTCTAACCTCAAACATTCTAGATGATCCGGCACTTGATTTAATGACATCGTATACAAGCTGGGGATCAATTCCGGCTTTAATACCATATGTGATTGCTTCAGCTGATGACACATTATGAATAACTACTAATAAATTAGCTATGTATTTCATTTTAGACCCAGTTCCAAACTCACCTAAAAAATGAACCTCCCTGCCCATTTTTTCAAATGCAGGCTTGATTTTATCAAAAGAGGCTTGGTCTCCACTTCCAAAAATGACAAGATCTCCTGCCCAAGCTTGGTGACCGGTTCCACTTACAGGACAATCAAGCAGGGTTATTCCTTTTTCAGCAAGGATATCTCTCGCCTTTAACTTATCTGATATTTTTAGTGTGCAAGTATCTGCAATAATCACTTCTTTTCCAGATTTTGATAATTCATCTGCAACCGCCATTAATGCATCTGGATGTGGTAGAGATGTGATAACTCTGTCAACTTGATTGACTACATCTGTTGGAGATGAAGCTCTCACGACTCTTGCATTCCCTTGAGCTTCAAATCTTTCCTCGTTTACATCAAAGCCAATAATCTCATAGCCAGCCGCTGTAAGATTCTTAGCATAGGCTGACCCCATTATACCAAGACCAATTATTCCAATTTTTTCTGACATTTTTAACCTCTATACTTGATTTTTTTATTTCATTAACAATTTAAATCTGCTTTAATATATCAACTTATTTTTGATGATAGTAAACAAATTTAATTTTTGATACGTTATTTTAAGTAGTTTCTAAATAGACAAAGAACGAGGAAAAAAATGAACTCAGGAAAAATTGACGCAAGAGATATAAATTATCCGCATAAAGAATTACCGGTAATGGATTTAGCACCAATCATGAATGGTGATCGTGAGGCAATTAGAGAACTTGCTGGTAAGTGGAAAGAAGCGGCTGAAACACTTGGATTTATGTGCCTTGTAAATCACGGGATTCCTCAGGAAAAGATTGAAAAAATGGAAGAACAAATAATTAAATTCCATGATAAAGATGTTGATTTCAAAATGGACATCAAAGTTAATGAAAACCAGCGTGGTTACATACCATCAAAAGCAACCATACTAACTCATTCCAAGTATGAAGAGCATACAAAAACCGACTCTGTTGAATGCTTGGTTTTAGCAACAGAATATCCAGATGACCATCCTAATGTAAAAGCAGGTAAACAATTTTATGGCAAAAACCAGTGGCCAGAAATGGATAATTTCAAAGAAGACGTAATGGATTACTGGGATGGTATTATCAATATGTGTAAGAAACTACTTCCTGTATGGGCCGAAGCTTTGGATGTTGAGGATAACTTTTTTGAGCCACATTTTGAAGAACTATATAGTTACTTTCGTCTCGCAAAATATCCTAAAGTAGAATTTGTTGAGGAAAAAGAATTTGGTCTTGGCGCACATGCTGACACAGGATTTATGACAATATTACCATTAGCTAAAGAACCTGGTCTGCAAGTAATGGATACTGATGG
>JADHLM010000034.1 GCA_016780665.1 Hyphomicrobiales bacterium | reverse complement strand
AGTGCCGTATATGTTTTAAATATAGATAATCAGATTCAGTCTTTTGACATTCAATCAGGTGATTTAATTTGGGATTTTAATTGGTTTTCAGATAGTGCTGGGTTTATACAATCAAGCAGTATGGCATTAAATAAAAACGCTATTATAGTTCCATATAAATCTGGGGAAATATTTGTATTTAATGCATCAAATGGCAGACGAATATGGGCAGACTCAATTAATAGAAAAAATATTAAGAACTCACTTTCGCAAATCAAAGACATAGTTGCTAGTCCTGTTATCAATAATGAATATATAGTTACAGTTGGTTCCAATGGAAGGATAATAGTTAATAACATTGAAAATGGTTTTAGAGTTTGGGAACTTGCTATTTCAAGTTCTCTAACACCGTTACTAATAGGAGATTATATGTTCTTATTAGGAAATGATAATATATTATTCGCAATTACCTTGGATAAGGGAGAGATTGTCTGGATGAAGGATCTCAAGCAGGAATATGAATTTGAAAAAAATGATGGCTTTATATCAATGTTAATGATTAACAATAAGATACATTTCTTTGGTTCAAATGGCAGTCATCTGGTTATAAGTCCAGAGGATGGGGAGATATCAAATATTGAATCTAATAAATTTAGTAATATTTCAATTCCTCCGATTGTTGTAAATAATAATTTATATGTTATATCTGATAAGGGTGAATTAACATCTTATAGATAGATTATTAATTATGGTTTCAAGAATAGTACTAGCAGGAAGACCAAATGTTGGTAAGTCAACACTATTCAATAGACTTATAGGGAAAAAGAAGGCACTTGTTTCCAATATCCCAGGGTTAACTAGGGATTTTAGAGAAGAGAGAATTTCACTTCATGGCCGTGACTTTGTGTTAATTGATACTGCAGGAGTTTATGAGTCTAATACAGATCTGTTATCAAAAACAATTGAAGATAATTCATTAAAGATAATTAGTACATCTGATCTATGTTTATTGGTAGTAGATGGAAAAGCTGGAATAACAAATAAAGATATTGAGTTTTCAAATTATTTACGAAAAACTGGGGCCAATGTGATTACTATTGCAAACAAAGGTGAAAGCTCAATAGCAAAAAAGAATTCATATGAGTTTTTTGAATTAGGTTTTGGCCAGCCAATTAATATATCAGCAGAACATAATATTGGGATTGATGATTTAATTGAAATAATTCTAGAGAAAACATTTTCAGAAGAAACAAAAGTTGATCATGTTTCTGATGAAATAAGTCTTGCAATAGTTGGAAAACCAAATGTAGGTAAATCAACTCTGATTAATGCATTACTTGGGAAAGAAAGGATGATTACTGGTGATACTGCTGGTATAACGAGAGACTCAATCGATATCCATTGGGAATGGAATGGACAAAAACTAAAAATTATTGATACAGCAGGGTTACGCAGAAGAACAAAAGTCAACGAATTATCTGAAAAATTAGCCTACCTAGACTCTTTTAAAACAATTAAATTTGCTGACGTGGTTGTTTTATTGGTTGATGCATTGGAATTTATGGACAAACAAGACTTGAGATTAGCAGATCATATTATCTCTGAAGGTCGCGCATTGCTGTTTGTTTATAATAAAGTCGATTTGGTTAGAGATAAAAAAGATTTTGAAAAACGCATAAAAGATACATTCTCCACGAATATTGTTCAATTAGGTAGTGATAATATTTTACAAATTTCATCGTTGAATAAAATTGGCATTAAGAGATTAATGAATAAGATATTTGATCTTTATGATGAATGGACTAAAAGAGTATCAACGTCAAAATTAAATGATTGGCTATATGATGTGGTTCTGAATCATCAGCCGCCAGCAAGAGCAGGCAGGAGAATTAAATTAAGATATATAACTCAGTCATCAGTGAAGCCTCCAACCTTCGTAATTTTCACTTCATCACCTGAGGGAATTCCAGATTCTTATAAAAAGTATCTGACAAATGAACTAAGAAATGCTTTTGGGTTTAAATTGACGCCATTACGACTTTATTTTCGTAAAGGTAATAACCCGTATGTTTAACATTCATTCAAATTATTTATGTTTCCAATCGTTATAACTAATTAAATCACCATTATTGTAATTGTCGTTAAAAATAATATCTAAGAAGAACTCATCAAGATCTTCAGGTTGAGTCAAACTATTTTTAGCTTCACCGGGGTAAGCTTTCATTCTAAGTTTGGTATTAACACTTCCTGGATCTACTAAATTAATTTTTATATGTGTATTCTTAATCTCACATGAATAGCTGTAGGCAATTTTTTCCATTGCAGCTTTTGATGCTGAATATAAACCCCAGTAAGGTTTTTTTTTATGAATTAAATCTGATGTTAAAATCATGATTTGAGCTTTGCTCGATTTCTTTATTAGATCTTCAAAGATTTTCAATATTATTATGTTTGAAGTTACATTGAGTGAAAAAGCATTATTCCAATCATTTTCATCAATATGAGTTATTGGAGTCAATTCTCCAAGTGTTGCAGCATTTAAAATTAACACATCTAAATTTTCTATTTTTTTTGTTAGCTCAACATATAGATCACTAATTAATTGATAGATAGTTAAATCCATGGGAACAAGAATTGGATTACATTTAGTATTTTTTAATTGAATATCTAAATTTTCCAATGCACTCTGAGAACGTCCAATAGCTATTAGGTTTTTGCAATATTTTCCATAAGATAGAGCAATCTGTTTTCCTATTCCATTAGAGGCACCAGTTATTAGGATATTTTTATCAGCTAAATTGTTATACAAATTACCTTATTCCTCGAGCAATGAAAGTTGATTTGTGTGTTCAGGAATTTGCTCCATATCACTTAATTTTGTTGGATAGTCGCCTGTAAAGCAATGATCAGTATACTGAGGTACTTCATTATCACGATCACTATGACCAAGTGCTTGGTATAAACCTTTAATGGATAAAAATTTGAGGGATGAACAGCCTATATAATCACGCATTTCTTCAATTGAATGATTTGCTGCAAGTAAACTATCTTGTTCTGGAGTGTCAATGCCATAATAGTCACTATAACGTATAGGTGGAGAAGCAATTCTTAAGTGTACTTCACTTGCGCCTGCATCAAACAACATTCTTACAATTTTTACTGATGTTGTACCCCTAACTAGGCTATCGTCAATTAAAATAATTTTTTTATTTTTTACAAGATGTGTGTTTGCAGAATGTTTAAGTCTGACACCAAATTGTCTAATTGTTTGAGTCGGTTCAATAAATGTGCGACCAACGTAATGATTTCTAATCAATCCATAATCAAAAGTTATCTGAGACTCCTGTGAGTAACCGAGTGCTGCAGGAACTCCAGAGTCTGGAACAGGGACTACAAGGTCTGGAGATATATCATCTTCTTTTGCAAGAAATTTACCCAATTCCTTCCTAATATTATAAACGCTCTTTCCATCGATTATACTATGTGGCATAGCAAAATAAATATATTCAAAAATGCATGGGCGGGCATTTTGTTTTGGGAATGGAAAATAACTCTCTATCCCTTCGTCTGTAATTACTATAACCTCACCATTTTCAATCTCTCTTACGAAACTTGCCCCAATAATATCTAATGCACATGTCTCAGATGCTAGGATATAAGATTTATCAAGTTTTCCCAGCACTAAGGGTCTAATCCCAAGGGGATCTCTTGCTCCAATTAGTTTTTTGTTTGTTAATGCAACTAATGAATATGCTCCCTCTAAACTAGCAATGGCGTCAATAAATTTATCAATAAATTTTATTTTTTTACTATTCGCAACTAAATGCAAGATTACTTCTGTGTCTGAAGTAGATTGGAATATAGCTCCCTCTGCAACAAGTTTATCTCTTAAGAGCAGTGCATTCGTAAGGTTACCATTATGTCCTACACTAAACCCACCTGTTGCAAGATCTGCATAAAGTGGCTGGACATTTCGTAATATAGTTTCACCTCTTGTTGAGTATCTAACATGCCCAATGGCAGAAATACCTGATAATCTATCCAATATTTGCTGTTTGGTAAAATTATCCCCAACTAGGCCTAGCCTTCTTTCGGAGAGAAATTTACTACCGTCAAAAGAAACTATACCAACAGCTTCTTGCCCTCTGTGTTGCAATGCATGCAATCCAAGAACTGTTAACTGAGTAGCGTCTTGATGACCAAAAACACCAAAAACTCCACATTCTTCTCTTAAGCGATCATCTGAGTTTATTTTTTTCATTTATTGACTGCCAATATTCCCTAAATCGTTAATATTTATTTCTTGTCCTAGATTGTTAAAATTAATACTATCAATTAGTTCACTTGGATTATCAGGCAAGTAGGAATAGACTCTATCTTTACTTGACTCAAGGTAGTCATAAAAAATTGATTCAGCTAACCATGCTGGTTCATTATCACTAAAGAACCATGTAGAAGCTATGAAGAAAACAAGGATTAGAATATATCCCCTAAGAATGCCAAAAAATATACCAAATATTCTATCAAGTATTCCAATATTACTTTTTAAAACCAATTTTGATATTTTCGAAGATAAAAAAGCGCTAACAATCAGAACAACAATAAACGTTATTCCAACTAGTAATGAGTAAGCTAACCAATCTGGTTGCAAAAGATTACTAGCAAGTGAGCGCGTTTCATTATTGGTGTATGATACAAATGAGGCCAATGCTGCAAATGCCCAAGATAGTATTGATAAGGTCTCCCTTGTGAAGCCTCTCAACATTGCAAAAAATGCTGATAAAAATAGCAATAATATCAGAATTGTATCAAAAAAAGATAACGTAGTGATCATTGGCTTAGTCTTTAATATTAATTTTTATTGGTCCTTCAGATCTCCCATTGATGAATTGATCAACGTATGGATTATTAGAGCACTCTATTTCACCTGGGTCACCAGACCATATAATATTACCTTTGTATAACATTGAAATTTTATCTGCAATTTTTTTTGCACTTTCCATGTCGTGTGTAATTGTTATTGCTGTGGCGCCAACTTGATCAATTATTTCATTAATGAGGTTATTAATAACATCTGCCATAATCGGGTCAAGTCCGGTTGTAGGCTCATCAAAGAAAAGTAGCTGAGGATCTTTAGCAATAGCTCTTGCTAAAGCAACTCTTTTTTGCATTCCACCTGATAGTTCGGATGGATATAGGTCGAGTACGGTAGAGTCTAATCCAACTTTGTGGATCTTATCTAAAGCTATTTCTCTTAAATCATTTTTTCTTTTTGATTTTATTGCAAATGTTATATTTTCCCATACTGTTAGGCTATCAAATAAGGCTGCTCCTTGGAAAAGCATTCCAATTTCATCGTAAAAGTTTATCTCTTTTCTTGTGTCTCTATTTAGTGGAGTATTGTTGTAAGATATTATTCCTTGATCTGGTTCGATCAATCCAAGAATGCATTTAAGTAATACAGATTTTCCAGTTCCTGAACCTCCAATTATTACTTGGGATGTGTTCCTAGTGATATTAATATTAAAATCATTGAGAATAACTTTTTCTCCAAAAGATTTATGTAACTTCTCTATTTTTAATATTAAGTCTGTCATATTTTTAACTATTGAATACTAATGATGTTAAAATATAATTGGATGCTAATATCAATATTGATGCAGACACAACTGCTTTTGTGGTTGATCTTCCTACACCTTGAGCTCCTCCCGTTGAATTGTAACCATGATAACATCCCATAAATGCAACTATAAAACCAAAGACAGCCGCTTTGATCAGACCTGATATGACATCATTTAATTGTATTATATCAAATGTGTTCTTAATATAACTTTGTTCAATAAAGCCCAAGCTTTGGGTTGCAACTACAAAACCTCCCATAATTCCTATAATATCAGCAATTAATACCAAAATAGGGAGTGTTAGCATGGCCGCTAGAACTCTGGGTACTACAAGGTACCTTATGGGGTTAGTAGATAGTGTTGTTAGGGCATCTAACTGTTCAGTTACTTTCATGGTAGCTATCTCAGCTGAAATTGAAGCAGACACTCTGCCTGCCAGCATTAGCCCAGCAATAACAGGTCCTAACTCTCTGGTAATTCCAAGAGCAACAATTGATGCTACTATACTTTCAGCATTAAATCTTGAGCCACCGACGTAAATTTGTAAAGCAAGAACACTTCCTGTAAAGAAAGCTGTTAAGCCAATAACTGGGAGTGAATTGTACCCTATCTTGATGATTTGATTAAAAAATGTCTTAAAATAGAGGGGAAGAGTGAACGTGCAAAAAATGATCTCATAAAAAAAAATCGAGATTTTGCCAATGTGTGCAAATAGATTTAGTACATTACTGCCTATTGCGTGAGGTATGTTATAAATATAATTAATCATACTTATAAATTTTTTGAACTCTATGGTTTAGTCTTGTAAGTAACTCATAACTTATTGTATCAGCATTTTGAGCCAACGTATCAATATTTTGATTTGTTCCAAATATTTCTACATGATCACCTATATTAGTGTCTGCCTTACATTCAGTAATATTAACTGCAACGAGGTCCATTGACACTCTCCCAACAATTGGCACAGCAATCCCATTTGCATAGAAACAACCACCGGCATGCTGATTGGTTGAGCTGAGTGATCTCGGTATGCCATCAGCATAACCAATCTCAATAAGTGCTATAGTCATTGCTTTTGTGGCAAGGTATGCTGCTCCATAACCAATAGTAGAACCCTTCTTGACTTCTTTTATTTGTATAATGGGTGCAAACATTTTAACAACCTGTTCGTATTTTATTTGTGATTGATTATGATTCGAACATCCATAAAGGCTTATACCGGGCCTTACCAAGTCAAGATGATATGCTTGTCCCCTATGTATTGCAGATGAATTAGCAATACTTTTTCTGATTCCTTTGAAATTATTTGAAATGCTTAAGAATTTTTCTAGTTGCTGTTCCGATAATTTTGAAGTTAGATCATCAGCGTTTGCGAGATGAGACATCAATAATTTAATATTTAGATTTTCTTTGTGGAGCGATGCTGCGTCTTCAATATCAAAGCCAAGTCGAGAAAATCCAGTATCTATATGGATGGCAACAGGAAGTGAATTATCGTACATAGATGATTTTTTGTAATATGCAAGTTCAGTCACACTGCCTATCACTGGTATTATATTGTACTTGGTATAGTCTTGTCCTTTTCTGTGTTTTAGACCATTGAGTGCATAAATATTATAGTGGTTATGATTTAAAATCTTTCTTAATTTGATGCCTTCAAAAATATCCGATATAAAGAATTCTCTACATCCTGAATTAACTAGTGTTCTTGCTATTTCTTCTAGGCCAAGTCCGTAAGCATTTGCCTTTATAGTTGCAGCACAGATAGATGGTGCTACAAGTTTTGATATTTGTTGATAATTGTTGGCTAACGCAGATAAATCTATTTCTATGTATGCTGATGTGGGACTATTTGGTTCATCAATATTTAATCTTGTTTGCATAGTTTTAAATGCATTATTTTATTCGAAACGCTCTGGGAGTTTGTCTTCGGATATGAAGTCACTAAAGCGTGTTACAGATCCATCAAAATATAACGGTATTGAGGTGGTTGGTCCGTGACGATTTTTTCCAAGTATAACTTCTGCTTTTTGATGAACTTCATTCATATTTTCTTGCCATAAAACATGCTCTTCAGTGCCTTCTTTGGGTTCTTTCCTTTGTAAATAATATTCTTCACGGTATAAAAACATTACAATATCTGCATCTTGTTCAATTGAACCTGACTCCCTTAAGTCTGCTAATTGAGGTCTTTTGTCATCCCTTGACTCAACTTGTCGTGATAATTGTGAAAGTGCGATTACTGGTATGTTGAGTTCTTTTGCCAGTGCCTTTAGGGATTGTGTGATCTCAGATAATTCTTGAACTCTATTTTCACTATATCTTCTGCTAGACGAGGTAAGAAGTTGTAGATAATCAATTATAAGTAAGCCTAAGTTATTTTGTCTTTTTAATTTACGCGCTCGAGCAGTTACTTGCGCCATGCTAATACCACCTGTTTCATCAATAAATAATGGTATGTCTTGCAGTTTACGTGCAATATCAATCAGGCTTTCGTATTCAGTATTGGTTATTTTCCCTCTTCGGATTTTTTCAGATGAAACAGATGTTTGTTCGGAGATAATTCTTGTTGCTAATTGAGATGATGACATCTCCAAGGAAAAAAAACCTACCACAGCACCATCATTATTTTTATTAGTGTTCTCAATACTAGCCAATTGTTCATATTTGCTAGCAACATGAAATGCTATATTTGTTGCAAATGCTGTTTTTCCCATTGAGGGTCTTCCAGCTATAATTAGTAAATCAGATGGTTGAAGTCCCCCCAGGACTTCATCAAGGTCACGAAAACCGCTAGCTAATCCTGACGTTTTTCCATCTCTCAAATACGCACTTGCTGCAGTGTCTATTGCTTCTGTGAGTGCGGTTGAAAAATTTTTGAAATCATTACCATATTTTTCACTCTCTGCAAGCGTGTATAATCTTTGTTCTATGTATTCAAGATGATCAAATGGATTGAGGTCTACCGGCGGGGAATATGATGTGGTAACAATATCATTTCCAAGATTTATAAGATTTCTCCATGTATATAGATGATATATAATTTTACCATATTCATCTATATTGATTATAGATGATGCATCAGCTGCAAGCTTGATAAGGTATTTATTCCCTTCAAGCTCTGTAAACCTCTCATCGTATTCAACAATTGTCTTAAGTGTGACAGGTGAAGCTAGTTTGTTCGCCAGTATGAGTTTTGATATGTTATCGTATATAAAGCCATGGACACTTTCATAAAAATGTTCACCTCTCAAATAATTAGAAACCCTGTCAAACAGATCGTTGTTGATAAGTAATGCGCCTAACAGCTGTTGTTCGGCATCCAAATTATGTGGCAATTGAAGGTAGGGTTTATCGTCACCAGTATTTATATTTTGTATTATGTTTGTCATAGCCAAGAATATATAAATTAACTTATAGATTAATATAAATACTGGTAATCAACTTAAACGAATATTTTTTTTATTTTTTACAAATTAATCCACATTAAAATTTAAAAAATTTTTTTTTTTTGAAAAACTTCTTGACTATGGCTTCAACTATTAATTCATAGATTGATCGGGTTCTGCCTCTTTATCGGAAGTATTTAGCTTAGCATCTTCTGAAGGTACTTTGATTGGATCATCGGTTTCGTCTTCCTCAGTTATAGCATTAACTCCATCTTCAAATACATCAATGACACCATCTTCAGCAATGTCTTCAGATCCATCTTCTGGTAATAATGATGTTACACCTTTCTCTTGAAGTTTTGCCTCTTCTTCTGTTCTGGCAACATTCATTCTGATTAAAGTTGAAACTTCAGCGTGCAAATTCACTTTTACATCAAATATTCCAAGGTTTTTAATAGGTTCCAGTAATGATATTTGGTTTTTTGAAATTGCAATGCCATTTTCTTCAAGAATATTCGCAATATCACGGGTAGTTACGGAACCATAGAGTTGTCCATTCTCTCCGGCTTGTCTTACAATAACAAACATTTTGTCAGTTAATTTGTTGAGCTCTTTTGTTGCTTCGGAAATATTTGCTTCATTTTTCTTTTTTAATTCATCAGCCTTATCATCAAAATATTTTATATTTTCAGGGGTGGCTCTTAGTGCTTTCCCTTTTGGCAAAAGAAAGTTTCTTGCATAGCCATTCTTGACTTCAACAACATCACCAAGTGCTCCTAATTTCTCAATTTTTTCTAGTAATATAATTTTCATTGTATTCTCCTTTATTTAAATTTTTCTCTTAGTGTATTTTTGTAATCTAAAATACCTAGTATGGTGAGAGGGATTAATAATGGTGCAAATAATGTGATCAACACATATATTGACGTCAATATAAGAGATCTGTATTTATTTGCAGTAGTAATGTAATGAATTACAGATAATCCATTAATTGTATAACCGACTAGCAGTGCTACTGAGCATGATGTTGCAATTATCATTAAGAGTCCATTCCCAAGAAAGGCAACAATAAGTGCAAAACTAAGAATATAAACATGCGTACGTGGTAATGTGATTTTATCAAAGCTATGCCAAGTTCTCCTAAAATTACCTAACTTTTGTGATAATTTTAGCCCAAGCCATAGATTAATTGTGAAAATGATAATCCAAAATGTTACAAAAATAGAAGGTAAACTTGCTGACATTATAGCAAGGTTGTTAATTTCTAGCGTTAATTCTAGATCAGGTCGTATTTGATATATATTCGAATATATGGATGAAATTGTTTTTTGATACTCCTGTATATTTAAGCCCAAATATAATATAATTAGTGTAACTATAAGAACACTAATGATAACTATTTTTGAGAAAATCAAATTAATTGGATACCAGATTAAATCACCATTTTCAGACTGTTTATGAAGATTCAAATAATAACTAATATATATTGCGGGTAGGGCAAAAATTAGGGCATATGCAATTGCTAGTTTTAATCCATATATTGAAATTACACCAACGGTAATTATTGATGTAATACACAGGTATTTATAACTCCATGCAGATCCAATATAGAAAAGAGGTAATGGGCAAAAATAAAATAAAATAAATAAAATTCCAGTATTACCAGATAGTGGATATAGAAAAAGTAATCCTTGGAACAATGTGGCTATTATTAGATATGATAATTCTTTATGTTTCATTTTTGCTGTCCCGCTTAGAGCGGTTAGGGCTTCCACCCAACCAATATTTTCTATCTTATTTTTGAAGGTATGGAAGCAATCCTAAAAACCTTGCTCTTTTTACTGCAATAGCGAGTTCTCTTTGTTTTTTTGCTGAAACAGATGTTATCCTGCTGGGAAGCATTTTGCCCCTTTCAGATATGTATTTTTGTAATAATTTAACGTTTTTGTAGTCAACTGGAGGTGAGTCTGGTTCCGATAATGGGCAATTTCTTGAATTTCTAAAATAAGGTTTTTTTGCTTGTGCCTGTATCATGTTACTACTCACTTGATTCTGTTGATCTGGAATTCATCATTAATGAAGGGCCATCTTCAAAT
>JADHLM010000033.1 GCA_016780665.1 Hyphomicrobiales bacterium | reverse complement strand
TGTTCTATACTAGATTTAGTATATTTTTTTTTTTGAGTACATACTAATTTAGTTTAAATTGACGGATTCGCCATTAATTTTAATAGATGTTAGATCAATAGAACCCGACGCACCATCAGTAGTTGACACACTTGTAGGTATTAAAAATACATACTTATTCTTGAGTGTTATTTTAACAAAATTTACTTGAAATGGAGGTGTAGGTGTATCTCTATATTTCTCCATTTCCTTATCAGTGAAACCTATAAGAGGTTTATAGGTCACGTAACAAAGATTACTATCATTAATTTGAGACTTATCAAATTCTACAGAAAATATTCTTCTGCCATCGGTTATTTCCCAATAGCCAGTGCAAATATCTTCTGGGTGATACATCGATATTTCAAGTAATGTTGAAATTGGGTCAATAACCTCATTGTTAATATTATTCATTAACGTTTTATATTTTTCTTCACTTAGAATAGGTCTAGTTAGGATATTTTGTTTATTATTGTTATAGACAATACTGACATGACCAACCCCTTTTTTCGTTTCTATGTGGTTATTATAAAATTTTGGTTGGATATTATTATTCTTCAATACTCCTCGAGCTGAAAATGTCCAGATAGAACTAGAAAAAAAATCTCCTATTCCTTGAGTTTCAATTATTGTATTAGAAAAGTATTGTGCTTTATCAAAATTAACCTCAAAATCAAGCTTAGCAATTTTAAGTCCGAGCGATTTTATGTCATAACTAAGATTCAATTGTTCATCAATGAAATATCTGTCATTTATGTCATAATTAATTTGGTTATTCTGTGATGATGCGTATACATTGCATGTTATTATATCAAACATAAAGATACTCGCAATTATGAGTAAAAATGAATTCGGTAATTTATAGATTTGTTTGATCATTGAGATAAATCTTATGTCAAATTAGTAAAATAATTATGACTATAGGGATCATTTGGTAATAATTTTAGACTTTTTGAATTTAATTAACATTGAAGTTGACTGTTCGATAGCAAGAGAGTATAAAATCACATATTTATATACTGGAGTGTACTAATGTCAAGAAAGTGTGAATTAACAGGCAAGGCGGTAATGTCTGGAAATAATGTTAGCCATGCGAATAATAAAAATCGGAGGAAATTTTTACCTAATTTGCATCAGGTTACACTTCATAGTAGATTGTTAGACGAAAAAGTTTATTTAAAGGTATCTTCAAAAGCACTCAGAACAGTCGAGCACAGAGGCGGTATAGATGAATACTTAATAAAAGAGTCTTCTAGCAATTTATCTCCAAAAGCTCAGACAATAAAAAAACGTTTGGCAAAGGTCGTTAATACACCTTCTGAATGATCTCAATGGTAGATCGTAATTTAATATACTTAACAACCTGTATGGTTCTGATTGTATTAGTTTCCAATATCTTAGTACAATATCCAGTTCAATTTTTTGGATTAGAAGATTTGTTAACTTGGGCTGCATTTACATATCCAATTACTTTCCTTATAACAGATTTAACTAATAGATATTGTGGTCCACAAATAGCTAAGAGAGTGGTTTATGTAGGATTTACATTTGCTGTTTTGTTATCTATTTTACTTGCAACACCAAGAATAGCAATTGCATCAGGCACAGCATTCTTAGCTTCCCAAATTCTAGATATATATATCTTCAGAAGATATATAAAGGAAACCTGGTGGAAAGCCCCTATAATTTCATCTGCATTTGGTTCATTATTGGATACAACCTTATTTTTTAGTATCGCCTTTTCAGTGAATTTTTCATTTCTTGGATATAGTGATTCTTTTGCAACTGAGCAAATTTATACTTTTCTGAATCAAATAGAAATTTCTAGATGGGGAATGTGGGCTATTGGTGATCTAATTGTAAAACTATTCGTAGCTATTATGCTCTTGATACCATTTAGGATATTTTATATTAGTAGTTACAAATCTAATTAGATGTTATTTATTTTCTTTTTCATCAAATAATTCAGCTAATTTTTCTGTCATTGCTCCACCTAATTCTTCAACATCAATAATAGTTACAGCTCTTTTGTAGTATCTTGTGACATCATGACCAATACCGATTGCTATTAGCTCAATATCTTTGTCTGTTTCTATTTTATTTATTACTTTTTTTAGGTGTAATTCGAGGTAATTTCCTGAATTTACAGATAAAGATGAGTCATCAACTGGCGCACCATCAGAAATAACCATCATAATCTTTCTTTGCTCCTGCCTTTTCTGCATTCTCTCATAAGCCCATTCAAGAGCTTCACCATCAATATTTTCCTTCAGAATACCCTCTTTCATCATAAGACCTAAGTTTCTTTTTGATCTTCTCCATGGCGCGTCTGCAGATTTATAAATAATATGTCTTAAATCATTTAGTCTTCCGGGCCTCATTTGCTTGCCAGAGTTGGTCCATAGTTCTCTTGATTGCCCACCCTTCCATGCTTTAGTGGTAAAACCTAGAACTTCTGCTTTAACGCCACATCTTTCTAGAGTTCTTGTGAGTATGTCAGCGCATGTTGCTGCCACCATGATTGGCCTTCCTCTCATAGAGCCAGAATTATCTATCAATAATGTGACAACTGTATCTCTAAAATCAGTATCTCTTTCCATTTTGAATGATAGAGGGTGCATTGGATCTGTGACTACTCTGACAAGCCTTGCTGTGTCTAATATTCCTTCTTCAAGATCAAAATCCCAGGATCGATTTTGCTGAGCCATTAATTTTCTTTGTAATTTATTTGCAAGCCTTGCAACAACACCCTGTAAGTTCGAGATTTGTTTATCAAGGTAGTTTCTTAACCTATCGAGTTCATCAATGTCTGCAATCTCCTCGGCAGATATAATTTCATCGTACTCAGTTGTATAAACTTTGTATGGTGGCTGGCGCGTATTTTGTTTCGTTTCTTCAATTTCACCGCGGTTATCAGGAGCAGAACTATCCTCATCTTCATCTTCAACACCTTCTAGATCATCGAGATCAATAAGATCGTCAGTAATTTCTTCATCTAACATTTCAGTTTCATCCGGATCAAATTCATCACTTAGCTCTGTGTTTTCATGCTCTGAACCTTCAACATCACTCTCACCTGTTTCATCTTTAGATGATGAGGGATCACCTTCTCCTAAAGTAGTTGCAATATCTAATGCATTCAGAAGCTCGGGGATTTTACTTGCGAATGCATCTTGATCAAAAATTGAGTCCTTCAGTTTATCAAGCTCATTTAGTGCTTTATCATTTATATGAGGACGCCATAGGTCAACAAATTTACTGGTGTTGTTAGGGGGAGCAAACCCTGTAAGTTTTTCTCTTATGATTAGGCTAATCGCTTCAGCTATTGGTGCTTCATCTTTTTGAGTTATATTATTTAAAGTTGAATTTCTATAGCTTGCAATGTTTCTAGCATTTAAATTACTCGCGCATCCAGGCATATCAATCGCACCAACCGCTTCTATACGTGCTTCCTCTATTGCATTATATAATTTTTGAGCTTGCGGAGATGAAGGTAAATATTTTTTATGAATTAATTGATCATGGTTTTTTATTTTCAGAGCTAAAAGATCTGCTTGCCCTCTAAGGATGGTTAAATCTTCTTTGTTAAGAAAATTGCCAGGCTCTCGTAGTCTAATTTTCTTGCCCGAAAGAGAGGGTGTTTCATCTCCAAACAAAACTTCAAGTTCTGGTTCTTCTGCAATAGACCTTGTGGCTTCTGTGATTGTTTTTTTTATAATATCAGAAAAATTATTTTCTTTTATTTCGACCAAGGGACTACTCTTCAGGTTGATTGATTAGTGTTATACCTTCTAGTTCGGCGTCAAAGCATCTTTGGTAGAACTCGGCAACTACTGGTCGTTCAAGTTCATCACATTTATTTAAGAAAGTTAGTTTGAAAGCAAAACCGATATCATCAAATATAAGACTGTTTTCTGCCCAGGTTAAGACTGTTCTCGGACTCATAACCGTAGATAAATCACCGTTTATGAATGCATTTCTAGATAACTCGGCGACTTTGACCATCTTATCGATTGTTTCCTGTCCATCCTTATTGTCATAATCTTTTGCTTTTGATACTATTATTGATTTTTCAACATCATGTGGTAGATAGTTTAGCGTGGACACTATTGACCAGCGGTCCATTTGCCCTTGATTTATTTGTTGTGTACCATGATACAACCCCGTTGTATCACCCAATCCAACCGTATTGGTAGTAGCAAACATTCTAAAATATGGATGCGGTCTTATAACTTTGCTTTGATCTAATAATGTTAATTTTCCAGCAACTTCAAGAACACGCTGGATAACAAACATTACATCAGGTCTGCCTGCATCATATTCATCAAATACTAGGGCTATGTTTGACTGAAGAGCCCATGGGAGGATACCTTCTTTAAACTCAGTTACTTGCTTTCCGTCTTCTAATACAATGGCATCTTTTCCTACTAAATCTATCCTACTTACATGACTATCTAGATTTATTCGAATACAAGGCCAATTTAATCGCGCTGCCACTTGTTCTATGTGAGTTGACTTACCAGTGCCATGGTAACCTTGGACCATCACTCTTCTATTGTGAGAAAATCCAGCTAGTATTGCCAGTGTTGTTTGTGGGTCGAAAATATAAGTCTCATCAACCTCTGGAACGTACTCATTTCGTGTTGAGTATGCCGGAACATTTAACTTTGATTTAAAACCAAATACTTTTTCAACTGAAATCTTTGTATCCGGCGCTAGACTTTTTTCTCCAATGTTATTATTCATTTCACTCCTCTACTTTATTTTAATTCACTAATCCAACAGATTTGAGATATCTATATGACTTGATTATCTCAATTAACTTTTCATCTGTACTTTCTTTTCCACCTTTTAGATCTGGATGGTGCCTTTTAACCAATAATTTATATCTATTTTTAATCTCATCGCTCGATGAATTATTTTCTAATCCTAGTACATATAAAGCTTTTTTTGCAGCATTTCCAATCTTTTGTCTTCTGGGATTGTTTTGGTCTAAATTTTCTTTATCTGAATAATCATTTATACGATTACTTTTTATTCTCTTAAGAATTTCGTCAGCTGAAAAGTTTCCAAGTTGATCCTTATTATCAACTCCAAGTTTCCAAGTTGGTCTATTCCCTAGCATTGCACTTTTTTGATATTTTGAGAGATCTGATTGGCTCATGCCTTCAAAGTAGTTATAACTTTTATTATATTCTCTTACGTGTTTGAGACAGAATGTATAATATGAACCCTCTTGACCTCTGCCTTTTGGCGCTTTATGAACTGCCATTTCATCACAGCTATCCCATTGGCATTGGTTTGTTTTTTTTCTATCTTCCTTCTTTTTTGTAATTCTTATATCATCAAAAAATTTAGAATTAACATTTGCCATTTAATTTTCTCTCTGATTAATTGAGATTATATAAATATTTTTTGGAGGTATTGTAAATTAATATTATAAATAAAATGCGTGAAAAGTTGGAGTCTCTTCATCCAATAGAATTGGAAATAAATGATGTTTCTGATGACCACAGAGGCCATGCGGGTTGGAAAGAAGGTGGTGAAACACATTTTCATATCTATATCGTTTCTAATGCTTTTATAAATAAATCAAAATTAGAATGTCATAAGATAATAAACGAATTACTATCTGAGGAAATTAAAAACATCCATTCTTTATCCATATCAACAAAAAGATAGACTGAACCTTAGGATAATTGATATTTTTTGAGTATAATTGTAACTATTATTATAGATTTATAGATATTCTTCCAGAACTTCTTTTATGATATCTTCATCAATACCAGAGAAAATATCTACGGAACCAATACCTTTTGGAAGTATAAAATTAATTGACCCACTTCTAACCTTTTTATCATTTTTCATAAGTTTAATAAGATTTTTTGACGTTAGACCACTATTGGGTAGTTCGGAGAAATTAGTTTTCAGACCAACATTGTCAAAATGTTTCTTTACCGCTTCTGTTTGAGTCGTATTGCACAAAGAAATCTTTTCGGCAAGTGAAAAAGCCATCATTATACCTATTGAAACGGCTTCACCATGAAGTAGCGTACCATCATATTTATACAATGCTTCTATTGCGTGACCAAATGTATGTCCCAGATTTAAATGTGCTCTGATATCTTTTTCAAGAACATCTTTCATGACTATTTCTGCTTTTACCAATGAGCTCCTGTAAATTGCGTCTTGGAGAATAGTATTGTTTTTGAAGATCTCTGATGAATTAACATCTAAATAATTGAACAGATCTACGTCATTTATAAGAGCGTGCTTAACAAGCTCAGTGTAACCAGCTAATAATTCTCGTTTTGGCAAAGTAGTTAAGACTTCGGTATCACATATAACAATTTCTGGTTGCTTAAAACTGCCAATCAGATTTTTACCGTATTTTGTGTTTACCCCAGTTTTTCCTCCGATTGATGAGTCGACCTGAGAGAGTAGAGTAGTTGGTATATTTATGAAGTTAACACCTCTATGTATTATTGCTGCAACAAAACCAGCTAGATCACCAATTACTCCGCCACCCAATGCAATAATTGTATCTGTTCTCTCAAATTTTTGTGATAAAAGATCTTCAATTATTTTAGAAGCTATTGTGAGGTCTTTGTTCTTTTCTCCAGGGGATAAGATAATTTTAATTACGTTTTGATTTACATCAAGAAGATCTTTTTCTAATTTATTTAGGTAATGATGAGCTGAATTGTTATCGGCAATAATTGCTACAGTTTTGCCATTTAAGAAATATGACTTAATATAATCTATGCTTTTAGATAGAGGAG
Organism: Hyphomicrobiales bacterium; assembly: GCA_016780665.1. Lineage (GTDB taxonomy): Bacteria > Pseudomonadota > Alphaproteobacteria > Rhizobiales > TMED25 > TMED25. The sequence goes on along the minus strand of JADHLM010000033.1, from coordinate 4,596 downwards.
CATATAGTATATTGTATTGATCATTTTTTAATTTAATTTCAATTTTTTTCATCTTAATGATCTTCAATTATTGAAAGTATACCAGTAACACAAGTTTTTATGGATTTATTATTACAGTTAAAGTGTATCTTAGCCATTGAATAATATTTTTCTCTCTCAATGTATATCTTTCCTATTTCCTCATTGTTTTTTCCATACAAAAGTGGCCTGTTATTATTTAATTTAACTCTTTTAATAATCTCCGAAATATCTACTTTAAGCCACACTGTAGTTGTATTTTTCATGATATCTCTGATGCGTGGATTGATAAATGCACCGCCTCCAAGAGAAATAATTGATGGTATGGTTTTATTTAATATTTCTCTAGTTTTTTCGTATTCTAATTCCCTGAAGTATTCTTCGCCCTTTGTTTTAAATAATTCGGCAATAGTTTTATTTTCTGATTTCTCAACCAAATAATCAATATCATAAAAAAATGTATTGAGTATTTCCGACATATTTTTTCCAATTGTTGACTTTCCAGACGCCATCATCCCAATTAGAACTAAATGCTTATCTAATTTTTTTATCATAATAACCTTATTTTAAATATTGCAAATTAAGATTAATAAAAAATGTATATCAAACCATAAATATAAAACATGAAACAGTATATTGAAAATTTTATAGAAATGATGGCTGTTGAAAGAGCATGTTCACGAAATACTCAATATGCATACAGCAAAGATCTCTATTATTTTTGTAAATATCTTGAGGGCAGAAAGATAAATTTTATGAGAATTGATCAAGAAATAATCAGAGAATATTTAAAGTATATAAATAAAAATGATATAAAAAATAATACTTCTGCCAGAAAATTAAGTTCACTAAGGCAATTTTATAAATTTCTATTTCAAGAAAATATTTTATCTCATAATCCAATGAACGGAATTGAAAGCCCAAAAATAAGCAAAAACTTACCAAAGATCATCAGTGTAAACTTCATAATGGAGCTAATAGAACATGTTAAAAGTGAAATTGACCAAAACCCATCTGACTTAATCAATAAATATCGCCTTCAACGTTTCTTATCACAAATTGAAATATTATATTCAACAGGAATAAGAGTTAGTGAACTTTTATCTATAAAGTTATCACATTTTAATAGATCATCTAGCTTTTTGGTAGTTAATGGAAAGGGTAATAAAGAAAGAATAGTTCCTCTTACTGAAAATGCAATTAGAGAAATTAATCAATATATAGCTTTATTGGGTAATATTTATGATCTAGATAATTTAGTTTTTTTATATCCTGGATTGGGTGGAAAGAGCACGATGACAAGACAATACTTTGCCAAACAATTAAAGTTTCACTCAAGAGCAGCTGGTTTAGATCCTAATCAAATTTCACCTCATGTTATAAGACATGCATTTGCTAGTCATATGTTATCAAATGGAGCTGATTTGAGAGCAGTACAACAAATGTTAGGGCATTCAGATATTTCTACGACACAGATATATACACATATTTTAGATGAAAAATTAAAAGCAACTATTAAAGAAAATCATCCCTTATCAAAAAATATGTGATATCATAAGTTATATATTCATTAATTATAATATGATAATTTATCCTAAAAATAGTATATTATGCAGTATCTAGATTTTGAAAAAAGTGTTGCCGAGTTAGAGAGTAAGGTAAACGAACTTAGACAGATTACTCCGTCTGATGATGGAATATCTATTGATGATAATATTAAGCAATTGGAAGTTAAGGCAAATAAGGCTCTAGAAAAATTATATTCATCATTAAGTCCTTGGCAAAAAACTAAAGTTGCTAGGCATCCAGAACGACCTCATTTTAGGGATTATTTATATCAACTATTTGATGATTTTATAGAATTATCTGGTGATAGAAAATATTCAAACGATCATGCTATTATTGGTGGATTAGCAAAGTTCGGTGAGAGTAGTGTTATGGTAATAGGGCACGAAAAAGGATCTAATACTGAGGAACGAATTAAACATAATTTTGGTATGGCCGGACCAGAAGGTTACAGAAAAGCTGAAAGATTAATGCAATTAGCTGATCGATTTGATATTCCAATAATAACATTTGTTGATACAGCTGGAGCTTATCCTGGTATTGGGGCAGAAGAAAGAGGACAGTCGGAGGCAATAGCTCGATCAACTCAAACTTGTCTTAAAGTTGGTGTCCCTTTGATATCAATAATCATTGGTGAAGGAGGTTCTGGAGGTGCTGTTGCAATTGCTACAGCAAATAAGGTGATCATGCTGGAACATTCTATATATACCGTTGCCTCACCAGAGGCATCTGCTTCTATATTGTGGAGAGACTCATCTAAAGCGAGTGATGCTGCTAATAGTATGAGAATAACTGCTCAGGATTTAATTAATATGAAGGTAATAGATGAAATAGTAGCTGAGCCAATAGGTGGAGCTCACCGCAATCATCAAAAGGCAATTAGAGATGCTGAGATTGTAATATCAAAACATCTAGAAGAGTTAAAAAAACTTGACCGCCAGATTTTAATTCAGAACAGACGTAATAAATTTCTTTCAATTAGCAGAGATTTTTAATTAATTTGCTTTGCCATGGCAATGCTTAAATTTTTTACCACTTCCACATGGACAAACTTCATTTCTCCCAACTTTTTTAATAGTGCCAATATTTGTATTAGTTTTAGACTTCTTGAGGATTTCAGTTTTGTTATTATTATCTAAATTTCCATTTGATGTACTTTCAGCATCAGTGTCTTTTTGTAAAATTTCTACTCTAATTAAATGAGCTGTTACTTGTTCTCTTAATTTACTCAAAAGTCCTTGGAATAAATCAAAACTTTCTGTTTTATATTCATGAAGAGGATCACGTTGGGCATATCCTCTCAATGATACAGATGTTCTGAGATGCTCAAGTCTTGATAGATGTTCTCTCCATAAGATATCTAAAACTTGTAAAAGCACTGTTTTTTCAACTTTTTTGAGAACTTCTGTTCCATATTTTTTTTCTTTTAGAGACATGATTTCATCTACGACGCCTTTTAGACGGTATATGATTTCTTCTTCAGCAATGCCTTCTTCATTCGCCCAATCATCAACTGGAACGTCTATTAATAATGAAGCTTTAATCTTGTTTCTAAGTTTTTCAGTATTCCACTGTTCTGGATATGTGTTTTCAGGGATATATTCTTGTACTATTTCTTCTATGAACTCATACCTCATATCTTTTATTGTTTCAGATGCTTCGGTATCATCCATTAAATCTCTTCTTTGCTCAAAAATAACCTTTCTTTGATCATTCATTACATCATCAAATTGCAGTATACTTTTTCTTATATCAAAATTACGTGACTCAATTTTTACTTGAGCTTTTTCAAGAGCTTTATTAATCCAAGGATGCACAATTGGTTCGCCATCACTGAGACCCAATTTTTTTAGCATTGACTCCATATTTTCCGAACCAAATATTCTCATTAAGTCATCTTGTAAACTTAGGTAGAACTTTGATCTTCCTGGGTCGCCCTGTCTTCCAGAACGCCCTCTAAGTTGATTGTCAATTCTTCTACTTTCATGTCGTTCAGTGCCAATTACGTATAAACCTCCTGCTTTAATTACTTCAGCTTTTTCATCTTTTATTCTGTTTTTAATATTTGCTATTGCTTTTTCTTTATTTTTTTCTGTAGATTCTTGTAGGTATTTAATCTCAGCATCAAGGTTTCCTCCAAGCTGAATGTCTGTTCCTCTCCCTGCCATATTAGTAGCAATAGTTATGGCACCAAGGCGTCCTGCTTGTTCAATTATTTTTGCTTCTTGCTCATGGTATTTAGCATTTAGCACAGAGAAAGTCTTATTTCTTATTTTAAATTTATCATCTTCTCCATATTCAATTCTTTCAAAACCTAATTTTTCTAATGAACTTGCAATATATTCAGATTTTTCAATAGATGTTGTGCCGACAAGTATTGGCTGTTTTCGATCGTTACATTCATTAATTTGCTTGAGTATAGCCTGATATTTCTCATCAATAGTCATATAAATTTCATCGTTTTCATCAGTTCTATTGATTGGTTTATTTGTTGGAATCTCAATTACAGGGAGATTATAAATATCCATAAACTCTTCTGCTTCAGTTGATGCAGTTCCAGTCATTCCACCGAGTTTTTTATAAAGTCTGAAATAATTTTGGAATGTTATGGATGCAAGTGTTTGATTTTCAGCTTGAATAGGACAATTTTCCTTTGCCTCGATAGCTTGGTGTAATCCATCTGAGTACCTTCTTCCTTCCATCATTCTTCCGGTAAACTCATCAATTATAATCACTTTATTATTCTTAACTATATAATCAGTATTTTTTATAAAGAGTTTATGAGCTTTTGCTCCTTGGTTAATGTGATGAATGATCGATATATTCTCAATATCAAATAATGACTGTCCCGACAAAACCCCATTCGCTTTTAATAATTCTTCTGCATGCTCGATACCTTTATCTGATAAATTTATTGATTTTGTTTTTTCATCAATATCAAAGTCATCATCTTTTAGTAATGGGATAAGTTTATTCATAGTCTCATACAAATCTGATTTTACTTCTGACGGA
>JADHLM010000001.1 GCA_016780665.1 Hyphomicrobiales bacterium | reverse complement strand
ATGTGAATGGCATCAGCTTTTGTTTCAAGAAATTGAACAAAAATACAATTACTTTCATTATTTTCTTCGCAAACTACCGACCATTTATCTCTATCTTCCAATAAAATACCTTTAAAGATATCTTGGAAGTAAACAATATTTTTATTTAATTCATATGACTGAGAACTAGAACTTTTCAGGAAAATGCCAGAAAGTAAAAAGACTGCAAAAATGAATAATATATGGATTTTCTTGCCGTAATACATAAAATTTTCCCAAAAAATAGTTGAATTTTTAATACACAATTAACTATAAAACGTATTGTTAAGAAAAATAAATATAATTAATGAATATAATAGGATTAACATATTGATTACTTGTGCAAAAAACATTATTTCTATATAAATAAATTGTTTTAAAAATATGCATTCGCAATTCAGGATAAAATATTAATGATCAGATCTATTTACAATAAATTTTTTCAAAAATTGCAGTTTTCACTGCTAGGATTTATACCTTTACTCCCTACAATTTCAAACGCATCTGAGAATATAGGGGTACCCAAAGATTATCAACTTACTTTTCAGGATGCCGCAACTCCAAACATGGCTGATATTACATGGTTCCACAATTCATTCCTATTTCCAATAATACTTGTAATTACCTTGTTTGTAACTGCATTACTAATTTATGTAATGATCAGGTTCAGTGCAAAAAACAACCCAAATCCATCTAAGACAACCCATAATTCTCTTGTGGAAGTAATATGGACTGTTGTTCCAGTCATAATTCTTATTGTAATAGCAATACCATCTTTCAGAATATTATATACGCAACAAGATGTTCCTATTGATGCAGATTTAACAATCAAAGCCACAGGGTATCAGTGGTATTGGGGATATGAGTATCCGGATAATGATGGTATGTACTTTGACTCACTTCCCCTCGAAGAAGATGAATTAACTGAAGGAAAATTGAGGCTACTTTCAGTTGATAATCCACTTGTTGTACCTGCAGGTGCAGTAGTAAGGGTGCAAGTGACATCCTCTGACGTAATACACAATTGGGCAGTTCCTTCATTTGGAGTGAAAATGGATGCAATACCTGGCAGGTTGAACGAAACATGGTTTAAAGTAGATAACCCAGGTATATACTATGGTATGTGTTCAGAACTTTGTGGTGTCAGACACGCATTCATGCCTATCGAGGTTCACGTTATGGAAGAAGCAGACTATCAAGCTTGGTTAGTAAGCGCATCAGAACAATTTGCTAGCAAAATGAAGGATAGTAATAATATAGAATTGGTTAAATTAATTAAGTAATAAAAGAGGCAAACTATGACAACTGAAGCAGCAGCAGTTCATCATTCAAATCCAACAGGTTGGAAACGTTGGGTGTACTCAACAAACCACAAAGATATTGGAACTATGTATCTGATATTTGCTATCGTCAGTGGTATAGTTGGTGGGGTATTATCATTGTTTATGAGACTGGAACTTCAGTCACCTGGTTTACAAATATTTGGTGATCCTCATGTCTATAATGTTTTTACTACAGGGCATGGACTAATCATGATATTCTTCATGGTCATGCCTGCCATGATTGGTGGTTTTGGTAATTGGTTTGTGCCTTTGATGATCGGGGCACCTGACATGGCCTTTCCAAGGATGAATAACATATCCTTTTGGTTATTGCCGCCAGCCCTAGCCTTACTTGTGATTTCGATGTTTGTTCCTGGTCCACCTGGGGCAAATGGTGTTGGGGGTGGATGGACAATATATCCTCCTCTATCAACAATAGGACAGCCTGGTCCTGCTATGGACTTAGCAATTTTGTCACTCCACATTGCAGGTGCATCATCAATTCTTGGAGCGATCAACTTTATCACTACTATTTTGAATATGAGAACTCCAGGCATGACAATGCATAAAATGCCATTGTTTGTATGGTCTGTATTGGTAACAGCTTTTCTACTTTTACTATCACTTCCAGTCCTAGCTGGTGCTATAACCATGCTACTAACAGACAGAAATTTCGGTACCACTTTCTTTGATCCAGCCGGTGGTGGAGATCCAATATTGTTTCAACACCTATTTTGGTTCTTTGGGCATCCTGAGGTGTATATACTAATTCTCCCAGGTTTTGGTATGGTAAGTCATATTATATCCACTTTCTCACGAAAGCCTATATTTGGCTATCTTGGAATGGCTTATGCAATGGTCGCGATCGGTCTTATAGGATTTATTGTATGGGCACACCACATGTATACAGTAGGATTAAGTGTGAATACGCAAGCATATTTTGTTGCTGCTACAATGATAATCGCTGTTCCAACCGGCATTAAGATATTTTCTTGGATAGCAACAATGTGGGGTGGTTCAATTGAATACAAAACTCCAATGTTGTGGGCAATTGGTTTTATATTTCTATTTACAATTGGAGGAGTGACTGGAGTTGTTCTTGCAAATGCCGGAGTAGATAGGTCATTCCATGACACATACTATGTTGTAGCGCATTTCCATTATGTTCTATCCATGGGTGCCGTGTTTGCGATTTTTGGTGGATGGTATTACTGGTTCCCAAAAATATCTGGTTACATGATTTCTGAGAGAATTGGGAAAGCTCATTTCTGGTTAACATTTATAGGTGTTAATATGATTTTCTTCCCTCAACATTTTTTAGGTCTTGCAGGTATGCCGAGAAGATATGTTGACTATCCTGATGCCTTTGCTGGTTGGAATTTTGTTTCATCAATGGGTTCCTACATTTCCTCTTTTGCAGTACTAGTCTTCTTATTTGGAGTTTATCTGGCGTTTGCAAGGAAAGTTCCAGCAGGAAACAACCCTTGGGGTGAAGGTGTTTCAACTCTAGAATGGACTTTGTCTTCACCACCTCCATTTCATCAGTTTGAAGATCTTCCTGAACCAGTTGATTTTGGATCATTTATTGGTGGGGATGCATCGATGCAAAAAGTATCAACTGTTACAAGGGATGCCGAACATTAATTTCTTAAAACCTTTCAATAGGTTGTAAAGCTAATTATGGAATATACCTCCAGTAGTGTACGTGATTTTTATGATCTGATGAAACCAAGAGTAATGTCACTTGTGATATTTACTAGTTTTGTTGGTTTAGTCCTATCACCGGTTAAAATTCATCCATTTATAGCATTAATTTCAATACTTTGTATTGCAATCGGTGCTGGTGCATCCGGTGTTCTCAATATGTGGTATGACTCTGATATTGATAGATTAATGAAGAGGACAATTAATAGGCCAATTCCAGCAGGCAACATAAACAAAAATGAGGCACTTACATATGGAATGGTAATATCTGCTGGTTCAGTTATAATTATGGGCATACTGATCAACTGGAGCGCCTCATTTCTCTTAGCCTTCACAATATTCTTTTACGCAGTCATATATACAATGTGGTTAAAAAGAAGAACAATGCAGAATATAGTAATAGGAGGGGCTGCAGGTGCTTTTCCACCAATAATTGGTTGGTTATCAACTGGTGCACCAATCGCGATCGAGCCTATTATACTATTTTTTATAATTTTTTTATGGACTCCACCACATTTTTGGGCTCTCGCTATTGTTACATCAAGTGATTATGAAAAAGCTAGTATTCCTATGATGCCAAATGTAGTAGGTAATGATTATACAAAACGTCAAATTGTTTATTATTCAATAGTTATGTCAATTTCCGTCATTGCACCATATTATATTGGGATGGTCTCAATTTTGTTCCTAATACCAGCAATTATTTTAAGTGTTGTCTTTATAATTATCTCTCTTCAATTATATAAATCAAGCGATGAGCAAAAGCAAAAAAAACACTCGAAAAGATTATTTTTGTATTCAATATTATATCTGTTTTTAATTTATATCTTATTTCTAATTGACTATTTTTATAAGTCTTATCTTGGGGGGTAAATTTTCTATGAGTAATAATGATTTAAATAATAATAAAACTAAAAAAGATATATTCCTCTCTAATAGAAGAAAAAAATCACAAGCAATTGCAATAATTTTATTCTTATTGGTTGTAATATTTTTTGTTACAACAATTCTTCAACTAATCTCTAATATCTCCCAGTAAATAAGCTATTTTAATGAATAATAATAAAAAAATATTAGTCTTATGTTTATCGATTATCTTGTTCATGGGAGGGTTATCACTCGCAGCTGTCCCATTATATGAATTATTTTGTAAAATTACAGGATACAAAGGAACACCAAGTGTAATTAATGTATCATCTGAGATTGGTGATCGTGAATTTATTATTCGTTATGACACTAATATATCATCTGATCTAAATTGGTCAGTAACCTCAGAAAAAATATCCGATAAAATTAAAACAGGAGATAACATCTTCACGTATTACGAAGCAAAAAACTTATCAAATTTTATTACAAATGGAGTGGCTACGTATAATGTGATTCCAGCTGAAGCAGCTGCATATATTCTCAAAGTAGAATGTTTCTGTTTTACAGGCCAAGAACTAAAACCTGAAGAAGAAATTAATATGCCTTTAACTTTTTTCATAGACCCTTCAATTGATCGTGATAAAGAATTAAAAGATGTTGATACAATTACTATTTCTTATACTTTTTTTAAAAATAAGGATTTATTGTGAAAAAATTATGTATATAATAAGGCAAAATTGAATGAAACTATTCATCTATTAAGAGACAACAATTATGAGTGAAACCCATACAAAAAATCATGACTATCATCTAGTTGATCCAAGCCCGTGGCCTGTAATTGGAGCCATTTCAGCTTTTATTACCGCAATCGGAGCTGTTTTATATTTTCATCAAGATAGTTACTGGCTTCTAATTTTAGGTCTCTTAGCAGTTCTTTATACAATGTACGGTTGGTGGAGAGAGGTGATCAAGGAAGCTCATAAAGGTGATCATACTCCAGTCGTTCAATTGCATCTTAGATATGGTATGATTATGTTCATTGCCTCAGAGGTAATGTTTTTTGTTGCGTGGTTCTGGTCATACTTTGATGCTTCACTGTATGCAGGGGAAGTTCAACAGTATCTAAGAACTGATTTAACAGGTGGACATTGGCCACCAGACCAGATTGCAACTTTTGATCCTTGGCATCTACCATTATTAAATACATTAATCCTTCTAACATCTGGTACTGCTGTAACATGGGCACATCACTCATTACTTCACGATGATCGTAAAGGACTGAGACTTGGTTTATTATTAACAGTTGCTTTAGGAGCAATCTTTACATGCGTACAAGCCTATGAATATAGTCATGCCGCATTTGATTTTAGTGGTCATATTTATGGAGCAACTTTTTTCATGGCTACTGGATTCCATGGTTTTCATGTGCTCGTAGGTACAATATTCCTAATTGTATGCACTTTGCGCGTTGGTGCGGGACATTTCAAAAAAGATAGCCATTTTGGATTTGAAGCTGCTGCTTGGTATTGGCATTTTGTTGATGTTGTCTGGCTCTTCCTGTTTGCTGCTATATATGTTTGGGGAGCTGGAGATATTATTCCTCATTAATAATATTTGCCAAAATTAATTGTATTTACTTAAAAGTAATTTTTCACGTTTATTTAAAATTGTCATATTAGGGCTTTGTCCTAATTGTGTTAACTCATCTACATTTACTAATCTTTTTATTACAAAGAAAAAATGTGAAAAATGCTCAGAAAACTATTCTGGATATCATTTAGGTGATGCTGATACTTTTTTTGTTATTCTGATAGTTGGTATAATCATCATGGGTGGTGTATTATACACAGAATTTAACTACAAACCTGATTTAGTTATACAATTAATTATATGGGTGCCAATGACAATACTCTTATCATTACTGATTAAGCGACCTGTGAAGAGTTTATTTTTATACTCAGCATATGAAATAAAAAGATCTAATGAAGTATAGAATGAGTAAACTTAAGTTATTAACATTAAACCTTCTTGTAATATTTACCTTTGTCATATTACTTTGCCTTGGGTCATGGCAATTAGATCGTAAGGCACAGAAAGCTGAATTATTAGAACAAATTAAGCGAACCAGCTACGAAACTATCTTGTTAGATAATATAGAAATTACAGCAGAAAATTTAAACGATTGGTTATACAAGAAAGTAAACATAGAAGGTAAATACATGAATGGATTAGAGGCACGTGTTTTTGCTAACTTATCAAATCCCAGAGGAGAATTTGGTGGAGCCGGCTACTGGATACTAAATCCTTTTATAGTTAAAGATAATGATGTGTTAATTGTAAATAGAGGATTTGTACCACAAACAAATATTAGTAATTATCCAAAATACAATGATACAACTTCTAACGTTTCAATTGAAGGATATATAAAAAGATACGAGAAAAATAATATATTTACGCCTGAAGCAAATTTCAAAGAAAAAGTTGCTTATTTATTTAATAAAGAGGATCTGAGTAAATTTTTTGGAATAGAAATAAAAACAGTTTTTTATATTGATTTAATTGATACTAGCATTAACTTACCTCAATCAAACGAAACAAAATTAACTTTTTCTGATAATCATCTATCATACGCAATTACATGGTATAGTCTTGCAACAGTATTATTATTTATATATTTATATTCAATAATAAAAAGTAGAAGAGAGATACGTTAAAATGCAATATATCAGTACACGTGATCAAAAACACAAGTTTTCCTTTGAAGATATACTTCTAAAAGGTCTAGCTGATGATGGCGGTCTTTTCGTTCCTGAGTTTATTCCTGAACTGGATGAAAATACAATTAAAGATCTTCTCTCTAAAGACTATCAAAATATTACCTTTGAAATTATAAAGCTATTTACTGGAGATACATTTGAAATCTCAAAACTATCACAAATGACTGAAGAATCCTATTCTACCTTTAGAGATAGGAGGGTAACACCATTAAAAACAATTAATGATAAAATATCTATTCTAGAGCTTCATCATGGACCTACACTAGCTTTCAAAGACTTAGCTATGCAGTTATTATCAAGGATGATCGAACATGTATTAGATAGAAATAAAAAAAGAGCGTCTATAATTTGCGCAACTTCCGGTGATACAGGTGGTGCCGCTGTATCAGCTTTTGCAAATAAAAATAACATTGATTTGTATGTTTTGTTCCCAAAAGATAGAATCTCAGAAGTTCAAAGAAGATTCATGACAACAAATTCATCTAGTAATGTACATGTTATTTCGATTGATGGCACATTTGATGATTGTCAGAATATTGTAAAAGCTCTATTTAAAGATAAGAAACTCTCAGATAGTGTCCAACTAACTGCTGTTAATTCAATAAACTGGGCAAGAATAATGATTCAGATAATGTATTATTTTTCAGCTTGCAGTCAGCTTAATGATAAATCTGGTAAAATAAATTTTATTGTGCCAACTGGTAATTTTGGGGATATTTTTGCAGGATATATTGCAAAGATGATGGGTTTAAGTATCAATCAGTTAGTTGTCGCTACAAATAAAAATAATATTCTAGAGGAATGTTTTAAATCAGGTAATTATGCGATTTCTGGAGTTATCCCTACAATTTCACCATCTATGGATATACAGATTTCAAGTAATTTTGAACGTTTACTATTTGATTTAGTGGGTAGAAAGTCAAAAATAGTTTGTGAAAAAATGTCAGATCTTGCTAATCACAATAGATTTAAATTAGATAACAATCAATTGTCTCAATTTAGAGCTTCTTTCGGGGCTGGATCTTTGGATGATTCTGAGACATTAGATATAATTAGAAAAGTATATTTAGAATATGGTGAAATTATAGATCCTCACACCGCAGTTGCAATGGGTATACAATTTAAAAACAAATATGAACAGTCAGTTATTTTGTCCACCGCACACCCTGCAAAATTTCCAGAAACAGTTGATAAGGCTATCGGAATATATCCTGAAATACCAATAACTAATGTTAATATATATGAGCAAGAAGAAAGAATTCTTTCAAAGAATAATAAACTAAGTGAAATCAAAGAATATATTTTAAATAATTATAGGAAATAAGTAGATGTTAATTACAGATAGCAAGATTGATAATAATATTAGAGTAATATCACAATATATGCCAAATTTTAGTTCTGTGTCCCTTGGTGTTTGGGCTGAGGTTGGATCCAGGAATGAGAAGAAGAGTGAACAAGGTATATCACATTTATTGGAACATATGGCATTCAAGGGTACAAAATCAAGAACAGCAAAACAAATTGCCCTTGAGATAGAAAATGTTGGAGGGGATATTAATGCTTCAACAAGTGTGGAGAGAACATCATATTATGTTAGATTACTAAAAAATGACGTTGAGATTGGTGTGTCAATTTTATCTGATATCATACAAAACTCAGTATTCGATCCTATTGAATTGAGTAGAGAAAAAAATGTTATACTGCAAGAATTAGCTTCTACAATTGACTCACCAGATGATATGGTTTTTGAAAATTTCCAAAGTGCTGCCTACCAAGATCAAGCTATCGGCAGATCTATACTTGGAAATAAAGAGACTTTAATGAGTATTAAATCAGAAAATATCAAAAACTATTTAGATGATCACTATCATGCAGAAAATTTAACAATTGTAGCAACAGGAGCTATAAAACATGAAGAATTAGTGGATCTATGTAATAAATATTTTAACTCAATACCCAAAGGAAAAACACCTCCCATCAAAGATGCTGAATATAACCCTTCTGAAATTAGAGAAGAGAGGAATATTGAACAGGCACATATTATATATGCATTTGAAGGTTGTTCATATTTCGCTGATGATTTGTATGTATCTCATATTTTCTCAAACATTTTAGGTGGCGGTATGTCATCTAGATTATTTCAAAATATAAGAGAAAAATTAGGGCTGGCATACAGCGTATTCTCTTTTTCTAGTTCATATAGGGATACAGGAGTTTTTGGGGTTTACTCTGCTACATCACCAGAAAAAGTTAATGAGTATAGTGAAGCTGTTGCAAATGAAATATTATTATCTAAATGTAACATTTCAGAGCAGGAAATAAATAAAGCAAAAAAACAGATACGAGCAGGATTATTAATGTCATCAGAAAATCCAATGGCAAGAATGAATCAAATTGCACGACAAGTATCAATTTATGATCGGGTCATTGATATTAATGAGACTCTAAATAAAATAGAAGCAATAAATTTGAACCATATAAAAGAATTTATTGAAAAGACATTTATACCAGAAAAAATGACAATTAGTGCACTCGGCGCTATTAAGACTCTTAGAGCTAAGGAAGATATAGTGAGCTTTTATAAATAATATCGGAGTCTTAACTTGGTATTCTATAAAAAAAATCAATCAATATCATCATCTGAGATTACACTTAAATATCCATCAATTTTTAATTACAAAAGTTGGAAGGCTGTGAGGGAAAAGAGTAGGGATTTTTTAACTCCATGGGAACCAACCTGGCGACCTGGAGAACATAGTTTTAATAGATATTTGAAGTTACTCTCAATTTATTCTCAGAAAAGAAAAAACAATCTCCAATATTCTTTTTTTATTTTTAACGCAGATAATGATTTAGTTGGTGGTGTAAATGTTTTTAACATTAAAACTGGTATCTCACAAAGTTGTACACTTGGTTATTGGATTGGTCAAAATTACTCACGAAAAGGCTATATGAGAAATGCTTTGAAATTGTTAATTAAACAATTATTTTTAGAACTTAAATTCAACAGAATTGAAGCGGCGTGCATTCCTAGGAATATTGCATCAAAAAACCTTTTGATTAATATTGGTTTTGAAGAAGAGGGATATGCAAAAGAATTTCTTCGTATTAATGGTAAATGGGAAGACCACTTACTTTTTGGTCTCACTAAAAATAAATATAATGAAATTAATAATGGCCAAAAATATTAGAATTTTAGCCCATCTATTTTTTGTTCTATTTTTAATTACACTCGGTGTAATGAATATATTAGTATTAGATAGTAGTGATGATGACTGGTATCATAATACATATTCAAAAATACGGATTATTACATCCGAAGTTCACGGCGAATTGACCCACATTGGTGTAGAAGTATTATTAGAAGATAATACTTATACTTATTGGTCAAATCCAGGTGACAGTGGAATTGAGCCCTCAATAATTATCAAGAACAAGTATATCAATGATTATTATATTAATTGGCCTACACCTAATCTGTTAAAAGATGAATTTGGCACTAATTATATTTATAAGGACGCAGTTTTGATACCAATTACGATATCACTCGAAAACTATGAATATGGAGATGATATTGAGTTAGATATGAATTTTGGTGTTTGCAATCTTGTTTGTATTCCTATTAACCAGACAATATCTTTTAAATTAGATGATAAACCGACTAATTATAGTAAAATTAGATATAAATTGATCCAAAATGCTTTAAAAGATATTCCAAAATATAGAAGTGATAATATTATTTTTATAAATGATATTATATTTTATGACATAAAATCAGATGATAATCTTCAAATTATCTTTAATGAAAGAATAGATGCCATTTTTCCATTAACTTCAGATGACTATTTTTTATCCGACAACCAATCCAAACAGAAAAATTATATGAATTATAATTTTACATTCAGATCATATGATCAAGATTTTAAGAATAAGGATATCAAAATGACATTTCTAATAGAGAAAGATGAACAATTCTTCTTAGAAGATTTTATTATAAACCCTTAAAATTACTTATTGCAGATGTTGCAAGATTATCTGCAATTTCATTTCCTATATTACCTTCATGTCCCTTTACCCATATCCAATTGATATCATGCTTATTAACTACCTCTAGAAGCTGAATCCATAAATCTTTATTCTTCACATCTTTTTTATTAGCATTTTTCCAATTGTTTTTCTGCCAATTGAATATCCATTTTGTTATTCCATCTTTGAGGTAAACAGAGTCCGTATATAAATTAACTTCAGAGCGTTTTTTTAATATCTTTAATCCTTCAATTGCTGCAACTAATTCCATTCGATTATTTGTAGTATTTTCATCAGATCCTGATAATTCCTTCACATTATCTTTATACTTAAGATAAGCTCCCCAACCACCAATACCTGGATTACCAGAACACGCTCCATCTGTATAGATTTCAACTTTATCAGTCATATAGTCCATAGTCCTTTGCACTCATTACAGTTTGATGAAATTTTAATTTTGTATAATACTCAATAGGATCTTTTGGTATAACTAGTGCATTATCATCTGATTTATTCCAATCAATTAATCTTGTTAGTAAGAATCTCAGAGCGCTTCCCCTACACATTATTGGTAATGAAGCAATTTCTTGAGAAGTTAGTTCTTTAATTGAGTTATATCCTCGGAGTAAATACTTTGCCTTAGTAATATTGAATGAATTGTCTTTCTCGAAGCACCATGCATTTATAGATATACCAATATCAAGTACGTATAGATCATTGCATGCAAAATAGAAGTCGATAACTCCACTTAGTTTATCGCCATTAAAAAATATATTATCAGGGAATAAATCACCATGAATTATTCCACTCGGAAGGTCTGTAGGCCAATTTGAATTTAAATAATTTAATTCATCCTTAATTTCAGATTTTAGGGATTTTCTAATTTCAAAAGACTCATTTTTTATTGTGTCAAATAATTTAGGCAAATGTTTTTGAGATAGTTGATTCTGACGCGTTATTTTTATTTCAGAAGTTTGTTCATGGAGATTTGCAAGAGTCTGTCCAACTAGGAAACAATTTTTATTTGTTATTTTTCGAGTAGAATTTCCACTCAAAAAACTAAATATTGCTGCATATCGGTCATTTAAAACTTCGATATATTTACCACTTTTCATTCTTATTGGTTTAGGACATACTATATTTCTATTATCAAGATAAACCATCAAATCAATAAAGAATGGTAAATCTGATACTGATACACGGTCTTCATATAAAGTTAAGATATATTTGTTATTACTTGTCTCTAAAACATAGTTAGTATTTTCTACGCCCTCTGAGATCTCAACAATGGACAAAATATCTTCTAGCTCATAATTCTTATTAATAAAATTTTGAGCCTCAACTAGATCTACTTTGGTATATACCGCCATTTATTAATCTATCTTCTAATCTTGGGTAATTTAAAGGTTATATTTTCTTCGGTATATGTATTGTGAACTAAATTAATTTTATATTTTTTTGAAATTTCTTTGATAATTCTCTCAACAATAATCTCAGGAGCCGATGCACCGGCAGTAATTGCTAGATTTTTAATATTATCTAAAACATCCCATTTTATTTTAGTTTCATCTTCTATTAGATAGCTAGCTTTGCAACCAGATTTTTTACCAACCTCAACTAATCGTTGAGAGTTTGAACTATGTTCTGAGCCAACAACAAAAATAACGTCTGCTACTTTAGAAATATTTTTTACAACTTCTTGTCTATTCGTAGTTGCATAACATATATCATTTTTATGAGGTGACTTAATATTTGGATACTTAGATTTTAGTAAATTAATGATCTCAATCGTATCGTCAACAGATAATGTTGTCTGAGTAATATAGGCTAATTTATTTATTTGATTGGGTATAAATTTTTTAGCATCATCTATATCTTCTATTAATTTAATTGAGCCATGTGGTAATTGCCCAATAGTACCGATGACCTCTGGGTGATTCTTATGCCCAATTAGTATAATTTCATATCCATTATTATGAAGTTTTGTTGCTTCAATATGCACTTTAGAGACTAATGGGCAAGTGGCATCAATAATATTCAAATTATTATTCTTTGCATCATTAATAATTGATTTAGCTACACCGTGTGCAGAAAATATTATTGGTTGCTTTGTATTAGGGATCTCATCTAATTCTTCAACAAAAATAACTCCTTTTGATTTCAATTCATTCACAACAGTTTTATTATGAACGATATCATGCCGAACAAAAACAGGTGGTCCATACTCCAATAATGCTTCCTCTACAATCTGAATTGCTCTTTCAACTCCTGCACAAAACCCCCTCGGGTTCGCTAAATGTACATTTAATTCGTTTATTTTATATGTTTCCTTTTAGTTTTATTTATTATCCACACAAGTATTCAACAAAGTATATTCATATGGATTTACAAATGATATTATGAATAATATATATAAGAAAATAATAGTTCAAATATATTTCACGAATAGTAAATGAAAAAATTTCTTCCAATCATATTAGTCTTAATGTTATCAGCATGCGAGACAGTCTCTGATTTTAGCATGCCAAATCTTGGCATGCCAGATCTATCTAAATATAATATAAATCCGTTTAATAAAAATGTAGCTGAAGAAGTTGTTTGCCCAAAACCAATGATCCTTGCTGATGCCATCAGCATAAATGAGTTTATGGATTTTGGCTCTTTTGATGAGGCTAATGTTATTTATAGAGGAAGAATAGATAGAGTAGATTATGAGTGCAATGTTGAACAAGATTATTCATTGGGAAATTTATATATAATTGGTACAATTTCTCTTGGACAACGAGCAATGGATAATAATTATGAACTGCCAGCGTTCATAGCTATCGTAAATAATAAGAAGGAAGTTTTATCTAGAAAATACATCGATATTGATGTAGAAATACCCGATGGTGCTTCATTGGCCAGGTTTGAATATGTTGTGAACAACTATAGACTTGATTTTGAACAATCCAAAAGATCTCAGGATTACAAAATTCTAGTTGGGTTTAAACTGACAGCTGATCAGATTGAATATAATAAAAATAAATAAAATTATTTGGTAATTTCTTTTATTCCGCTATCAATGATTCTATCAGAAGCTTTCTTGTTAATATTATTGTTTGATAAAGATTTGTCAATCGCATCAAAAACAATATCAGTAATATCATTCTTGATTTGATTGAGAGCTTCTACTTCAGCTCTTTTCAGCTTTTCATCAAGAAGTTTTTTTCTTCTTTCCATATTTTCATCAAACTTTGACTTTGCTTCTTTCTCGTAGTTCTTAGCTAATTTTTTTGCTTCATCAATAAGCGCTTTTGCATATTTTTCAGCTTCTTTATTTTTTTTCTGAAAATCTGCTAACATAGATTGAGCTTCTTCTCTCAACTTCTTAGCTTCATCGAGTTCGCTTCTTATCTTATCAGCTCGATTATCTAAAATTTTTGTGATTTGTCCGGGAACTTTGAAGTAAACAAGCAAAAGTATGAATAAGATAAAACCAATTGCTACCCATGTTGCGTCTTTTTCTAACATTCATCCACCTACTAGTTTTTCAACATTGTTTTTATTGAACTTTTTACATTATCTTGATTAAGTGCATCCGTTCCAAGTATCTTATTAATGATATCGATTGCTACAACATTCGCTATTTGCTCTGAGTCTTGCAAGACTTTCTGTTTTTTTATATCAAGATCGGCAATAAATTTAGAGGCTAATTCAGCGCTTTCTTGATCAAAAGTTTTTTTATCAGCTTCAATTTGTTTATTTAGTTTGTCTCTTGAAATTGCTAGTGTCTCAGAGGCCTTATTTTGCGCCTCTTTTATAGCATTTGTATATTTTAGTTCGGTTGCCTCAGAATCTTTCTTATAGTTTTCTGCATCTTCAAGATCACGAGCTATTACATCTTCCCTTGATTCAATTACATTCGCAATCTTTGGCAATGCAAATTTTGCCATGACAATGTATAAAATGGCAAAAGAAAAGATAAGCCAGAATATTTGCGAAGCAAAATATTCTGGATTTAACTGAGGCATACTTGATTCAGACATAAATACCTATCCGCTAATAAGATTAAGTTATTATACAACGAATAGAAGTATCAGAGCGATAACAAGTCCAAAAAGTCCTGTCGCTTCAGCAAGGGCAAAACCTAATAGCAAGTTTGGGAATTGTCCTGGCGCTGCAGATGGGTTTCTTAGAGCACCTGATAAGTAATTACCAAAAATTGTTCCAATACCTATACCAGCACCTGCTAGTGCTATTGTCGCAAGACCTGCTCCAATTAATTTAGCTGCTTCTGGTTCCATTTTTATCTCCTTTTTAATTTAATAACGATTAATGCTAATGCATGTGAATTGAATCATTCAAGTATATACAAGTTAAGATTGCAAAAACATATGCCTGTAAAAATGCTACGAGTATTTCTAATCCAGTAAAAGCAACGATAAAAGCTAACGGAGCTATACCGAGAGGGGAAATAAATAAATTTCCTGAAAAGAACATGCCTGCAACAAAAAAGCCGAAAACCTTTAACATAGTATGTCCTGCCATCATGTTTGCAAATAACCTCACAGATAAACTTACTGGTCTAGTTAAATATGAAATAACCTCAATCACAACTAATAGTGGTAATAACGCTTTTGGCACACCACTGGGCACAAAGAACTTAAAGAATTTTATACCGTGCATAATAAACCCAATAAGTGTTACACCAAAAAATATAACTATTGCTAATGCAAAGGTTACAATTATGTGGCTTGTGACTGTAAACGTATAGGGAATCATTCCAAGCATGTTGCAGAAAAGTACGAACATGAATAAACAGAAAATGAATGGGAAATATTTTTGACCCTCATCTCCAACATTGTCTCTAACCATTTTAGCCACGAATTCATATGACAATTCAGCAATAGATTGGAGTCTTGTTGGTATTGTCGCTCTCCCATTAAATGAAAAGAGTGTTAAGAAAATAATTAGGGCAACACTGAATACCATAAACAATGATGAGTTTGTAAAAGATAGGTTGAGCCCGAACAACTCTATATCAATCAGTTCAACGATGTCAAACTGATGCATTGGATCAGGAGCACCAGATTTTTCAGCAGCCATTATTTAATCCTCATTTTTACAACTAACTTATATATAAGTTTTAACATTTTTGGTAGTAAATTTATTATTTTTGATAAAAAAAATACACTAAATTGTGAATCAATTTAGTAATTAGCTTTCATCATATAATTGCTTTGATGTAGCTATTGCAGTTTTTACTCCGGAAATAACTCCAAGAAGCAAAAAAATGATAAAAAATATTGGCTTTGTATTTAACCATTTATCTATATACCAGCCAAGAATTGCTCCAACAATCGACGCCACTACAAGCTCTGTTGAAAGTCTCATGGCAATAGATATTTGTCTTCCTCGTTTATTTTTTTGTTTAATATCATTTGGAGTATGACTGAGTTTGTATTTTTCGATCTTCTCAGCTATTTCTTTTAATTTTTCTTCTGCTGCACTTTTTTCATCACGCGACATAATTTTCTTTCACTATATTTTCTGCCTGATTTAAATCAACTGATAATATTACACTTTCTCCTCTTTTTGCCATTGTCACTCCATAGAGCCTATCCATTCTTGACATGGTATAGGGATGATGAGTGACAATTAAAAATTTTGTTTTTGTACTTTTTGATAGTTCATCAAGCAGATCACAGAATTTTTTTACGTTATTATCATCTAATGGAGCATCAACTTCATCTAATATGCATATTGGTGAAGGATTTTCTAAAAAAACTGCAATTATGAGAGCAATCACTGTTAGCGCCTGTTCGCCACCTGATAATAATGAAATTGTCTGGGGTTTTTTGCCAGGTGGCCACGCTATAATATCGAGCCCTGACTCTAGAATATCCTCTTCGGTGTTTAATCTTAACTCAGCTTTACCGCCATCAAATAATTTTTCGAATAATAATTTGAAATTATTATTAACATTCTCATAGGAATTAAGTAATCTAGCTCTCGCCTCTTTATCTATTTCAACAATTCCTTTTTGAAGATTTTCAGTCGCAGACAGTAAGTCATCTCGTTCAATTATGAGCTGATCGTATCTATTTTTAACTTCAATGTACTCATCTTCCGCAGTGAGGTTTACTGCTCCAATTTGTTCGCGTTGTCTATGTACTGCTGCGAGTGCATTAATGATAGTCTCTTTATCTAATTCAGGATTAAAATCATCAAGTAAATTATCTATCTCGATTTCAAGATTAATTTTTATTTTATCTTTTAAGTCAATCTTCTTTTCTTCAAGATTTTCAATCTGGGCTCTAGCATGGACTAAAATCTCTGACTCTCGAGATAAATTATTCTCTTGGATCTTAATGTCTGCTGAATTAGCTTCAAATTCATTCTCTTTCACTAATAGCTCCTCTTTGAAAGTCAGCCTTTTCCGGGATAGATCTTGTATACTCAGATCAATCTCTTTTTGTTCATTCTCTAGCTGTGATGGCACATGTTGGAGTTTGTTGAGCTGGATATCCAAATTCTCTATTCGAGAATTTAATTCTTTAAGGTGAATATCGGATTGAATTTTTCTATTTTCCCATGAGTCTTCACTTGCAACAATATCTTCAAGATTTTTTTCAAGTTCTCTTTTTTCCTTCAATAAATTTTGAGTATTCGTTTCCTTCATATCTGCTATGGTTTTTGCATTATAAAATTCTTGTCTTACCTTGCCCAGATTCTTTTCTAGGACATCAATATTATCTTGCTTTATTGTTTGCGATCGTAGTGATTGAATTCTCTCATTCAGACTCTTGAGAGTATCATTTTCAGTATTTATTTTTGTCTTTATTTGCGTGGCTATATCTTGTGCCAAAACTATTTCTTCATTAATCATTTGAAGTGAATTAATATTCTTTTGTTGTTCGTTTATTTTTGCACTCCATGATTCTTTCAATTTTTTTTCTTCTTCTATTGTCAATTTATATTTTGACTCAATCTGATTTTGTTGAGTTTCTAATTTTTTTATTTCAATATCAATTATTTCTGCTTGATCTAGATTTTTTTTAAAATTAATTTTGGCAGCTAATATATTGCTTGTTTCATCGTTAATATTAATTTTTTTTATGAGCCCATCCCATCTAATAATTTTACCATCAGAATTTATAACTTGTTGTCCAGGTTCTAATAGTTCTAGTATCTTTTTGATATCTTTTTCTTCTGTAAACCCTGAAAATTGAAGGAATAAAGCTATTTCTTTTGGCCCTCGTACAATATCAGATAGTGGTTTGATAGATTTATCAAACTTATTTAAATGAATTGCCTTTTTATTTAGCCAATACTTTGTATCTTCATCTAATGTTGAGTTTTCTAAATCCTCAAGTATAGAGCTAACTAATACTTTATACGTATCTTCAATTTCAATTGATTCAATAATTGAGCCTGATGTATCATTTTCCTTTAGGTACGTTTCAATATTTTCCCTAGAAATAGTAAGTTGCTTAATTTTGAATTCTTGTTCAATAATTTGGTTTTTATTGTTTTGAATGTCTTGTAATAATTTTTCTTTTAGGGCTTCTTTTTCTGATATGTCACTTAATAGTGTCTTTACATTATTTTCTAACAATATTTGTTTTTCATTAAGACTCTGCCGATTCTTTTCAAGATTATTTTCCAATTTTATTTTTTTTTCTTCCTGCACCAGACCATCTAATTGAGCAGAGTGATGTAAGATCGATTTTTCAATGTCATTAATTTGATTCTCAATTGTTGTTTTTTCTGTTTTCTTTTCCACTAGTTTTGAGAGAAAGTTATTATATTCTTCTTCAAGGGACTTATAGTTTTGTGTTGCGCCCAAAGATGACTCTATTACTTCATGTTCTATCTTATTTATCTCATTGAGATTTCTCTGCAGTTCCTGTTTTTTAATCGCTAATTTTTGCAATTGTTCTTTGTGATCTGCTGAGTTCTTTATTTCTCTTTGAATATCTTGTTTAATTATTGATATTTGACTTCGTGTATTATTAATTCTTTCTGATGTATATTGGATTTCATTTTTAATGTTTAATAAAGCACTATTCTTCTTTTGAATTTCTTCTGAAGTTGAGTTGTAGTTATCTCTGATAGGTTGGATTTGTTTTTTTAGGTTACCAACTTTGATTTGAAGATCATTAATTTTGTTTTTTTGGAGTTGAATAGTATTTTCTTTAGTTGAAATTTGATTTTTTAATTCACTCTCTCTATCAGTCAATGCATTCCACTCAATTTGAAGTAATTCCTTTTCAAATTGTCTAATTCTTGCTGCTATAATCTTAAATTTCTCTGCTTGGTTATACTGTCTTTTAAGTGAGGATAATTGAGTGTTAATTTCCTTAATGATATCATTTATCCGTTCGATATTCGCTTTTGTGGCATTCAATCTTAGAATGGCTTCATGCTTTCTGTGGTGTAGCCCGCTTATCCCGGCTGCTTCTTCTAATATTTTCCTTCGTTCACTTGGTTTTGCTTCAATTAATTGGTTGATATTACCTTGCTTTACTATGGAAACTGAATGAGGTCCAAGTGAATTATCTGCGAAGAATAATTGAACATCTTTTGCTCTTTTTTCAATTGAGTTAATGAAATATTTTGAGCCTGAATTTCTCTCTATTCTTCTTCTAATTTCATATTCATTATCAGAATCATTTTTGTGTGATAATTTATGTTCTGCCAAAACAACCGATACTTCTGCAAAATTTCTGGAGGCACTTGTGTCTGTTCCTGAAAAAATGACATCGTCCATTTCGGATCCTCTGAGATTCTTGTAGGACGTTTCGCCCATTACCCACTGCAGACTATCAAGTATATTAGATTTTCCGCAACCATTTGGACCAACAATTCCTGTTAGCCCAGGATATATATCTAATTCAGTTGGTTTATCAAATGACTTAAAGCCATGTAATTTAATTTTTTTTAATTCCATAATTGTGAGCTTTATGCACCCTTATAGTCAGCTAAAATTTTTTCTATCTCGGATTTGAAAAATGAGTAGGGTTTGTTGCCTGAAATCACTTTACCGTTAATAATAAAAGAGGGAGTGGAATTTATTTTATAATCTTCTATAGCTTTTTCTTTTCCAGCAATTAAATCATCAAGTAGTTTTTGATCGTTTAGACAAGCATCAAATTCATTGCTATCTAGTCCTGCTTGCTTTGAAAAATTTTTTAATTCAACTAGGGCGTTTTCTGACATCCATCTGTCACGGTTTTTAAATAATATCTCAATAAATGCCATGGATATCTCATTATCTACACATCTTGCGAGCATTGAAGTAGCCATAGCAAGTTTGTCTAGTGGAAATTCTCTAAAGATAAATCTAACTTCACCAGTATCAATGTGATTTTGTTTCAAATCTGGATACGTCATATTATGAAAATCAGCGCAATGAGAGCATGTCATCGACGAATACTCAATAATTGTAATAGGTGCGTTTGGGTCTCCAAGAGTTAGTTCTTCAAGAGATACATCAATTATATTAGACTCCATTTCTAAAAAAAATTGAGATCCTTTTTCATTTACGTCATTCATTTTTTGCAAAACTACTTCTTCTGTGGTTTCTGTACGTGAATTTAATGAGAAATAAAAAATGGATAATAAGCAAACTATTGCAACAGATGAGATTAATATATTATTTCTTTTCATTTTTATGACTCCTGTATATTGCGCCCAAGTTTCACCAGAGCATTCTTTAAATTATCATCTTTGATTCCTTCAGTATTTATTTTAATTTGACCCGAGGGAGATTTCTTATAATGGTTATTAATTTTATTTACATGATTAGTATTATTTGATTTGTTTTTGCTCTTAATTATAAGTTGTGAGATAAAATCAACGCCATATAATTCATTTATTCTATTAATAATATTATCTGCACTATACGTAATTTCGAGAGCTCGCGTACTGTCAACATCTATGTGGAGTTTTCTTACCAGTACTCTTTCATCATTCACATATTTATACTCTGTTGTAATTTTATTTGGTTTTACGAAGTCACTATACTCATTACCTAGGGCAATTCTCCATAATTCATTTAGTTCACTTGTCTTTTTACCATATTTTTTTTCAAATGGACTTATAATATCACGAACAAAATTACTTATATGAAGTCTTACGTTATTATTTCTAAAATTGTAAATATTATGGTTTGTTGACATATTAAAACATTTTTACCTATTCTATATAATATAATATTCTTATTTCAAAAAATGTACAAACCAAACGATATTACATACCCATTAATTTCATGGTATAAGTCTAATAAAAGGGATCTTCCTTGGCGTAGTGATTATAATGACAAAAACTCACCTTATTTTGTGCTAGTAAGTGAGTTTATGCTTCAGCAAACAACTGTATCTACTGTAATTAGATATTTTGAAAAATTTATTTGTAGATGGCCTACATTATTTGATTTATCAAATGCTTCAGAAAATGAAATTATTCAATCATGGTCAGGGTTAGGGTATTACTCTAGAGCGACTAATCTATTAAAAACATCTCAAATAATTGCTAATGATTTCTCATACAAGATACCAGATAATATCCAGGAACTAAAAAAACTCCCAGGAATTGGTGTGTACATGTCCTCATCCATTGTATCAATTGCCTACAATCTCCCCTCAAAAGCAGTTGATACAAATATTCAAAGAGTTCTCACTAGAGTTTTTCAATTGGATTATTCTAATCCAAGAATAAATAAAAAAAATGTTGAAAATTTAGTGGAAGAATTAACATTAAGTGCTTCACCCAGAGATGTTGGTCAGGCACTAATGGATTTGGGTGCTTCTATTTGTAGTGTCAATAATCCATCATGTAATATTTGTCCAATTAGAGAGCATTGCAAAGCAATGTCAAAAAAAAATTTTGATTTTAGAAATAATAAAGATTTAAAATCATTACCAAAAAGATATGGCAACGTATTTCTAATTAGAAATGGAGTTGGTGAATACTTAATCTCAAAAAGACCAGACAAAGGAATACTTGCAAAAACTTATCAATTTCCAACAACAGATTGGGTTGATGATCGAAACTATAAAAAGTTAATTACTAACTTTAGTAAGAGAGACATACCCCAGGTTGGTATTGTTAACCATAGGTTTTCACATTTTCAACTGCAATTAAAAGTTATTGAAATACCTTTCAGCGATCATCAACTACTTGATAATTATACATTCCAGAATTCAGATTGGGTTGCTCTTAGGGATATAGGTAAATTAGGCTTATCAAGTTTGATGAGGAAGGTTCTAAAATTAATCAAAGACTAATTTATTTTGTGGTCTAAATTAGATTTAATTTCCTCTCTGAGGTTGTCTAAGGGGAATAAGTTATTATTTCTGAGATAATGCCAATAGGTCCATCCATTACAGCTTTCAGTGCCCTGATAATGAGCCCCAATTTTATGAATGGAACCAACAACCTCATTCGATTGCAGAGACCCATCTGCTTTAACAATTGCTATATTTTTTTTCTTAGAACAATATAGTTTTTCTCCAATTTCAATATATCCTCTTTCAACTAATACACCAAAAGGCACTCTTACTTGGTCTCTTTTTGTAGCTTTTATATCTATTGCTTCAGGGCTAGGTGTAGATGTATTTTTAATTCTTTCATTGGCAGCTATGATGTACTCCGCATTATTTTCAATTCCTATCCATCTTCTACCGAGTTTTTTAGCTACAACTGCAGTTGTTCCACTACCTAGGAAGGGGTCAAGTACTATTGCATTTGGATCTGAAGATGAGAGTATGACTCTATACAATAATGCCTCAGGCTTCTGTGTAGGATGTATTTTATTTCCATCATGATCTCTCAATCTCTCTTTACCATTACATATTGGAATGGTCCAATCAGATCTCATTTGTGTATTATCATTCAATGATTTTAGAGAGTCATAATTAAATCTATATCTAGAATTCTTATCTTTTGCTGCCCATATAATCGTCTCATGTGCGTTTGTAAATCTTCTGCCGCGGAAATGTGGCATTGGATTAGTTTTTGACCAAATGATATCATTTAGCGTCCAAAACCCAAAATTTTGCATCATGTAGCCAATGCGAAAGATGTTATGATAGCTACCAATAACCCATATTGAACCAGATGGTTTTAATACTCTCTTACATTCATAAAGCCATCTTTTGGTAAATTCATCATAAGATTTAAAATCAGTAAACTTATCCCAGTCTTCAGTAACTGCATCAACCTCACTATAATCGGGTCTGTAGAGAGTATCATTTAATTGTAAATTATAGGGTGGATCCGCAAATATTAAATCAATGGAGTCATCTGGTAACTTCTGCAGGGTTGCATAACTGTCACCATGAAGGATCTTATTGATTAGTTTTTTTGGTATCTCGTTTGATATTTTCTTTAACATTTTGTTGCTAAAAATTATTTTTTTATATTTTGACAACAAAAAGTTATTATTTTCTAAATTATTACTTTTTTTTATCTTTGTTTATTGGTTTAAAAGTCTTTCTGTGTAGTTCAATTATTCCAAATTTTTCAATTTCACTGATGTGTAAGGATGTTGGATAGCCTTTGTGTTTTGAAAATGAAAAACTCGGATAAATAAATTCAAATTTTTTCATAATCTCATCTCTGATATATTTTGCTATAATTGATGCGGCCGCAATTGATAGAGATTTTCTATCTCCTCCTATTATAGGAACGTTCTTTATTTGGTTATTTATTGTAAAATTACCATCAATAAGCAGCACATTAGGTTTCTTACTTAACATCGATCCAGCTAAATTCATTGCATATTTTGTTGCATTCAAAATGTTTATGCTATCAATACACTCAACATCTGCTATTCCGATACCAACGTTTGATGACTTAATTATTTCAAAGTATAACTTTTTTATTTGAGTATTTGATAGTTTTTTTGAGTCATCTATACCGGATGGGATATTTTCCTGCTCAAGAATTACAGCTGCCGCTACAACTGGACCAGCAATTGGACCTCTTCCTGCTTCATCCAACCCTGCAATAATTTCATAACCACGACTTTTATAATAATTTTCAAAGTCTAATGAGGGCTTTAATTCGGTTGTCATCTGGATTATTATTTTTCGGAGAGCCTCGGGATGATCTCAACAAGATTGCATGGTTTATGATTAATATTTAATTGATGTTTTAAAATTCCATCCCATGCATCTTTGCATGCATTTGTTGATCCAGGTAAAGAGAATATATATATATTTTTATATATCCCACCGAATGCTCTTGATTGTATTGTTGAAGTTCCAATTTTGGTTGAACTAATTTGATGAAAGAGAGCTGCAAAACCATCAATCTTTTTTTCTAAAAGTGGTTCTATGGCTTCTGGAGTTTTATCCCTTCCAGTCAGTCCAGTTCCACCAGTAGTGATTATCACATCTACTGCATTTTTGGATGTCCATTCATGAAGAATATTACGTATTTGTTCAATACTATCTTTTACGATTACTCTCTTAGATATTTCATGTCCACTTTTCTTAATTGCGTCAGATAGATATGCACCTGAAGTGTCATTGTCAACATTTCTAGTATCAGAGACGGTTATTATACCTATTTTTAAACTTATAAATTTATCTTTCGCTTCACTCATGAGTAGGTTCCATTTCTTTTTTGATATTTTCTTTTATAAATTTTAAATCTTCCCAAGCAAGTCTTTTCAGTGATGGTTGTTTAATTAATAATCTTGGATGAAAAATAGCAAATATTGGTGTAGAAGAATATTCACAATTAAGTTTTTTCCCGCGTGAGTCCATAAGATTACAATTTCTTTCCATAATTGACATTAGCGCAAGATCACCCAAAGTGATGATATATTTGGGAGCGAGGACTTTTATTAATTTTTTTACTGCTGGCATGCAATCCTCGATCTCATCTTTAGTCGGATTTCTATTCCCTGGTGTACGCCAAAAAAAAACATTAATTATTGAATTATTATTCAAATTTATATCAATAGCACTTAGCATTTTTTCCAATAATTCTCTTTCATCTGAGCAAAGAATATTTGTGTTTGAGTTTTGTTCCGTAGAATTTGTGAAATCATTCACAACTAAGAAATCTGGGTTGCCATTGCCTTCATGGATTAAAGAATGTTTTGAATATTTTTTTAAGTCTGTTAAAGGTTTTTTATATATATATTGTATAATATTAGAGATAGATGTTAGATCTTCTATTTCTTGTGAATAGGGTATTACTTTATTTTGTTTTTTTTTATCAGTTGATTCTCTTTTGAATGAAAGAGTAATATTTTCCTGTTGGTACCAATCAAGTAACAAAATTTTCTGTAGATCTCTCATTATTAGTTTATTTTTTTATATTTATTCTATTAATTGTAACTATTATTAATGTAATTAATATAAAAAAAATTATAATTGTTAAAATTGGAAGTTAATTAATAAAAAGATCAAAAAGGTGATAATGAGTGAAGAGCAATCAAGAGATTCCATTGAAGTAGATGTTGTGATTATTGGCGCTGGACCGGCTGGGCTGGCAACAGCAATAAGGCTTAAAAGCGAAGCACAAAAGCAAGATAAAGATATTAATATTGTGATACTAGAAAAAGGATCAGAAGTCGGAGCACATATTTTGTCTGGTGCAGTTATCGATCCAATTGGACTTGATAATTTATTACCTAATTGGAGAGATATGGAACCTCCAGTGATGGATGAAGTCGTTGATGATAGATTCTATATTTTGGGACCGGCGGGGAGACTTAGGATTCCAAATTTTCTTCTGCCTCGATTGATGTCAAATCACAAGTGCTATGCCACAAGTTTATCAAATGTTGTCAAATGGCTTAGCAACATTGCACAGTCGATGGGAATTGAGATATATCCAGGATTTCCAGCATCTGAGATAATATATGAGAACGATATAGTAAGAGGTGTCGTTACCGGTGATTTTGGAATATCAAAAGATGGAAACAAAAAAGATACCTATATGCCAGGAATGGAAATCAGAGCAAAATATACAATTCTTGCAGAAGGTGCTCGCGGTCATCTAACGAAGCAGATAATTAAAAAATATAATTTAGATAAAGACTCAGATTTTCAAAAATACGGCATTGGAATAAAAGAATTATGGGAAGTGCCAACGGATAAACATAAACCAGGGTTAGTTCAGCATACTATGGGTTGGCCATTAGATAGTAAAACAGGTGGTGGCTCATTTATGTATCATTTTGATAAAAATCTGGTATCTATTGGTTTTGTTGTGCATTTGAACTATTCAAATCCAAACCTTTCACCTTTCGAAGAAATGCAGAGATTTAAAACACACCCGTCTATTAAGGAGTTTTTGGAAGGTGGAAAGAGGATTTCATATGGTGCAAGGGTTATAAATGAAGGTGGATACCAATCTGTACCAAGATTAACATTCCCTGGGGGGCTACTTGTTGGCTGTGCTGCTGGATTTGTAAATGTTCCTCGGATTAAAGGCTCGCACAACGCTATCATGAGCGGTATATTAGCTGCTGATGAGATGATTAAGAAGTTTGTAAGTGGTCAGACAGATGAAGAGCTAGTTGAATATCAAGAAAGTTATGATAAAAGTTCAATTGCTAAAGAGTTGTCTAAAGTTAAAAATGTTAAGCCTCTATGGTCACGTTTTGGAACCTTTATAGGTATAGGTCTTGGTGGTTTAGATATGTGGTTACGTGATGTTGGTATTAACATTCCAATTACATTATCCCATAAAAAACCAGATCATGAATCTACAATACATATTGATAATGCTAAAGTAATTGAATATCCAAAACCAGATGGAGTGTATACATTTGATAGGCTTTCTTCTGTCTACTTATCTTCAACAAATCACGAAGAGGATCAACCAATACATTTAAATGTTATGGACTCAACTCTTCAATTAAATAGTGAATATTCAGAATATGGTGGACCATCAGCAAATTACTGTCCTGCTGGAGTTTATGAATGGATAAAAAATGACAATGAAACAAGACTCCAAATTAATGCACAAAATTGTGTGCATTGTAAGACTTGCGACATTAAAGACCCAAATCAAAACATAAATTGGCAGGTCCCAGAAGGTGGCGGAGGACCAAATTATTCCAATATGTAGGCTAATTTTATTTGTATGAAATCAACTTCTTTTTTATCCGCTTTTGCTAAAATTAACTTAGATTTGAAAGTGTTAAATAAAAGAGATGATGGGTATCATAATATTGAGAGTGTCATAGTTTTTCTAAACTTAAGTGATACAATTAAAGTCAAAAGATCATCAAAACTATCTGTAAATTTTGATAGTCCCTTTGAAGAAAATATATCAGAAACAAATAATACCATAATTAAAACCTATGAATATTTTTTAGCAAATTACCCTAACCTACATAAGTATTCAATCCATGTTGAGAAAAAAATACCCATATCCGCTGGTCTTGGGGGAGGTTCAGCTGATGCTGCATCATTTATGAGGTTTTTAATTGAGGACAATAATATTAATCCTAATGATATTAATCTAGACTCAATCGCCAAAACAGTGGGCGCAGATATTCCAGTATGTTATACAAATTATTCTGCAAGAGTTTCAGGTTTAGGCGAGCATATCGATAGAGTGAGCGTTTATTCTCCATTATATGCATTGATTGTGTACCCAAATATTTCAGTGTCTACGAAGTGGGTATTTGAAAATTTCATTATTAAAAAAATAGATGAAAAAACTGCAATTCTGAAGGGTGATTTGAGTATTGAAAATTTAAAGTATTCAAAAAATGATCTTCAAGATCTTGTTGTAAAAAAATATCCCATAATTAATGATGTGTTAGACAAAATTAAAGATAGTAGGGGGTGTATTATTTCAAGAATGACGGGGAGTGGTTCAACATGTTTCGGGTTATATAAAAAATATGAAGATGCTGTTGATAGTGAGAAGTATATAAGAACTATCTATCCAAATTTTTGGATAAAATCTGTTAGGATTGAAAATTAAATATCTCTATTATAGGAGAAATGGGCACCATCAATCATTGCCTTTTTGATCTCGTTATCATGAAAGCAATCAAGGCATTTAATAGCTTTATGTGCATACTTTTCAGCTTCAATCAAAGTCTCTTTAATTGCCCCAGAGGTCACTAGCATATCCCTAGCAAATTGGAAATCATTTTCATCACGCTGTTTTTTTTGCATCAATTTTTCCCACTTTGTTCTTTCCTCTGCTTCAGCCTTCTCAATCGCAATAATGATAGGATACGTTATTTTGCCTTCATAAAAATCATCACCTAGGTCTTTACCAATATCACTACTATCTAGACTATAATCAAGTGCGTCATCAGTTAGCTGAAAAGCAATTCCTAAGAATTGTCCAAAATTCCTTAGTTGTTCTGCATATTCTTTTGGTGCGTTTGAGATGATTGCACCTATTTCAGCTGCAGCACTAAATAATTTTGCGGTTTTGTGATCAATTATTTTAAAATATTGTTCTTTACTTAATAACAATTGATTTGAATAAACTAGTTGCATAACTTCTCCCTCTGCAATTATTGCAGCAGCATTAGATAAGACCTCAAGAGCATCTAGTGAACGAGCGTCAACCATCATTTTGAATGCTTCCCCAAGAAGGTAATCTCCTACCAGAACACTCGCTTCATTTCCCCAAAGCATTCTTGCTGATATTTTTCCTCTCCTCATGCGGCTATCGTCTACAACGTCGTCATGTAATAAAGTTGCTGTATGCATGAACTCAACACTTGCGGCTAGGGTGATGTAGTGCTCATTATCACAATTGCAAAGTCTGCTTGAAGCAATTGTAAGCATTGGTCTTAATCTTTTCCCACCTGAAGAAATAAGATACTGTGAGATTTTTGGGATCATCTCTGTGTTTGACATAGTTTTTTGTATTATGAGGCTATTGACCTTTGCCATATCTGCTTCAGTTAATGAAATTAGTTGTTTTATCCCAATGTCGTTCTTATTCATCAAATATCTCAATTTTTATTTACATAAGGTATAATTTGTTTTTTGATATTAATAAACAAATTTAATTTTTAGAAAATGAATAAAACTATAAACATTCACGCCACTACCTTGGATAAATTTCTTGATGGAAAAATTACAATAGAACAACTTAAAGATGGCGGGCGCTCAGGATCAGATACAATACTTCTATCCGCAGCTGTTCCTGCTAAGTTTGGAGATTTTGTATTAGAAATTGGAACTGGCAATGCTACCGCATCTATAGCTCTTGCTCATTTTGTGAAAGATATTGAAATTGTTGCTATTGATAATGATAATACAAATGTCTCGCTTGCGCAAAGAAATGTTCAATTAAATGACATGAATACTCAAATAACAATAAAAAATTTAGATATTTTAGACACGAAGATAAGGTCACATTTAATTAGTTCAAAAATGTATATTTTATTTGATCATATATTTATGAATCCTCCATATTTTGATAGTCAAAAGAATATTATTCCAACATCTCACCATAATAAAATTGCTAAAACTTTTTCAGTCAATGATTTACCTAGATGGATTGATGCTGCCAATAATTTATTGAAACACAATGGGACACTTACAATTATAAATAAGGTTGAAAACTTGTTGAGTATGATTAATTCACTTGGTAATCACGGCAGCATCAATATCTTACCGCTAACTTCTAAAGGGGGAAAAGATGCAGATAGGGTTATTGTTCAGTTAAAAAAGGGTTCAAAATCAAAAGCACGATTATTATATCCATTGATTATGCATGACGAAAATGGTCATTACACGGATACTGTTGAGAAAATTCTGAGGGGAAATTCCAGATTGACATTAAAAAGTTGAATTATGCTCATCTCTAGAAGTAAAATTTAAAAAAAATTGTATAATAAATATTTATCCTATATAGATAATAAATCTTATCATTAATTTCAGATAGCTAGAGTTATGGCTAATAAAAATAATACATTGAAAGATCCTAGTAATTCATTCCAGGATTTAATTCTAATGCTTCAGGATTTTTGGGCTCAAAATGAATGTGTTATTCTTCAGCCGTATGATATGGAGGTAGGCGCTGGAACTTTTCATCCTGCCACAATATTGAGAGCACTTGGAAGTCAAAAGTGGAATGCCGCATATGTTCAACCATCAAGAAGGCCAACCGATGGAAGGTTTGGAGAAAACCCAAACAGATTGCAACATTATTACCAATTTCAAGTAGTTTTAAAACCATCCCCAAATAACATTCAGGATCTTTATCTTGATAGCCTTGAATATATCGGAATTGATAAATCCAAACATGATATAAGATTTGTAGAGGACGACTGGGAAAGTCCAACTCTTGGTGCTTGGGGGCTTGGATGGGAAGTTTGGTGTGATGGGATGGAAGTATCACAATTTACATATTTTCAACAAGTATGTGGGTATGATTGTAAGCCAGTAACAGGTGAACTAACATATGGGTTAGAAAGATTGGCTATGTATGTTCAAGGTGTAGATAATGTATATGACTTGAATTATAACGGTCTACAAAATGAAAAAAAAATAACCTATGGAGATGTGTTCAAAGAAGCAGAGCGTGAGTATTCTGATTATAACTTTAATCATGCAGACATAGAGCTTATTGTAGATCAATTTGATAAAATTGAAAAAGAGTGTAAAAGACTTGCCGATCTAAACCTTGCTTTACCTGCATACGATCAATGTATCAAAGCATCACATTTGTTCAATTTATTAGATGCACGTGGTGCGATATCTGTAACAGAAAGACAGTCATACATCCTAAGAGTAAGGTCGTTAGCTAAAAAGTCAGCTGATGCATGGATGAATACAAGAGATTTTTAGTGTAGGTGCTCATATGGCTAACTTTGTCCTAGAACTTTTATCTGAGGAAATACCTTCAAGAATGCAAAAAAATGCTTCCAAGCATCTTGAGAATGAATTTATTCAAAAGATAAGTGAAATTGGATTAAAATATGAAAAAATTAGATCATTTTATTCATCACGAAGATTAACAATAATTGTAGAAGAAATTGAGCTATATAGTGAGGAGATCGAAGTTGAGAAGCTTGGTCCACGAGTTGATGCTCCAAAAATTGCGATTGATGGTTTTTTAAGATCATGTGGTGCAAAATCAACTAAAGATTGTACCATAATCAATGATAAAAAAGGTGATAGATATCAATTTACCCAAAAAATTCCATCAAAGTTTGCACCGGAAATACTTCCCGTAATTATTACAGAGATAATTACTAAATTCCCATGGCCAAAATCAATGAGGTGGGGTAATGGAAGTCTCCGTTGGGTAAGACCTCTTAGAAATATTCTTGCTCTAATATTTGATAAAACAAAAATTATTCTAGTAGATTTTGATATTGATGATATTAGCTCTAATAATTACACTTATGGGCATAGGTTCCTTAAAAATAATCAAATATCAATCAAATCTATAAATAATTATTTAGAAGAATTACATAAAAACTATGTGATGCTGGATGTAGATGATAGAAAAAATGAGATACTATCTCAACTAGAGCAAATAGAGCGGCGATATGACTTAAAAATTCTGATGGATGAAGATTTGCTGGATGAAGTATCAGGATTAGTTGAGTGGCCAATTGTTCACATAGGGAATTTTGAAGAAGCATTTCTTGAACTTCCCAAAGAAGTATTGATTACATCAATGAAAAGCCACCAAAAGTATTTTTCCGTTGTTGATAATAAGACAGGTAAAATTACTAACAAATTCATTTTGGTGTCAAATATTGACTCAATGGATAAAGGTAAATTCATTATCAATGGAAATGAAAGAGTATTATCGGCAAGATTATATGATGCTAAATATTTTTGGGATCGTGATAATGCACAACCCCTTATTGAAAAAAGTGAATTGCTTGAAAATGTAACTTTTCATAAGCAGATAGGCACTTTATCAAATAAGATTGAACGAATTGGAAACATTGCTCAGAAAATATCAACCATTCTAAATATAAAAGATGAAAACATCATATTGGCGTCAAAACTTATCAAGAATGATCTTTTAACAGAAATGGTCGGTGAATTTCCTGAGCTACAAGGTGTAATGGGAAGATATTATGCGCTAAATCAGGGATACGATAAGAGTGTTTGTGATGCCATCTCTGAACATTATCTTCCAAATTCTCCTCAGGATAAAGTTCCGACTAATTATTTATCTTATATTTTATCTTTAGCAGATAAACTTGATAATTTAGTTTGTTTTTGGTCAATTGGTGAGAAGCCAACAGGCTCAAAAGATCCATATGCGCTGAGAAGATCTGGTAACGGTATAATTAGAAATATTATTGTGAACAACCTGGATTTAAATTTTGATCATTTAATCGAAGAATTATTTATAGAGACAAATATATGTAATCAAGGTGATGCACGTTCACTTTCTTCAGATTTAGTTGAGTTCTTAGTTGATAGGTTCAGAACTCTTCTAAGTGACCAACAAATTGATATTCAGATCTCTAATGCAATAATAGCGGCTGATAAAACATCTAATTTTTACAGAATAAACTCAAAAATTAAGATGATTAATGATTTTGTCCAGACAACTGAAGGGAAAGAACTTTTTAGATCCTTAAATAGGATAAAAAATATTATTGATGGTGACTATTTGGATACTAAATTTGAAGATATTTCAGTCAATTTATTTCAAAAAGAAGAAGAAAATAATTTATACACAGGCATACAAAAACTTACTAAACAAAATATTAAATCTGATGATATAAATGAAGCAAAGAATTTTTTGTACCAGCTGTCAATTCTGACTCCTGAAATTAATAATTTTTTTGATAATGTGGTTGTAAATCATGAAGATGAAAAAATTAAAACCAATAGAATAAATCTATTGGCTTCAGTTTTGTTTCTTTTGCAATACATTGTAGATTTAAAACTAGTTGATATAAAATAAAACCTAAAGGATATATTATGAGTAAATGGGTATATGTTTTTAGCAAGGAAATGACTGACGGTGACGCAGATATGCGTAATCTCCTAGGTGGTAAGGGTGCTAACCTTGCAGAAATGTCTAAACTGGGTCTACCAGTTCCTCCTGGGTTTACTATTACTACAGAAGTTTGTAACGAGTTTTATGCAAATAACAAAAATTTCCCTGATGATTTAGATGAACAGGTTGCTGATGCAATTGCCAAAATAGAAAGTCTAGTAGATAACAAATTTGGTTCTAATGAGGACCCACTGTTAGTCTCTGTAAGGTCTGGTGCAAGATCATCAATGCCAGGTATGTTAGATACAGTTCTCAATCTTGGTCTTAATGATAAAACTGTTATTGGGCTAGCCAAAAAAAGCGGAGATGAGAGGTTTGCCTATGACTCATATAGAAGATTTATCCAAATGTATTCTGATGTTGTTTTAAATATAGAGCACCATTATTTTGAAGATATACTTGAGGATTATAAAGCTGAAAATAATTACTTACTAGATACAGATTTAAATGGTGCTGATTGGAAATCAATAGTCTCATTATATAAAGAAAAAGTAAAAGAAGTGATTGGAAAAGATTTCCCACAAGATGTTAATGAGCAGCTATGGGGGTCTATATCATCCGTATTTCTATCATGGCAGAATAATAGAGCGATTACATACCGAAAATTAAATGATATTCCAGATCATTGGGGTACAGCTGTAAATGTTCAAGCCATGGTATTTGGTAATTTAGATGACAACAGTGCTACGGGTGTTGCTT
Source organism: Hyphomicrobiales bacterium (assembly GCA_016780665.1). GTDB lineage: Bacteria > Pseudomonadota > Alphaproteobacteria > Rhizobiales > TMED25 > TMED25. Next base: position 17,279 of record JADHLM010000001.1, on the reverse strand, counting down.
TTACAAGAAACCCATCAAATGGTGAGAATAAATTTTATGGAGAATTTCTAATAAATGCTCAAGGTGAAGATGTAGTAGCAGGTATTCGTACACCACAGAATATAACTGAAGAGGCAAGAATAGAGGCAAATTCTGATGCTGTATCGCTCGAAAAACTTATGCCAAATATTTATCAAGACTTGATTGGGTTAGCAAATAAACTTGAAAAACACTATCTTGATATGCAAGACATTGAATTTACAATTCAACAAGGAAAACTATGGATATTACAAACACGTTCGGGTAAAAGAACAACTTCTGCTGCTATTAAGATAGCAGTTGATATGTATGAACAAGGAGTGATTTCAAAAGAAATTGCAATTTCAAGGGTAGACCCAAGTAGCCTTGACCAATTACTTCATCCCACAATTGATGAAAGCGAAGAACTAAACATAATTGCCACTGGTTTACCCGCATCACCTGGGGCTGCTTCGGGTAAAATAGTTTTTAACGCAGATGATGCAGAGAAAGCTTCAAACGACGGCGAAAAAGTTATCCTAACAAGGATCGAGACAAGTCCAGAGGATATACATGGCATGCATGCAGCACAAGGAATACTTACAACCCGTGGAGGAATGACAAGTCATGCAGCAGTTGTAGCTCGGGGTATGGGCAGGCCATGTATCTCGGGTGCAGGATCTATAAGAATTGATTATGAAAATGAGTTATTTATAGTTGGCAATAAGAAATTTAAGTCAGGAGATATAATAACAATTGATGGTACAAATGGTAATATTATCAGCGGTGAAGTCAAAATGAAGGACCCTGACCTATCAGGTGATTTTGAAAAAATAATGAAATGGGCAGATGATATTCGTAAGCTAAAAATTCGTGCTAATGCAGAAACAAAACTTGATGCTAGTGTTGCAAAGAATTTTGGTGCCGAAGGTATAGGGTTATGCCGAACTGAACATATGTTTTTTGATGAAGGTAGAATAAATTCTGTTAGAGAAATGATTCTAGCAACAGATGAGCAAGCAAGGAGGGTTGCCTTGTCTAAGTTGTTGCCAATGCAAAAGAATGATTTTATTGAGTTATTTGAGGTTATGGGTGACTTGCCAGTAACTATAAGATTGCTTGACCCACCATTACATGAATTCTTACCGCATGAGGAAAATGATTTTGAAGAAGTTGCAGCTTCTCTTAATACATCGGTTGAAAATTTGAAAGATAGAGTTACTGAACTTATTGAAACTAATCCTATGTTAGGTCATCGTGGTTGTAGACTGGCGATTACATACCCAGAAATACCTGAAATGCAAGCAAAGGCCATTTTTGAAGCAAGCGTAGAAATTTATAACAAGACTAAAAATATAATTTGTCCAGAAATAATGGTACCTCTAATCACATCCAGAAAGGAACTTGAGATTGTTAAGAGAGTGATCGATAAAGCAGCTCAAGACGTCATGTATGAGCATAAAATCGAACTAAATTATACTGTTGGTACAATGATTGAGCTCCCTCGGGCAGCCCTAAAGTCTGATGAAATAGCCGAAGTTGCCGATTTCTTTTCATATGGGACCAATGACCTGACACAAACTACTTTTGGGATAAGTAGGGATGACTCTTCAAAGTTTCTTCAGGAATATGTTGATAAAAATATCCTTGAGAAGGATCCTTTTGTATCAATTGATATAGAGGGCGTGGGTGAATTAGTAAAAATTTCTGCAGAAAGAGGTAGAAGGATTAAACCTGGTATTAAACTTGGTATATGCGGTGAGCATGGTGGTGATCCTAAATCAATTATCTTTTGTGCAAATAATAATTTAGATTATGTTTCGTGTTCTCCATATAGAGTTCCTATAGCCCGTCTAGCTGCTGCGCAAGCTGAAATTAAAAAAAAGTTTTTAGAGAATATGCAAACTTAAATCAAGCGCAGGTGACGAGTGAGTTAATCTTCCAATGGATATATAATTTACTCCAGTTCTTGCAATACCCTGTATTGTGTTTGAAGTAATTCCACCTGAGGCTTCAAGAACAGAGTTGTTTTTATTGTATTTGATACATTCCTCTATCTGCTCAGGAGTCATATTATCTAATAATATATATTTTATACCGAGCTCTTGGCATTCCTTAAATTGTTCAACTGTATCTACTTCAACTTCAATTTCAGATAAATAGGGTTTGTTATTTAGAGTCAGTTCTACTGCCTTACTGATACTTCCTGCTGCTTTAATATGGTTATCCTTAATAAGGATACCATAGTCTAGACCAAATCTGTGGTTTTGACCGCCACCACATTTAACGGCATATTTTTCAAGTACACGTAGACCGGGTGTGGTCTTTCTTGTCGACAGAATTAATGCCTTTGTATCAGAAATCATCTGAACTAATTTATATGTCTCTGATGATATTCCAGAAAGATGTCCTAAGAAATTTAATGCAGTTCTTTCGCCAGCAAGAATAGAATAAGCATTCCCCTGAATTTTTGCAATTTCAGTTCCGGATTTAACAAAATCAGCATCTTTAACTTGTGGCATAAAATTTAATGTGTTGTCGATTTTATTAAAAACCATTTTAGCACATAGCAAGCCTGAAATAACTCCATCTTGATTTGAGCTTATGGATGCAGTTAGTTCTTTATCAGAATCTTGAAAGGAAATACTTGTGAGATCACCAAACGAACCAAAATCCTCATTGAGAGCATTTTCTACCAGCGGTGAGAGGATATGATTTGGTATATTCATAATTTTGCTCATAATTCAAGATCGTTATAAGTTATAAAACTTCTAGAGTTAAGTTTCTGATTTAATTTTGGAAAATCTTTTCGATAGTGACTTCCTCTGTGTTCTTCTCTTTTTAATGCTGATTGTATAATTAATAGGGATGTTATCAAACTATTATTTATAAATCCATCTAAGGCATATTCACTATGCATATCTTTAACAATGTTATAGGCTTTTTTTAATCCTTCTTGATCTCTTTCTACACCAACAAATTCAGTCATAATGGATCTCAATTCTTGAAGTTTTAGTTGAGATAGGGACTTGGACTTAGACAATGTTATTCTAACTTCTCTATTAGACATTGATTTGTTTGTATTTTCTTTTATATTTTTTGATATTATATCCCCAAATACAATAGCTTCTAAGAGTGAGTTTGATGCAAGTCTATTTGCCCCATGTACACCACTACATGCGTTTTCACCGCAAGCATAAAGTCCTTCAATATTTGTTTTTCCATCCTCATCAGTTAATATACCACCCATATGATAGTGTGCGGCGGGTGATATGGGAATCTTATCTTCACTAGGATTTATGCCCGAATTTCTACATAATTGATAAACAGTTGGGAAATCGTTAATCATCCTCTTACCCAAATCACCCCTACAATCTAGAAAAACTTTTTGGCCATTTTGTTGCTCCTGAAAAATTGACCTTGAAACAATGTCACGAGGTGCCAGTTCACCATCTTTATGACTTTGGTAGATAAATCTTTCATCTTTTGAATTTACTATTAATGCTCCTTCACCGCGCAGAGCTTCAGTTGCAAGAGGAGCAGGATCAATGCCAATATCGAAAGCGGTTGGATGGAATTGAACAAATTCCATGTCCGACAAAACGGCTCCAGCTCGTGCTGCCATTCCAACTCCATCACCAAGTGCTTCTTTTGAGTTGGTTGTTATTTTATATAACTGGCCAATTCCTCCTGTTGCTAATACAACACAATTTGAATTAAACAACTCAACTTTATTATCTTTTTGTATACTTATTCCTTCAATTTTACCGTCAATTTGATGAAGCTCTGTAGCATTGTATCCTTCAATAATCCGGATGTGATCCGATTTTTTTACAATCTGAGTGAGGGTCTCCATGATTTTCTTTCCCGTCATATCTCCTCTAACAGAAACAATTCTATTATGTTGATGTGCCGCTTCTTTTCTAAGAATTAACTCATTATTCGTGTCTTTATCAAATGGGACACCGAGGGCGATTAAATCATTAACCCTATTTGGACCATTAGTTACAACTAGTTCAGCTATTTTTTTATCTACAATACCACCCCCAACATCAATTGTATCTTTGAGATGCGATGAAATTGAGTCAGATTTTCCCATTGCGGCTGCAATGCCTGCCTGAGCCCATTGGCTTGATGTACCAGAACCTAATTTTTTTGATGCAACAATTACTACATTTAGAGGCGCTAGTTTAATTGCTGTAAACAAACCAGCCAGTCCTGCGCCAACAATTACTATGCTATTATTCAGTGAGTTCACTAGAATATACCTTATGATATATCTAATTTTATCATTCTATCTACTGCGTTGAATGCCTTTTTTGCAATAATAGGATCAATTTTGATCTCATTATTCAGATAAATAAGATTATCAAGAATTTTTGGCAATGTTATCTTCTTCATATGTGGGCATAAATTGCATGGTCTTACAAATTCTACCTCTGGATTTTCAGCTGCAATGTTATCACTCATTGAGCATTCTGTTACCATCATAACTTTTTTAGGCTTATTATTCGTTACCCAACTGATCATATTTGCAGTTGATCCAGAAAAATCAGCTTCTTTAATAACATCAGGTGGACACTCAGGATGAGCAATAATTTTTAGATCGTCTTCGTTTTCTCTTGCTTCAATTAAATCATTTGGAGTGAATAGTTCGTGAACTTCACAACTGCCAGTATCCCATGTAATAATCTCTATATCAGTCTCATTTGCAATATTTTGTGCTAAATATTTGTCAGGAATAAATATCACTTTATTAACTCCAAGAGATTCAATCACCCTCCTTGCGTTTCCTGAGGTACAGCAAATATCTGACTCAGCTTTGACTTCAGCAGAAGTATTGACATAGGTCACCACTGGTATTCCAGGATACTTTGTTTTTAAAGATCTAACATCATCTGCAGTAATTGATTCAGCAAGGGAACAACCTGCATTTAAATCTGGTGAAAGTACAATCTTATCTGGATTTAATATTTTTGATGTTTCAGCCATAAAATGAACACCACATTGTACTATTATATCTGCATCTGTACGCGCTGCTTCTTTTGATAGCGCCAAGCTATCTCCAACAAAATCTGCAACACAATGATAAATTTCTGGTGTTTGATAGTTATGTACTAGTAAAACAGCATTCTTTTCTTTTTTGATATCATTTATGGCTTTAATATATGGAGCATGCATAGGCCATTCTATTTCTGGAATAACTCTCCTAACCTTCTCGTAATAAGGTTGCATTTCTATTGCTAATTCAGCAGTGAATTCAAGATTTGGTAAATTTGTCATTGATGTCAAGTAAGTTATCTCTTTATCTTTTAAAGAACCTTAATTTTATTCTCTCTATATATATATATACAATCGTACCTAAAAACAATTATAGTTTAGTAAAATAAGATAAAATTTTTATTAATTTAAAAAAAAAATTCAAAGCTCAATAATTGATCATTTAGTTTTAAGTTCACCATCAATTAGATACATATCTGGTTCCGATAACGCTCTATCAATATATACCAAACAATAATTGTTAGATTGCGTACCATAAAATCCAATCTGTTTGTGGCTATCCATTAGGGGGGTGCCAGGGGGTTGTGGTTTTCCTTTAAAAGGTAACCTTGTGAAGGTTTTTTTTGAAAGTGCTTTTTGATGGAATACTCTAGAAATAATCTCTTGCCCAATAAAACACCCCTTTTTGAATGAAATTGATTTAGTATAATATGGTAATTCATGTGGAAATATTGTATCCGAATAATAATCCTTTCCTAATTCGACTACGGAATTAAAAATTCTATTATCATCATAGTCATCTTCAGTTGCATTTATGTTATCACCCATTAATTTATAATTAACAAACCTCGTTCCATTGTCAGGATTTCTTGGATCTTTTGGATGGCTTATATTTTGCTGCGTCCAGTACACAAATAGATTATTTAACCTATCGAGTCTGACATCACTTCTAAGTTTATAAAAAAATAGATATTTTAATAGTTCCTCAGAAAATTTTCTATCTATATCAACTAAAATCTTCTCTTCAAATTTATGTAAGTAGAAATCAAATAAGATTTTGCCTTTACTTGTGAGAAGAAATGAATGAATTATTTTCTTTAAATTAATTTCTGTCACGTCATTTGTAACAATGTTTTGTAAAAAAGAAATTGAGTCATTACCCGATATTTCAATAACTTCTCTATTTGATAAAAGATCCATGTTTAATTTTTTTAAAAATATTTTATCTATTATATATTAAATTATATATGAAATATCATTTTTAAAAATATTAATATGCCAAAAACTATTAATGCATGGCTCATTACCCAAGAGCGAGAAACTACAAAAGCACAATATCTTGAGCTTGATGGATACAAATATCTTGATAATGAGGTAACGGTTGAAATAAAAAATTCTGCGATTAACTATAAGGATGCCCTTGCACTAACAGGAACTGCTCGAATAATTAGAAACTTTCCTCTTATACCTGGAATAGATTTTAGTGGAGTAGTTATTAAATCAAAAGGAAAATATATAAAAGAAGGAGACAAAGTTTTCACAACTGGTTGGGGACTTGGTGAATTGTACCATGGTGGTTTATCTTCTCACTGCTCATTTGAAGAAAAGAAATTAATCAAAATACCAGATCATTATACCTATGATAATGTCATGGGTTTGGGTACTGCTGGACTTACGGCTGGTCTAGCTGTGAAAAGTATAATTGAGAATAATATTACACCTTGCGATGGAAAAATCCTAGTAACTGGTCCATCAGGAGCTGTTGGTGGGATTGCAGTTAAATTATTATTAAAATATGGATATGAAGTATCTGTTGTTACATCACGGAAAAAAGAAAATAGGTCCTATTTAGAGGAATTTGGATCTATTGAAATACTTGATGCTCAAGATTTTATGGATAAACCAAAGATGCTTTCAAAAGAATTATGGGCAGGAGCTGTTGATGTAGTTGGTGGTAATATTTTAGAGAATATTATCACACAAACGAAGAGGGCCGGTGTTGTATCAGTTTGTGGTCAAGTTCTAGGATTAAATCTAAATAGTAATGTTGCCCCTTTCATTCTGAGAGGCATTAAACTGATAGGCATTGACTCATCTTTTTGTCCTAAACAAAAGAGGAGAGATGTATGGGATAATCTATTTGATTTAATTGATGCGAAAGATATTCTGCAATTTACAGAGAAAATTTCTATCACTGATGCTTTAAATAGAGCAGAATTAATGATTGCTGGAAGAAATAGAAAAAGAATAATATTAGAAAACTAAGTTATTATAGATAACCCTTAATAATATCACGAGCTCCATCAATTAGTTTTAACTGATTTAGATCAGCCAGTTTGTGCCAAGAAGCATCTATCACATCGTCACCAAAATTTGGCTCTCCTCTGATGTATGAACATTCATATACTGATAGAACATAATGTAATCTGATATTATTTTCATCATCAACCCTAATTACATTAGAATTTGTAATTAATCCTAGAACATTAACATCAATGGAGGTTTCTTCATGTATTTCCCTTATCAGTGCGCTTTGGAGAGTCTCTCCAAGTTCTACAGCACCTCCGGGCATACTCCATATATTATCATCAGCATTTTTCTTTACTAACAATATATTCTGATTATGAACTATGACACCTGCAACTGCACTAATTGGTCTATCTGGGTAATCTCTTTTAATCATGGTTAATTGTAATTATTTTGAAGCTCTCTTTAGCCTATCATTAATTGCCTCTCCAATGCCGGAATTAGGTATTGGAGCTATCGCAATTTTCTTGATTTTTCTATCATCTAGCTCTCTTAAAGCCGAATATATCTTATTAGCAAATTCAGATAAATCTGCATTTGGTGATAAATTAATAGAGTTGGTAAAATTATCACTCTTTCCTATTGTAATATAAAACTCATCTTTATCCGGCTCTTTAACATTTATTCTAAGCGATGCCTTTGGTGCATAATGTTTTTCCAATTGGCCTGGTACAATAATTTTCTTCTCTGAGGTCTCATTTATAATTAATTTTGTTTTTCTAAAAATATTTTCTTTTGTAATACTGCCTTCTCTCAATATTTTAAGTTTATGAGTGCGGGCGTCAATGATGGTTGATTCTATGCCATGCAAGCATGGTCCATCATCAATTATCATGTCAATTTGATTTCCAAAATCATCATAAATATGAGAAGCGCTTGTAGAACTGACTGTACCAGACAGATTTGCGCTCGGTGCTGCAATTGGCTTACCAAATTTTTCTAATAAAAGATTAGCGATTTTATTTGAAGGAATCCTAATTGCAATTGAATTAAGTCCTGCAGTCGCAATTTCTGAGATGCCATTATTGGCTTTACTATTAAGTAAAATGGTTAGTGGCCCTGGCCAAAATTGTAATGCAATCTTTTTTGCAGTATCAGTAAATTCACCAAGAGTCTCAGCTAGTTTAAAACTAGAGACATGTATAATTAAGGGATTTATTTTGGGTCTATTTTTTATATCATATATCTTATTTATTGCATTATCTGAATATGCGTTGCCACCAAGTCCATAGACAGTCTCTGTAGGAAAACCTATAACCCCGGACTGATTCAATACTTCTATCGCTTTATTAAGACTATAATTGTTTGGTTTATAAATAGTTTTTTTCATTTTTTTATTAACTCAATCAAAATATTTATATATAGTTTTATACTGTTTAGTCAAAATCAATAATTATTTATTATCAAGAGAATAGGTTAAAGCAATGAACAAAAAATCAAATCTTTCTGATATAAGCACACTTGATTTTGAGGAGGCTATGGATCAATTAAATGAAATCATTGAGGGCTTGGAAAGCGGTGATGTAAAATTATCCGAATCAGTAGAGAAATTTGAATACGGTTCAAAACTTGCAAAACATTGTAAAGAACTCCTAGAAAACGCAGAGTCTAGAATCAAGGCAATTAAGATTGACAAAAAAGGTGAGATAATCAGTGAAAAGGATATAAGCTTATCAGATGAAAGTGATCATTGATGAACACAACGCCTTATCTAGATAAAATTGATGATCCATCAATTCTTAGAAAATTAGATGAAAAAGACTTACCAAATCTTGCAAATGAAGTAAGAAATGAACTAATTGAAATTGTTTCTCAGACTGGAGGGCATCTAGGGGCAGGGTTAGGTGTTGTTGAGTTAACTATTGCATTACATTACGTTTTCAATACCCCACATGACCGAATTATTTGGGATGTAGGGCATCAATCATATCCACATAAAATTCTTACTGGAAGACGAAAGCAAATGCGCACGCTAAGGGCTGGAGGAGGTATATCTGGTTTTACAAAAAGATCAGAAAGTGAATATGATCCATTTGGAGCAGCACATTCATCTACATCAATATCATCAGGACTTGGTATGAGTATTGCACGAGATATACAGAAAGAAGACTATAACATAATTTCTGTTATTGGAGATGGTGCTATGAGTGCGGGGATGGCATTTGAAGCACTAAATAATGCTGGAGCAATGAAAAATAAATTAATTGTTATACTGAACGATAATGACATGTCAATTGCACAACCCGTAGGAGCCATGAGTGCTTATCTAGCGAAATTAATATCTGGAGGATTTTATCGAGGTTTTAGAAATTACGCAAAAAGGATTATAAGACATCTTCCAGATGCAATGAAGAAGATTTTACAAAAAGTTGAAGGGCATGGGAGAAGTTTCTTTACAGGAGGAACTTTATTCGAAGAGCTTGGATTTTACTATGTGGGACCAATAGATGGACATAATTTCAATCATCTACTTCCAATATTGAAAAATGTTAAGTCACATAACGATGGTCCAATTCTTGTTCATGTTGTCACCAAGAAAGGAAAGGGATATTCACCTGCTGAGAATTCAGCAGATAAATATCATGGAGTATCAAAATTTAATGTAGATACAGGCATACAAGAAAAAAAACCATCAAATATTCCTACATATACAAAAGTCTTTTCAGATCAATTAATACATGAAGCAGCACTGGATAATAAAATTATAGCAATTACTGCAGCAATGCCAGCCGGAACAGGTCTTGATGCATTTCAATATAAATTTCCAGATAGATATATTGATGTTGGGATAGCAGAACAGCATGCAGTAACATTTGCGGCTGGTCTTGCAACTGACAAGTTTAAGCCATTCTGTGCTATTTATTCAACATTTCTCCAAAGAGCATATGATCAAATTATTCATGATGTTGGAATCCAAAATTTACCAGTCAGATTTGCTATAGACAGAGCGGGGTTGGTTGGTGAGGATGGAGCAACACATGCTGGTGCATTTGATATTATGTATCTCTCTTCTATCCCTAATTTTGTAGTAATGGCACCTTCAGATGAATTGGAATTAGCAAGGATGGTCAAAACTGCGGTTGATTACAATGATGGACCCATTGCCTTTCGCTATCCTCGTGGGAATGGTATTGGTGTTGAGTTCCCTAATAACATTAATAAAATTCCAATTGGAAAAGGTCGCATGATAGTCAAAGGAAATGAAGTATTGATTATATCATTTGGCTCGATACTAAAAGAGTGTATGGAGGCTATTGAATCTCTAAATAAAATAAATATCTACCCAACATTAATTGATGCTAGATTTGCCAAACCATTAGACACTGATTTATTGCAAGATAATATTAAATCACACAAATACATCCTAACTGTTGAAGAAGGTTCAATTGGTGGCTTTTCGGCTCAAGTAACAAAATTTATTCAAGATTTAGGCTTATATAAAAACCTGGATTATAAAAATTTAATGATGCCAGATAAATTTATTGATCATGATACTCAAGCAAACCAATTAAAGGAAGCTGGTCTTGACTCAACTAGTATAGTAAAAAATATTCAACAAATGATAGATGACAGGTAGTCAATCAAATCAAAGATTGGATATTTGGTTAGTAGAAAATAGATTCTTCAAGTCAAGAAATTCTGCTGCAAACGCAATACAATCTAGTGGTATTATTGTAAACGGCAAGATTGAAAAAAAAATCAGTAAGAAAATTGCTTTAGGCGACAGAGTTGAAATCAAAAAAAATTATAAAGTATATGTTTCAAGATCTGCGAGCAAATTAAAATATCTTCTAGAAAAGACCCATAAAAATATATCAAATTATGTCTGTTTAGACCTTGGAGCGTCGACGGGAGGATTTACTCAAGTTCTTCTGGAATTTGGTTCTAAAAAGGTTTACGCGATCGATGTAGGTTCTAATCAATTAGACTCTTTGATAAGAGAAAACTCCAAAGTAATAAATATGGAAAAAATGGACGTTAGAGATTTAGACAAAGATCTTATATCATCTGCAGATTTGATTAGTGTAGATCTAAGCTTTATTAGTTTAGCTAAAGCACTGAATGATATTCTTATATATTCAAAAAAAGGATCTTATTTTTACATTCTCTTCAAACCTCAATTTGAAGTTGGTATTAACGAAGTTAATAAGAAAGGTATTGTGAAAAATAGTCAACTTACATGGAATTCAATCAACAAATTCATATTATTACTTAAATTGAGGAATTTTTCAGAGATAAAAATATTTAAATCACCTCTTTTGGGAAAAGACGGGAATGAAGAATGGTTAATCTTTGCAGAAAAAGAATAAATTAATTTATCCTATTTGACCTCTATTCCTTAGATAATGATCCGCAAGTACAAGTGCCATCATAGCCTCACCAATAGGTACTGCCCTAATGCCGACACAAGGGTCATGTCTTCCCTTTGTTATTATATCCGTATTATTATTTTCACTATCTATCGTGCGTACCTTTTTGAGTATTGAGGACGTCGGTTTTACTGCAAATCTGGCAATGATGTCTTGTCCGGTTGATATTCCTCCCAAAATACCACCTGCATTATTGGATAAAAATTTGATATTATTATTATCAATAATAATCTCATCGGCATTTTCACTACCATTCATCTCAGCCGTTTTAAAACCTGCACCAATTTCAACCGCTTTTACAGCATTTATAGACATCATGGCAGCTGCAATTTCTTGATCTAATTTACCATAAATTGGTTCACCAAGACCAATAGGGACGTTTTCTGCAACAACTTCAATTATAGCGCCTGTAGAGTCACCATCTTTTCGTATCTTCTCAAGATAATCTTGCCATATTGGTATAGCATCCTTATCAGGGCAGAAAAATGGATTATTATCTATTAAATTCCAGTCCCAATTTTCTCTTTTAATTTTATTTGGCCCCATTTGAATTAGAGCAGCTCTAATTTTAATTTCGGGTATAATTTTCCTTGCTATTGCTCCGCCAGCAACACGCATTGCTGTCTCTCGCGCAGAAGATCGACCACCACCGCGGTGTTCCCTCAAACCATATTTTTTTGCGTATGTAAAATCAGCATGCCCTGGTCTGTATTTATCGGTAATATCATTATAATCTTTTGACCTTTGGTCTTTATTTTTGATAATTAGCGAAATTGGTGTTCCTGTGGTTATAAATTTATCTTCACCATTTCTAATTGTTCCCGATAAAATCTCTACTATATCATCTTCTTTTCTTTGAGTAGTAAACTTGGACTGCCCTGGTTTACGTTTATCAAGATATTTTTGAATTTGACTGAGTGATATTTCAATATTTGGAGGACATCCATCCAAAACACAACCAATTGCTTCTCCATGACTTTCACCCCATGTAGTCAATCGTAACATTTTACCAAATGTATTATGCGACATTCACTTTTCCTAAGTCACCGTGATATCCGGGGCTTCCTCGTTCTTCATACCTACAATATTATAGCCTGCATCAACATGAAGGATTTCGCCTGTTACTGATTTGCTGAGGTCTGACAATAAATAAATAGCTGCATTACCGACATCTTCAATATCAACTGTTCGTCTTAATGGTGAATTGTATTCATTCCATTTTAGAATATATCTGAAGTCTCCAATCCCAGACGCAGCTAATGTTTTTATTGGCCCTGCTGATATTGCGTTAACTCGTGTACCATTTTTACCCATATCAACGCTCAAATATTTTACTGAGGCCTCTAAGCCCGCTTTCGCTACTCCCATTACATTATAATGTGGCATGACTCTCTCAGCACCAGAGTATGTAAGGGTTACCATGGAAGCATTTGGATTTAATATTCTCTCTGCATGTTTTAGTATTGATGTAAACGAGTAACATGAAATATGCATTGTTTGTATAAAGTTTTCTTTAGAAGTTTCAATATATCTTCCAGTTAGTTCATTTTTATCTGAGTAGGCTATAGCGTGGACTAAGAAGTCTATCTTCCCCCATACATTTTCTAATTTTTTAATAAGATTGATAATAGATTTTTCATCAGAAACATCACATTCGATAGTAATATCTGAATCAAGTTCTTTTGCAAGCGGGTTAATTCTTTTTTCAATTGCTTCACCTTGGTAACTAAAAGCAAGTTCCGCTCCAGCATTATGCAGCGCTTTAGCTATACCCCATGCAATAGATCGATTATTGGCTACTCCCATAACCAAACCTCTTTTTCCTTGCATCAATTTTTGATTAAAATTTGTGTTCATATTTAATTCATACCAATTAATTATTAAATAATATTATTATAATAAAGTAATCATGACAACTACATGATAAGATTAAACTATGAATACTTACCAAGGATTTAATAAACAAGAATTAAACTACTCTGATCCACTTGAACTTTTTAATAGTTGGTTTGAGGAAGCAAAAAAATTGGAGATAAACGATCCCAATGCTATGGCACTAGCAACAGCAAACAAAGAAGGCTTTCCAAATGTCAGAATGGTTCTACTTAAAGGAGTTGACACGGGGCTAGTGTTTTATACCAATAACAACAGTCAAAAAGGTGTTGAGCTAGATCAAAACAGTAATGCAGCCATATGTTTTCATTGGAAAAGTATAAGAAAACAAGTGAGGTTTAAGGGAAAAGTTTCAATAATAAATAGTGCGGAGTCGGACTCATATTTTAATTCGAGACCTCGTGGGAGCAGGATTGGTGCTATTGTTAGCAAACAATCATCAATACTTGAGAGTCCAAAAACTTTTGCTGAAGAATATGAAAAATATTCAAAAGAAAATGAGAATAAAGATCTAACTCGACCAGATTATTGGGTCGGTTTTAGGTTAATTCCATCTGAGGTTGAGTTTTGGTTAAACTCTGAATTTCGATTGCATCAAAGATTAAGATTTAAACTTGATAGTAATGTTTGGACAAAAAATTACTTATATCCATAAGAAATATTATGTTCTGATTGAATAAATATATTTGTTATCAACGGATTTTCTTTTTATAAGTTTTCTATTGATCATTTCATCTAAACTGGCTTCAACCGTCAGTTCAGCATATGTGATAAGTTTCTTGCTAATTTTTTTATAAATGATCTTCGTAATATCATGTGCGTCCAGATCTTTCTCTTCAAGAATTTGCAATATTTGATTTGATCTCTTATTCCTGTGGTCAATAAGTTCTTTGCAACGTTTATGACCATCGACTATTTTATTTCCATGTCCTGGGAGAAAAATTTCTTTACTATACTCACTAATTTTATTTAAAGATTGAATATATTGTCCCATATCTCCATCGGGTTTTCTTATCATTGTTGTTGACCAACCCATGATATGATCACCTGTAAAAATCACTTCACCTGGGATTCTAAAACAAAAATGATCTGATGCATGACCTGGGGAATATATTGGTTCAATGATAATATTTGCAAATATAATACTCTTATTTAGTATTTTCGTATGATTTTTAATATTGGGATAAACTTCTAATAATTTCTTCAGTTGTATTTTATCAAGATAAATCTTTGCATCGGTTAAGTTACATAAATCCGCTAATAATCCTATATGATCCAAATGATGATGTGTTATGAGAATCATCTTTACAGGCCTATTGTTAATATATTTTCTAATATTACTAAAATGGGACTCAGATCTTGGACCAGGGTCTATGATTATTAATTCCTGATCTCCTATAACATAGGTATTGGTTCCATTATTGGTTGTGGGTCCTGAATTATCGGCGGTGATCACTTTTATATTTATTGACATGTATTTTTTAATTTATTTTTATTAGAAGATATTATACAAATGTATCATCAATACGCATAGCCAGATTTATATCTTCTTATGTAATATGCGAACATTGGGGCGTAGCCAAGCGGTAAGGCATCGGGTTTTGATCCCGTGATCGCAGGTTCGAATCCTGCCGCCCCAGCCAATAATTTATTCTTACACACTAGATCTAATCTATATAATTGTTTGTATAAAGAAATTTTGTTACTCTTTTAATTTTAGATAATATTGAAAATTAAAAGTTTAATGAATTTATTTATAATACTTGGAAATCAACTATTTCCTCTTCATCATACCGCACAATATAAAGAAGATACAATATTCTTTATGGCAGAAGACTATGGTTTGTGTAAGCATCTAAAACCAAGTAAGAAAAAAATATTATTATTTTTATCTGCGATGAGATCATATGCGGATAAGCTAAGCAAGAATGGTTATGATATTACTTATTTGGACAAAGATCATGAATCTTTTGAAGACGATTATATTCGTAAGCTTGACGGTATTATCAGAGAGAAGAGCATAAAGAAAGTATACTTTTTTGAGATAGAAGATAAATTTTTTGAAAATAACATCAAATCATACCTCACAGAAAATAATATAATTTTTGAAGAAATCACTTCTCCGATGTTTCTAAATACACGAAGTGATTTTAAAGATTTTTTATCAAAGAATAGACCTCAGATGGCATCTTTTTATAAGATAGTAAGGATTAAAATGAATCTACTCATTGATAGGGATTCAAAGCCTATCGGTGGTAAATGGAGTTTTGATAGTGAAAATAGAAAAAAAATTCCAGCAAGTGTTGAGATACCCAAATATCCAGAAATATTAATCACAAAACATACTAACGATTTAAAGCAATTTGTTGAACAAAGATTTTCTGACCATCATGGTAGCACAAATAACTTTAAGTTTGCTACAACAGAAGATGAAGTTGAGACTATATTTGATTTTTTCTTACTTAATAAGTTAAATAATTTTGGTGATTATGAAGATGCAGTCACCCAGAGAGATAATATTTTGTTTCATAGTACTCTCAGTACATATATGAATCTAGGATTAATAACCCCTACTAAAATCATTGATAGGACTATGGATTTTGCTTTGAAGCATGAAATTAAGATCAATTCACTTGAAGGATTTATTCGTCAAATTATTGGTTGGCGAGAATTTATAAGAGGAATTTATCAGAATTTTAGTAATGACTTCGAAAATAGGAATTTCTTTCAGCATAATCGATCAATGAAATCTTCATGGTATTCTGCAAATACAGGTTTAGATCCACTGGATCATGCTATAAAAAATGCTTTTAGTGAGGGATGGTCGCATCATATAGAAAGGTTGATGATCTTATCCAATATTATGAATCTATGTGAGATAAAACCCACTGAAGTTCACAATTGGTTTATGGAGGCTTTTGTCGATTCATCTGATTGGGTTATGGGTCCCAATGTATATGGAATGGGTTTGTTTAGTGATGGTGGTATTTTTGCAACAAAGCCATACATTTGTGGTTCAAATTACGTACTTAAAATGATGGACTTCAAGAAGGGTGACTGGTGTGAAGTGATGGATGGACTATATTGGCGTTTTATTAATAAACATCGAGATTTTTTTTCAAAGAATCCAAGACTGTCTTTGATGGTTTCATCATACGATAAAATGGACACTTCCAGACGTGATAATATAGTTAGTAAGGCAAATGAATTCATAGAGAATAACACTACGATTTAGGATAATTCATGGTGGTTAATAGAAAGAGATTAATATACTTACTTACATACTCTGGCGGTATTCCTTTCATAATTTATGCGATAAATTCAATATTTGATTATCCAAAAAATTATGAGCAGATCATATCAAATTCTATAGATATATATTCATTATTGATAATTTCTTTTATTTCTGGTTCTCACTGGGGCCAGTCATTGAATAATGATAACAAAGTAAATGTTTTAATATTATCAAATGTAATTATTCTGGGTATTTGGTTTGCATATATATTTCAGTTCTACTTTAAAAGTATTTTCCTCGTAGCCTTTACTATTTTGTTATGGATCGATTATGCGTATCTATTGATAGAAAAAATGAATCGATGGTATCTCGAATTAAGAAGGAATATATCACTTATTGTTTTGTTATCACTAATGCTAGGACTAATTTTTTGAATATTTTTTCATTTAATTATATCAAATCCATGGAGCAGTTTT
>JADHLM010000032.1 GCA_016780665.1 Hyphomicrobiales bacterium | reverse complement strand
AATAATATGAAGATTGATCAACAAATTGAGAAAGAGTCAACTATTCTTTCTGATGAAGAACCAGAAGAAGAAATATCAGAGATTTTTGCTACCCCAAGTGCAAAACCCGAATTAAGTAAATTGAATGATAAATTATTAACTAATTTAGAATACGATGAGAAAGAAGAGGAAAGTAAAGAAGTTACCGCGCTTCTTGATAAGTTTCCTGATGATAGGAATATTGGAGAAGTTATAGAAAATGTACCAGAAAAAAAGGAAATTTCTAAAAAAGCAGACACAATATCATCGGGAGATATTCTAAATATGAAAAGACAGATAGAAATGTGCTGGAATCCTCCAATAGGCGTCAGAGGAGCAGCAAATCAAAGAGTACAGGTACAGATTTCACTAGCTAAGGATGGAAAAATTTTGAATGTAGAACCAATTACGAGATCAACAAATGATGTGAGTAAAATTGCGATTGAGGCAGCCGTTAGAGCCGTTAAGCAATGTGAGCCTTATAAGCTACCAATCGATAAATATGATTTATGGAAAGAAATTAAATTTACATTTGATCCAAGAAATATGATGGGTGGATGATATGAGAATTAAAATCAGATATATATTGACTGTTATAGCTATATTATTATTCCAAATTAGATTTCCGCAAGCAGCTCTAGAAATTAATGTCAATGATGGTAATTTAAAACCACTTCCAATTGCAATTCCATCAGTAATTGATAAACAGGGTTTGGAAAAAGATCTTGGATTTGATATATCTCGTGTAATTGCAAGTGACCTTGCTGGTTCGGGGTTATTTTACCCAATAAATCCCAAAGCATTTTTGGAAAATCTTAGCTCAATAAGTCAAAAACCAAATTTTAATTCCTGGCGGGTGATTAACGCTGAGACTTTATTGTCTGCTGAATTATCATATAGAGATAATGATATAGTGAGTATTGATTACAGACTTTGGGATGTTGTAGCGGAGAAGGCACTTGTTGAACAAACATTAACAACTTCAAGAAATAAATGGAGAAGTTTAGCTCATGTAATTGCAGACACAGTTTACACAAGGCTAACTGGCGAAAAGGGGTATTTTGATACGAAAGTTGCTTTTATTGCAGAAAGCGGTCCAAAGACAAATAGAATAAAGAGATTAGCAATTATGGATCAAGATGGATTTAATCCACGACTATTAACAACAGGCAATGATCTTGTATTAACGCCCAGATTTAGTCCGAATTCAGAAGATCTTGTATATCTTTCATACAGAAATGGTCAACCTCAGGTATATATCTATAACCTTGAATCAAAACAGACATATGTGGTTGGTTCATTTCCTGGTATGACATTTGCTCCAAGATTTTCCCCTGATGGGAAGAAGATTATTATGAGCCTGCAAGAAGGCGTTGGCTCTAATATTTTTGAAATGAATTTAAGTAATTTTGAAAGAAGAAGACTTACTAATACACCCGACATAAACACGGCACCGAGTTACTCCCCTGATGCAAAAAATATTGTATTTGAATCAGATAAATCTGGTACACAGCAATTATATGTGATGGATGCAAATGGAAATAATGTGAGAAGAATTAGTTATGGAACCGGAAGCTACTCTACGCCGGTATGGTCTCCAAGAGGGGACTACATAGCCTTTACGAAGATATCAAAGGGAAGATTTATGATTGGTGTAATGTTTGCTGATGGGAGTGGAGAAAGAATAATTACTGATGGTTTCCATAATGAAGGTCCAACTTGGTCTCCCAACGGCAGGGTCTTAATGTTTTTTAGAGAGTCACCAGGTGAGAGCGGTGGTTCTATGATATATTCCGTTGACATAACAGGATATAATGAAAAATTAATAGATACACCCGGGTTTGCATCAGATCCTTCATGGTCAAATCTGCTGAACTAAATATTACATCATTTGTTAACATTTAAGTGTTAAAGTTAAAGTGAGATTCTATATTTAAAGGGGAATAAACAATGACATATAAAAAAGCACTCAATCTTTCCGTGACTTTTTTATTAATTTTTATCCTAACAGGATGTGCATCAAGGCAAAAGATCGAGCAAGTCTTGTTTGGTGGTGGAAATGATAATGAAGCTGACATAGTATCCAATGCAATACCTGGATCATCCCAGGACTTCACAGTTAATGTTGGTGACAGAGTATTTTTTGTGACAAACTCTACTAGTTTAGATGATGATGCAAAGGCAATACTTGAGAGACAAGCTTCTTGGTTAGAATTATACCCTGAAATTGATATTATAATTGAAGGTCACGCTGATGAGAGAGGAACAAGAGAGTACAATCTGGCTTTAAGCGCAAAAAGAGCTGAAGCGGCTGTTTCTTATCTTGAAAGTCTTGGAATAGGTAGTGACAGGATTGAAACTATATCATACGGTAAAGAAAGACCTGTGGCAGCATGCTCATCTGAAGCGTGTTGGTCTCAAAATAGGAGAGCGGTATCTGTTGTAATTGCAGATAATTGATTTGATTTCCTACTAGATATTTGAAAAACATTCATATATTATTTTGCCATAAAAAATGTGGATTGGCATCTATTGCTTAACTAATAATTATGAATCTTAAAGATAAATTACCCCTATCAGATCATCAAATTAATGACTTATTCTCACCATTAGTAGATATTAATAGAATGGCGCTAGCTGTTTCAGGTGGTAGAGATAGTTTAGCATTGATGTTCTTAATCAATAAATGGCTAAAAAATAATAAATTTAAAAAGGACATTGTTGTTTTAACTGTCAATCATCAGCTAAGAGAAGAGTCAAATGAAGAATGTGCTGAGGTCTCATTGATTGCTGAGGGATATGGTTTTCATCATAAGATACTTATTTGGCATCATGGTAATATAAAAACCTCGATACAAGAGAAGGCAAGAAATGCAAGATACGAGCTAATGATAAATTATTTAAAGGAAACTAGAATTGATACTTTAATCACAGGTCACACATTAGATGATAACATTGAGACATTTTTGATGAGGCTTGCAAAAGGGAGTGGATTAGAGGGTTTGAAATCCATACAAACAAGTCGTAACTTAGATGGAATAAATTTATTTAGACCATTGCTAAAAGTAACCAGAGATCAAACAACAAAAATTTTAGTTTCACAAAACATTGGATGGATTGATGATCCCACAAACAATGATGAGAAGTATGAAAGAATACAAATTAGAAATAACATATCAACTCTGGAAAAACTTAATATAAGCAAAGAAAAGCTTCAGTTGACATTAAATAGATTGGGAAGGGCTCATGAAGTAATAAGTAATGTTACAGATAAGGCCCTTCGTGAAGTTTTACATTTTGATAATCTTGGTTATGTGTCATTGGATTATGATATCTTGAGAGCATATCCCCATGAAATTATCATTAAGGTTTTCGAAAAGTCTTTAATTTATGTTAACGGTAAAAGGGTGTCCCTTCAATCATTAGAGAGAGTCTGTTCTGAAGTAATCCAAACAAGAAAGCCGAAGACCATAAATGGTTGTGTCATATACACAAAGAAAAATATGATACACATCACAAGAGAGAATAGGGATATTGAGTGTTTTAATCTGAAGGTTGGCGATTATCATTTTTGGGATAATAGATTTAAAATTTGTTTGAAGTCGTTTAATGAAGATTTTATAACCATAAAAAATTTAGGTAGATCCAAAGAATTAAAATATCTATGCGAAAATACTATTTACGCAAATATTCCAATGTATGTCTTGAACACACTACCTGGTGGATTTATAAAAGATAAGCTTGTATTAATGCCTAACATACACAATATATATAATAGTGGATATTTAGACGTTAAATTCAAGCTGCAAGAGAAGAATAAATTAGTGTAGTTTTTATGCAAAGGATATTAAATTGGGTGGTTTAAAGAATATAATAATTTGGTTGGTCATCGGCTTGCTCATGATGGCATTATACAATGTGTTTCAAACCTCTAGTGAAACAAGAGGTGTTACTGAAATAAGCTATACAACACTTATATCAGAAGTTTCTGGAGGAAATGTAAGAGATGTTGTCATAACCGGTGATGAGATCCGAGGATCATTTAATGATGGATCTAGGTTTCACTCATATACACCTGATGACCCACAATTTATTGATAGACTAAATGACCAAGGTGTCATTATCAATGTGCAGCCAATTAAACAAAGTGCATTATTCTCTATTTTTGTTTCATGGTTTCCAATGTTGCTCCTAATTGCTGTTTGGGTATTTTTTCTTAAACAAATGCAAGGTGGTGGCCGTGGAGCAATGGGATTTGGAAAATCCAAAGCAAAATTATTAAATGAAAAAAAAGGAAAAGTGACATTTGCTGATGTAGCTGGAATTGATGAGGCAAAAGAAGATTTAGAAGAAATAGTAGAGTTTCTAAAAGACCCAAGAAAGTTTCAGTACTTAGGGGGAAAGATTCCGAAAGGAGCATTGCTTGTTGGACCTCCTGGGACTGGAAAAACGCTATTAGCAAGAGCAATAGCTGGGGAAGCGGGTGTGCCATTTTTTACAATATCTGGTTCAGATTTTGTTGAAATGTTTGTGGGTGTCGGTGCAAGCAGAGTCAGAGATATGTTTGAACAGGCTAAAAGAAGCGCTCCATGTATAATCTTCATTGATGAAATAGATGCAGTGGGAAGACATCGAGGAGCAGGCCTTGGCGGTGGAAATGACGAAAGAGAGCAAACCTTAAATCAATTGCTAGTTGAAATGGATGGTTTCGAAGAAAATGAAGGTATTATATTAATTGCAGCAACGAACAGACCAGATGTTCTTGATCCTGCTCTACTTAGACCAGGTAGATTTGATAGACAGGTAGTTGTTCCAAATCCAGACATTATTGGTCGTGAAAAAATATTGAAGGTTCATGTAAGAAAAGTAAAATTATCAGAGGAGATAGACCTGAAAGTTATCGCTAGAGGTACGCCAGGCTTTTCTGGAGCTGATCTTGCAAATCTTGTTAATGAAGCTGCGCTATTGGCAGCAAGAAGAGGTAAAAGAGTAATAACACAGACAGAATTCGAAGATGCAAAAGACAAAGTAATGATGGGATCAGAGAGAAGGACTCTGGTAATGTCTGATGATGAGAAAAAATTAACGGCATATCATGAAGCTGGTCATGCTTTAGTAACCATCAAACAAAAGGCATCAGATCCAATCCATAAAGCGACAATCATACCACGTGGAAGAGCTTTAGGTATGGTAATGAGGTTACCTGAGCGTGATCAACTTTCTATGACCAGAGAAAAAATGAAAGCGGATCTAGCTGTTGCTATGGGAGGGAGAGCTGCTGAGGAATTAATTTTTGGTGATGATAAAGTTACATCAGGCGCACAATCTGATATAAAAATGGCTACAAATTTAGCAAGAGCCATGGTAACTCAGTTTGGTATGAGTGATATTTTGGGACCTCTCGCTTATGGTAATAATGAGGACGAAGTATTTTTAGGTTATTCAGTTGCTAGAACCCAAAATTTATCCGAAGAAACCCAAAAGATCGTAGATTCAGAAATACATAAGCTTGTTGATCAAGGTCACAAGACAGCTACAGAAATTGTAATAGAATTTAAAGATCAACTTGAGATTATTGCAGAAGGTCTGCTCGAGTATGAAACTCTAAGTGGTAACGAAATTTTAGATCTACTGAATGGTAAAAACCCTGATAGGTCAGAAGATTTGGGGTCAGAGGAACCCCCAACAGATGCATCAGCTATACCATCCAAGAAAGGAAAAAATGAACCTGTAGATAAAATCAAAAAGACAGGAAAGATGAAGCCTCAAACTCAGCCTTGATCTTTTAGAAAATAAGTTCAAATTCACAGGCTATCATGACAAACAGAAAATATTTTGGCACAGATGGTATTAGAGGTATCGCAAACCTTCCTCCAATGACTGCTGATATAGCTCTAAAGATTGGTGCAGCTACAGGATTATATGTTTCCGTAAATAAAAAAGCCAAGAGGGTAGTGATTGCAAAAGATACAAGATTATCTGGTTATATGTTAGAGTCAGCAATTACTTCAGGACTCACTTCTGTAGGTCTAGATGTTTTTTTACTCGGGCCGATGCCAACTCCATCAATAGCTATGATGATGAAATCAATGAGAGCAGATCTGGGTATAATGATATCAGCATCTCATAATACCTACGAATATAATGGTATTAAAATTTTTGGCCCTGATGGTTATAAACTTAGCGATGAAAATGAATCAGAAATTGAAAAAATAATCCAAAATCTAGATAATTATGATTTAGGTAAAATTAAAATAGGTAAAGCCAAAAGAATTGATGATGCACAGGCAAGATATATTGAGTATATAAAAGGAACTCTTAGTAAAGAACTAACTCTGGATGGAATGGATATTGTAATTGATAGTGCAAATGGAGCGGGTTATAAGGTAGCGCCTCTGACTCTATGGGAATTAGGTGCAAATGTGATATCAATTGGGGATACACCTAACGGACAAAATATAAATCAAGATTATGGTTCAACATCACTTGAAAATATTATTGATACCGTTGTAAAAAATAAGGCTGATATTGGAATTGCGCTAGACGGTGATGCTGATAGAATTATCGTCATAGACGAAAATGGTGAAATTGTTGATGGAGATACCATATTAGCAATTATTGCAAAGGAATGGCAGGAAACAAAGAAGTTAAAGAAAAACAGTGTTGTGGCAACCATCTTATCAAATATTGGTTTGGAAGATTATTTGAGCAGTCAAAGTATTGAACTGCATAGAACAATGGTTGGTGATAGGTATGTATCACAGTATATGAGAAAGAATGGATTTAATGTGGGTGGTGAGAAATCTGGACATATCATATTGAGTGACTATTCAACAACTGGTGATGGTATTCTTGCAGCACTGCATATACTTGCAATAATGAAAAAAAATAGACAAAAGATTAGTGATCTTGCAAAGTTAATTGATCCCTATCCACAGATTCAGAAGAACTTCATTATAAAAGAGGATCAGGCTCCAGACATTATTCAATTAAGAGACTTATCAGAAAAGCATCAACGAAAGATTGGAGATAAAGGTAGGGTTCTTATAAGATTGTCTGGCACAGAACCCTTAGTAAGGGTTATGGTTGAGTCTAAAGATAAAAAATTATTGGATCAAACTCTGACTGAAATCACAACGAGCCTTAACGAATTACTGAACTAATTTTTCTTTAATCTTGATCCGTAACGTGTCACAATAATTCCAAATAAAATAATAATCATCCCCGTTATTTGTGCAATCGTTATACTTTCATTTAGCAGTAAGGTTCCAAGCACAACAACATATACGGGTAATATATAATGTGTAAGGGACACAAATGTTGGCCCTGCAATTTTAGTCAAATTAAACATTACCATACTTGCCATAGCCGTTGAAAATATTCCCATAATTAAAACAGATATAAAGGATATATCAGTAATTAAAATGTCTGGTATTCCTTCACTTGATATAGCAACAATTAAGGCAAAGAGAGAGCCGATGAGAAAGCTTCCTGAGGTTTTCTGCATTAATGAAATATTGGGCATTAAATTGACTGCGATATTCTGAATGGAATATCCAATTGCCGCTAGTAGTATTGCTATTTGAGGAAGAAGGGATGAATAAGACGATGATGAACTTGAATTTTCTATATCTTTAAACAATAAAACATAAAGTCCCAAAAAGCCGAAAATGATTCCTAAGAATTTAATCAAATTTAATTTTTCATTTGGAACAAGGAAATGAGCAGCCATTACAGTAAATAGTGGTCCGATACCAAATAAAATTCCACTTATGTTTGTGTCAAGATAGATTGTCCCCCAACAAATCAGATAGAATGGTAAGAATGCGGTCATACCTACCAAAACCAGCCACAGCCAATTTATATAACCACGAGGTAGATACTCACCTCTTATCCTTAATATGGAATAGATTATTAAGAAACCTATGGTTAGTCTCATCGCCACAATCCATAATGGGCTAAATACATCTAATGCATATTTTGTAAGAGCAAAAGTTGATCCCCAAAAAATTACAAGTAAGGATAGGTAGAACCAGTGGAGAAGTACAGGATTTTTCATTTTTTTAATTGTATAAATTTATTTGTGCATTAATGCATATGCGTCAATACTACATAAGTCAATTTAATTTATTTTGTATTTGATCTATTCCATTTTATGAAGTAAAAAAAAAGTGGGACAACTCTCCCCAACGAGAGTCGCCTATCTGGAAGGGATAGAATAATGATACAGAAACCAAAAATTAAAACTAATAGAGCTCTGTTCTCATCAGGGCCATGTGCCAAATATCCTGGATGGGATATAAATAATCTAGACACTACGATTCTTGGTAGGTCTCACAGGGCAAAGCAGCCAAAAAACTTCATAGAGTATTCAATTAACCTTACAGCCGAATTACTTGAACTGCCAAAGGATTATAAAGTAGCAATTGTCCCTGCATCTGATACAGGTGCATTTGAACTCGCAATGTGGAATTTATTAGGTTCAAGGCCGATAGATGTATTCGCATGGGAGTCATTCGGCAAGGGTTGGGTAACCGATATTATTAATCAATTAAATTTGTCAAATGTGAATAAAATTGAAGCAGAATATGGTTTTTTACCTGATTTATCTAAAGCAAACCCAAAAAATGATATTGTTTTTACTCTCAATGGGACAACTTCAGGAGTAAAGGTTCCAGATCTAAACTGGATAGATAACAATAGAGAAGGATTAACTCTCTGTGATGCAACGTCTGGGTTGTTTGCTCAAAATGTCGATTGGAGCAAATTAGATGTTACAACTTTTTCTTGGCAAAAAGTTCTTGGAGGGGAAGCTCAGCATGGGATGATAATCTTGTCACCACGTGCGATAGATAGAATAAATACTTATAATCCAGATTGGCCAATGCCAAAAATATTTAGAATAAAAAAATCTGGTAAAGTAGATGAAAGTATATTTACTGGCTCTACTATTAACACACCATCTCTTATGTGTGTTGCTGATTATGTGTCAGCACTTGAATGGGCAAAGAAAAGCGGTGGATTGAAGAAGTTAATAGAAATTGCCAATTCTAATTTAGATATTATTTCACAATGGGTTGAGAAAAATAATTGGATATCTTTTTTAGCACAAGACAAAGAGACAATTTCGAACACATCAGTGTGTCTTGAATTTGCATCAAAAAGCCCAGATGGAGATGATTTAGACACTGCAGCACTATCAAAAGATATACAAAAAATTCTGGAAGAAGAACAAATTGGATATGACATTGGTGCATACAGAGATGCTCCTCCAGGATTAAGAATTTGGGTCGGTGCCACAGTAGAACCCCAAGATGTATCTATATTACTTGAATGGATCGAGTGGGCTTATTTTTCAATAATTCAAAAACAATAATTAATTTATAAGGATTTTCATAATGCCAAAAGTACTTGTTTCAGACAAGCTCAGTGAAGAGTCTGTTAAGATTTTTAAAGATAGAGGAATTGAAGTCGACTATCTCCCTGATGTTGGTAAAGATAAAGAAAAATTATACGAGATTATTAAAAATTATGATGGCTTAGCTATAAGATCAGCTACAAAGGTTACAGAGAAGATCTTAGATAATGCTAAAAAACTTAAGGTTGTCGGTAGAGCAGGGATTGGTGTTGACAATGTTGATATCGAGACTGCTACTTCAAATGGTGTAATTGTTATGAATACACCTTTTGGTAACTCAGTAACAACGGCGGAACATGCAATCACAATGATGATGTCGCTTGCACGACAGATACCTGAAGCAGATAAATCAACAAAATCGAGTTTATGGGAAAAGTCGCGGTTCATGGGCGTAGAATTAACTGGTAAGACGCTTGGTGTGATTGGTTGCGGAAATATTGGTACAATTGTAATAGACCGTGCAAAAGGTCTTAGAATGAAAGTATTGGGTTATGATCCATTTCTGACTGATGAGCGCGCAGAGTCGATGGGTATAGATAAAGTTGAATTAGACGTGCTATTTAAGAGTTCAGACTTCATAACAATACATACACCATTAACTGAAAAGACAAAGAATATTATAAATGACAAGAGTATAAGTCTTATGAAAGACTCAGTTAGGATTATAAATTGTGCCCGAGGCGGTTTGATTGACGAGTCAGCACTTTTAGAAGCCTTGAAAAATAGGAAAATTGCTGGAGCTGCAATCGATGTATATGTAGAAGAACCAGCAAGGCATAATCCATTATTCAATTTTGAAAATGTTATATGTACTCCGCATCTTGGCGCATCTACCGTGGAGGCTCAGGAAAAAGTCGCAGTACAGATTGCAGAACAAATGAGTGATTTTCTTCTAACCGGTGCTATTACAAATGCAATAAATTTTCCATCTGTATCAGCCGAAGATGCTGCATCGATGGAGCCCTATCTCGTCCTTGCAAACAGACTAGGGTCATTTGCTGGACAGATAACAGAAACCGCCATTAAGAATATTAAAATTGAATATGTTGGAACAATCGCTGAAATGAACATTGACACACTCACTTCAACACTAGTAGCTGGGTTATTGAAACCTCTATTAGAAGATATTAATATGGTCAATTCTATGTCTATTGCCAAACAACGAGGTTTGAATATTGAACAAATTAAAAAAGCAAGTGGCGGTGTATACGGATCATACATTAGATTAATTGTTGAGTCTGAAAGGCAAGAGCGTTCTGTAGCAGGAGCTGTTTTCTCAGATGGAAGTGCAAGGCTTATCCAAGTTAAAGGAATTGATATGGAAGCGAAATTTGCTAGAAATATGATCTATATCACAAATAATGATATGCCTGGGCTTGTTGGAAAGATTGGTCAATGTCTTGGCTCACAAGGTGTTAATATTGCTAATTTCAATTTAGGGAGAGATAAAATTGGTGGTAGTGTTATTGAGCTAATTGAAGTTGACTCACCGCTAGATGATTCAGTTCTTGATAGCCTAAATAGTATTGATGATATTGTTCAAGTTAAAAAACTAAACTTTATATAAATAATATGACAAGTGTAGTAATTGTTGGCACTCAATGGGGTGACGAAGGTAAGGGAAAGATTGTTGACTCTCTTTCTGAAAAAGCTGATTTGATTGTCAGATTTCAGGGCGGACACAATGCTGGTCATACTCTGGTTATTGATGACCAAACCATAAAGTTATCACTACTTCCTTCTGGTATTGTTCGAAAGGATAAATTGACAATTATTGGAAATGGAGTCGTCCTTGATCCAAACGCGCTCCTATCAGAAATAGAATATCTATCAAAACTAGGAGTTCAAGTAACACCTAATAATCTTAAAATTGCTGAAAATGTATCAATTATATTACCACTACATAAAGAACTAGATTTGGCGCGAGAAGAGAATGCTGGAAAATCAAAAATTGGTACAACAGGAAGGGGTATTGGTCCTGCTTATGAAGATAAGGTAGCAAGAAGATCGATTAAACTTATCGATCTTGATGATTTTGAAAATATTGATAGCAAAATTGAGAGGATCATAGAACACCATAATATACTCAGAAGGGCGTATGGCCTTAGTGATATGAAAATAGAAGATATTCATAGATATCTCGATGGCATAAAAGAAGAGATTTTACCTTTTATGGCCAATACATGGCGAATTCTTAATCAAGCAAAGATCGATAATAAAAAAATATTATTTGAAGGTGCCCAAGGTCTGCTACTTGATGTAGATTTTGGTACATATCCATTTGTGACATCATCGAATACAATGCCAGGTCAGGCGTCCATAGGAAGCGGAGTTGGTCCAAAATATTTAGATCATATAATTGGTATCACAAAAGCATACACAACCAGGGTTGGAAGTGGTCCATTCCCAACAGAATTATTTGATGATATCGGTGAAAAATTATGTGATATTGGAAAAGAATTTGGAACTGTTACGGGACGAGAAAGAAGATGTGGTTGGTTTGATGGGGTGTTGGTGCGTCAAACTGTTCAAATATCAGGGATTGATACCATTGCTCTGACAAAACTTGACGTGCTTGATGGTTTTGAAAAAATCAGTATTTGTATTGGATATGAGCTTGATGGGAAAAAAATTGATTATCTTCCATTATCAGAAACACTCCAAAAAAAAATTATACCTATTTACGAAGAACATGATGGTTGGCTTTGTGATACTTCAGGTGTGAACAACATAAATAATTTGCCCGAAAATGCTATTAAATATGTAAAAAGAATAGAAGAAATT
>JADHLM010000031.1 GCA_016780665.1 Hyphomicrobiales bacterium | reverse complement strand
ATACTGAAATGAATTTGAAACTTGACCAAAAGCTGTAAGTATTTGTTGTAAGATCCCAAATGTAATTTTCCCAGCTACTATCGTAGGAATCAATATAAGGTATGAAAAAATATTATCTGCTTGCAAATAAAAACGTCTTGCAACATTAAAATATAGATAGTGAAAATAAAGGCGGAAATAATTTTTTCTCACATTGTTAAATAGTTCACCTATTGATTGAGGAGTTGCTCTATTGGCATCATCTTCACCATATACTAATTCTTTTCGGAGAGAAGCCTCAACTCTCTGATTTCTGAACTCCAACCCAGGTAATTTAATTCCTACTATGGCCAGAAAGATTGTCCCAAATATAGACCAAAAAATTGCTGCATTGACCAAAGGAGCTGGTATTTCTCCGATCAGAGGTA
Organism: Hyphomicrobiales bacterium; assembly: GCA_016780665.1. Taxonomy (GTDB): domain Bacteria; phylum Pseudomonadota; class Alphaproteobacteria; order Rhizobiales; family TMED25; genus TMED25. The sequence continues at coordinate 11,865 of JADHLM010000031.1, read as the reverse complement.
AAATAGTAACATATTCAGATAATGATAATAATACAGGTAGAAAAGCTATCAACGTCATGACTGAGTCGATTATTGAAACACCAAGACCTTCCATTATTGCAGCAAATCTCATGGTATCTTCTTGTACCCTTTGAGCTGCACCTTCAATAGTCCTTAATTTTTGCCATTGACCTGTATAATAAAAATTCATTGCTGTACGCCATCTGAAGATGTAGTGGCTGACAAAAAATCTTGTTAATACAAAAACAGCTAATGAAACAAAGGCAATTTGTGCAAAAACTATCATTAAGTAATATAAATCTGATGAAAGTACTTGTGCCTCACCCCCAAGCGCATCCTGAATTGAGTCAAAGAAGGGTCTTCTCCAGTTATTGATTGCAACCATGACCTGGACACCAAAATAGGTAGAAAATATTATAAGCGATGATCCTAATATTGACCAGTATTGCCATGGGTGTGGTGCAAATTTGAACCAGAATAGTGAAAAGATTAGGGTTGATAATATGTAATAAATATAAAACCAAATAAATTTTTTCGTTAGAAAAAATCCAAGCCCAATAATTGGCTCATCAGTTTCTTCAATGGCTAATCCAACAAAAGAAGCAATATCATTACCAATCCAGAACCAAATAATTGTTACAAATATTATCCATGCTAATGCAGCTGGAAAAAAAATTTTTGGCATTGGGAAGAAGGATCTAAACATCAAATGTATCCTTAAAATTAACTTTGAGCCATTTGGTTAAATTATCCAACAAACTACAATTCATTGAACGTCTTATGTAATTAATAATTCTTGGCATATGTATTATATAATTATTTTTACCCTCCAACAAAGAGAGTCTTGCAAAAATACCCAATATTTTCAGTGATCTTTGTGTTGCTAATATTTGGTATTGTTCATTAAATGATGAATTGCCAAATTGAAAATTCTTAAAGAGAAATTTTTGTTTAAAAGCATCAATAATATATTTTTCTTTCACTTCACTGATAGTAACCCGGGCATCTTGTGCCAGAGATACTAAATCGTATAGTGGGTGACCTAGGAGGGCATCCTGAAAATCAATTAGAGCACACTTCCTATGACCTTTTTCATTTTCTAGGTAATGGAGATTTGGTGAGTGATAATCTCTTAATATAAGCGTTCTGTCTGGAGATAGATCTGAAAACATTTTTTCTATAATAGACAAAAATTCATACTTCTTCTCTTCTGGACAGATAGAGCTTCTGGCATAAGGCCAATAATAATCAATGAATAGTTCAGCTTCATGAATAAATATTTTTTTATCAAATTTATTTGGCTCAATGGCATTGCCATTTAGATCATTTATATTTGTATAGTTAGAATGCACTAATATCAGTAATGACTCTATAGCTGGAGTAATGAGTTTCTCAAAGTTAAGTTTTAAATATAACTCATTATATGTCGTAAGACCAAGATCTTCTTCTAGAATAAGTTGGTTTTTAATATCATATCCATAAATCTTAGGTACTCTTAAACCAATATTATCAAGATATTTATCAATAATAATGAAGTCCTTTATGGACTTGGTTGTTTTTGTCTTTTTTCTAATCTCTTCAGAAGCATCCATGAGAACAAAATTCTTGACACCATCATTAACTCTAAAATATTTCCTTTTCGATGCATCTCCCTTCATATTAGTAATTTTTCTATTGTTGAGACCTGAATTTGATAGAAAATTTAATCTATTTTTATGAGCTAAAATAACTTTTTCATATTTTCCATGAAAAAATATTTTGTAATCTCTTTTATCTGATTTATTTATTATTTGTATTTCAATGTGATCTTTTGGCAAAACTGATGGAAATTTATTTGCCCACTCAATAATTGTCACATTATTCTTAATAGAATCACTTATGTCTAATTCTTCAAGTTCATGTGGGGTATCAATCCTATAAAAATCATAATGAGATATAATTAGATCTTGATTTGAGTAAGTTTGATATAAATTAAACGTAGGGCTACTAATTTCTTCAATTCTGGTTGACGTGAGATAATTAATCAAGTACTTCGACAATGTGGTTTTCCCAGAACCAATTTCGCCATTTAATGCCAATAAAGTCCCTTTTTCTAAAATTGGGGCAAGATATCTTACGAAAGCAGCCAACTCATTAAGTGAGCATGCTTTATGTATTTCAGCTTTCATGAGTAACTATTGGGACTTTGATATTGAATTCATTAAATTCTGATGATAAATCTATTTGATATCCAAGAATTTGAGAATATTTCTCTAAAATAGTTTTCTCTATACTCCCTGGAGAGTATATATCATCCATGACTAAATAAGACTGTATATGCTGTGAATTTATTGGTTCTGTGTTAGAGATATTAAATATATATTGATCAAATTCATGGTCTGTTATTTTTGACATAATTATCTCGTATTCTGAATCACCATCCATAACAAGGTTTTTATCAATTATTTTTATAAGCTGATTGAACACTTTAAAAAAACCTGAATTTATGCTGTGTTTTTTTGCCGCTTCATCTTTATAGTCTTTATGTATTTTAATTATAAATTTCTTATCTAAAAAATTTAGTTTATTTAGTTCACTTTGAAGTAACTCTGATAGATTATCAGCGCTGTATCCAATCTGATTGTGTTTCATTCCATTTGACTCAAGATCTGTTAACTCAAGAATTTGGTTTATTTGATGATGTAATTCCCTTCCAGACCTTTTTATATCATTTATATAATCAATAATATTCTGATCTTTATTAATATTGGATAATCTTGCTTCAAGAATATCTGAAAATCCAATTATATTTTGAAGTGGGGCTCTAAGTTCATGTGATATGTTATTTAGAAAATTAGTTTTGATATAATCAGCCTCGGAAAGTGCCTTATTTTTCTCAATTAATGCATTTTCTATATTTTGACTAGCTGTAATATCAGTAAATGTATATAGGATTGATCTATCAGGTAATATGGAAGATTGAAAGTGGAGAATATTTTTATTAAATTCCATAATATTACTATGATCTTTTCTGTTAACCCCGGATGAAACTACATTAATTAAGATATCATTGAATTTTGACGAAGGATCTTTCTTAAGAATTTCCTCAAGTAATTTTTCAATATGCAGATCCTGAATATTGTCAACTATTTTAAACATCTTATTGAATTGATGATTATGTAATTTAACTTTTCCGTTTGTCCCAAACAATATAATTCCCTCTGAAAGACTATTTATCGTTTGCTCTTGAATGGACAATAAAAGTGCAGTTTCATTCTCTAATGCTAATTTATCAGTATAATTTTCATATATATGAGTAACACCTCCCATTGGATTTGCTTGAGAGATCACTCTAAGCGTTCTGCCATCCTGGAGATACCACCACTGTTCTCTATTTTCTAATGTATTATAGATATTTAGTTGTTGCTTTTTCCATTCTCGGAAGTTTGCCTGATATGGTAGAAGTTTTTTTTGCCTAAGGATCTCCAAGATTTCTGATTCATTTGGTTTTTTGCCCAAGGTATCATCATCTAATGAGAAAAAACTTTTGAAAGATGAATTAAAAAATATAGGGGATTTATTTTGATCATATATTATAAGTGGATTAGTGAGTTGGTTCATGAGTTGCAGATTTGTCTCATTCTGCTTAATAAATAATTGTTCTAAATCATTTGTGGAAGTAATATTTTTTGCTTTAAATATAACGTAATTTTCTTTTTTTATTTTAATTATTTCAAGGAGAACCTGTTTGCCTCTTATAATTTTTTTTAATTGAGTTGGATTTTTATTTAATATTACCTCTTCTTCTGCGGAGATTAAATTTGTATTATTACTAATTATTTGTTCATAAGTATAATCCCTAAAAATCTTCACATAATTTAAATTAATATCTACTAATTTGTTATCTAATTTTACCCATATAATTTCAGTGAAAGAGTATATATCGTCATCGCTCAATACTCTTGATAGATTATTTTCTAGACTTCTAGTATATTTTAACAACATTGAGTTCATATTTATATTTTTGAATTTTAAAACATAATTACGAATAGGTTTGATTTCCCTGCCTATGATGATTATTGAAGCTGTTGAAAATGATATTAGAATTAAGAAATATACATTAATTGGTGTACTAAAATATATCAGAAGAGCATCCATAAATAGAAGTCTATCAAAGTTTTTATATAAAATTAATATTTAATCAGTTAAAGGTTAAAAAATTTTATAACTGAATGGATTGTGTTTAATACCTATAATGATCTGGTTTGAATGGACCTGAACTAGACACACCAATATAACTACTTTGGTCTTCATTTAGAACTGTAAGATGCACGTTGAGTTTTTCTAGATGAAGTTCCGCAACTTTTTCATCAAGTTTCTTAGGAAGCATATATACTTTATTGCTGTATTTACCATTGTTATTAAATAATTCTATTTGTGCTAATACTTGATTTGTGAATGAAGCGCTCATTATAAAACTAGGATGTCCGGTAGCACAACCAAGATTTACAAGCCTTCCTTCAGCTAATAAGATAATTTTTTTTCCATCAGGAAATTCTATTTCATCAACTTGAGGTTTAATGTTTTCCCATCTTAGATTTTTAAGTTTTGAAACCTGTATTTCTGCATCAAAATGACCAATATTACACACTATTGCCATATTTTTCATTTTTCTCATATGTTCCAAAGTGATGATATCTTTATTGCCTGTGGCAGTAACAAAAATATCAGCTTCTGATGAAATTTCATCCATGGTTCTTACTTCATAGCCTTCTAACGCTGCTTGGAGTGCGCATATTGGATCAATTTCGGTAATAATAACACGTGCTCCAGAGGCTTTAAGGGATGATGCACATCCTTTTCCTACATCACCATAACCGGCGACAACAGCTATTTTCCCCGCTATCATAAGATCAGTCGCACGTCTTATCCCATCTATGAGACTTTCTCTGCACCCATATAAATTATCAAATTTTGACTTTGTTACTGAATTATTTACATTTATGGCAGAAAATGGAAGGCTAGCTTCATTTTCCATCATGACCAGTCTGTTAACTCCGGTAGTGGTTTCCTCTGTAACACCAATAATTTTACTTTGTATATCTGTAAACCAATTAGGACTTAATTTTGCTCTTTTTATAATTTGTTTAAATAGAACTTCTTCTTCTTCATTTTGAGGATTATCAAGAACAGATTTGTCAGACTCATATCTAGCACCTAGTATTATATATATTGTTGCATCACCACCATCATCTAATATCATATTTGGATTATCATCAGGCCACTGATAAATCCTGTCAACGAATTCCCAATACTCCTCCAAAGATTCATTCTTGAAGGCAAAAACAGGGATATTTTTTTTTGCTATTGCTGCTGCGGCATGGTCTTGTGTTGAGAATATATTACATGAAGCCCATCTGACTTCTGCTCCTAATTCAACAAGTGTCTCAATTAAAACTGCAGTTTGAATTGTCATATGCAGGCAACCAACTATTCTTGCACCTTCCAAGGGTTTTTGACCTTTATATTCTTTTCTTAATGCCATTAAACCTGGCATTTCAACTCTGGCTAATTCCATCTCTTTATTTCCGAAATCGGCAAGAGTTATGTCTTTTACTATAAAATCATCAAACATTTTAATATCATTGAGTAATTGTTAAAGTTATAAAAATTCTTTATCTAGTCTAATTTGATACACTAAATTATCACTATGCAAAAGTATAAATATTATATTTATTTGATCCTAGGGATTTGAATTTTAAATTGCGCGCCTTTAATTTCATTTTTTGTATAGTTTTCAACTGATATTATTCCATCATGGGACTCAATTATTTGTTTGGCGATTGAGAGCCCAAGGCCAGTATGTTTATTTTGTGATTTATCTAATCTATCACTATAGAATCTTTCAAAAACTCTATCAATCTTTGTCCCATGAATTCCACCGCCTTGGTCTTCAACATCAATTATAACATATTCGAGATTATTGCTGATATTTACAATAATTTCGCTATTATCTTTTAAGATAGATCGCGCATTATCAAATAAGTTTATAAAAACTTGATTAAATTTATTTTTGTTTATTCTTGAATAAAATTTCACGCCATTTTGTAAATGATTCAATTTGATTTGATTTGATTTATGCCTGTAGTTCTCTTGTTGAATTAGGGAGTTTAAACATTCATAAATATCTATTATCTCTCTTTGTTCAATTGTAAGTGCTGTATCAAGCTTAGATATTTCAGAAATATCTGCAATTAACCTATCTATCCTATCTATATCTTCTTGAATTATGTTGATTAATTTTGACTGATCATTTTTTCTTTTAGTGACCGAGAATGTTTCGATAGCACTTCTTAATGATGTTAATGGATTTCGTAATTCATGTGCTATATCAGCTGAGAATCTTTCAATGGTATCTATTCTCTCAAATAAACTTGAAGTCATATTTCTTAGAGCATTTGACAAATCTCCTATCTCGTCTTTTCTTTTACTGAAATCGGGAATATTTTCTCTTGCTTGCAAATTACTGGTAACATTATCAGCTGCAATTGCAAGTTCTCTCATTGGCTTTGCTATGGTATTGGATAATATAATAGATAATATAATAGTTATTAGGGATGCTATCAGAAAGACCTTTAGGATAGACATTCGTTCTTGATACACAATCATATCAATGGCGTTATTTTGTGTTGAAAGAACTAGGTAACCGATAATTGCCTTATATTTTATGATTGGCATTGAAACATGAACTACTGATTGCCCCACTTCATTTTTATTTACGACAATATTTTTCGATGCCTTTAATGCTCTCGATAAGGTCTTATAATCAGTTTCAAAATTGAGATCACTGATGCTATCGAATCCAATTTTTTTTAGAAATTTTGAATAAAATGTTTTAAAAAAGCTTTCCTTAATTGGACTCAGTGATACTTTGTCAATATTTTTTCCGTAAAAATAATCATTGGAATTATGAATAATATTGTTGTTAGAGTCATAAATTTTTGCATTAAGCATTTCAGGATTTATTAACTCCCCAATAATATTTTCGAGTAATTTTTTGTTTATAGTATAGTTTCTATACTGTATTACTCTTTGATCGAAGCTTTCTCCTCCGTCTATATTTTTATCAAAAATAAATAGGTTCGTCCCTTTACTTGATGTTGCACTTGCTGAGATGGTTGCAGATATTATCTCACTTTGTACAGCTAATGACTCAATCTTTGACTCAATCAAGCCTTCTCTAAACTGATTGAGATATAAAATGCCGATTAACAATAATACCAACGCGAGAAGATTAAATATTACTATTTTTGCAGATAAATGTAGATTGAAAATATTAATTTTAAATTTTCTCATTATTGCTAACTCTAGATCCTTTTATTGTATCTTGTAGCCAATACCATAGATTGTTTTTATCAAATTAAAGTTTGGATCCACTAAAATAAATTTTTGCCTAATTCTTTTTATGTGGCTATCAATTACTCGATCTTCTTTTGAGAATCCTTCTTTAAATGCGTCACTGATCAGATCGTCTCGAGATCTAATTGATCCAGGTCTTTTAATAAGTGACTCTAATATTAGAAATTCAGTTGAGGTGAGGTTTATAATCTTATCCTGCCATTTACAAATAAATCTTTCCTTATCTAGCTCAATATATTTTAAATTTGTGACAACTTTGTGGTTTTTTTTATTTTCATGACTATTTGACCTCCTGAGAACAGATTTTATGCGTTCGACCAGTAGTTTCTGTGAGAATGGTTTACGTATATAATCATCGGCTCCAAGTCTCAATCCAATTAGTTCGTCTACCTCGCTGTCTTTTGATGTTAGGAAAATAATAGGTATATTTGAAAATTTTCTTACAGAGTTGAAAACCTCTAGGCCATCTATTCTTGGCATTTTAATATCTAATATCAAAATATCACTGTTATTATTATTCATATATTCCAACATCTCAAACCCGTCAGAGAAGGCACTCACATGGTAACCATGAGATTTTAACATCACACTAAGTGAGAACAGTATATTTTCATCATCATCTAATAAAATTAATTTTTGCATTTTTCTCTAACTCGATTGACTGAGCATAAATAAGCTTTATATTAATTTAAATTATATAATTATTTTTCATAGAAATAAAATAAATGGGAGAAAACCTTGGGTGCAATAGATTATAAAAGCTATCTAAAGGAAGCAAAAAATGTTTATGTAAACAATACGGCTGCAGAGCTTATACAACTGGCTTCGAATTTTAATGAAGGCTTACTCACGGTGGATGGTTCTTTCTCGGTAGATACTGGAAAACACACAGGAAGATCGCCGAAAGATAAGCATGTAATCGCTGACCAAGATACAGAAGATAATGTCTGGTGGGAAAATAATGCAAGGATTGAGAGGAGTAAATTTGATCTTTTAGAGAAAGATATGCTTGAGCATATGAAAGGAAAAAATCTTTTTATTCAAGACCTTCACGCAGGAACAGATCCTGACGAAAGAATTAAAGTCAGGATTATTACAGAATTTGCTTGGCAAGCTCTTTTTATTCAGCATCTGCTCATCTTGCCTCAAAGGTCTCAGCAAATAGATTTTTCTGAGGATTTGTTAATAATTGATCTTCCGTCTTTTAAAACTGATCCTGAAAGATATGGCGTGAGAACTGATACAACAATTGCATGTGATTTTACAAACAATAAAATATTAATTGCAGGCACTTACTATGCAGGTGAAATCAAAAAATCTGTATTCACTTATTTTAACTATACATTGCCACCTAAAGGGATCTTCCCAATGCATTGTTCCGCAAATAGTGACAGTAAAGGTCGAAATACTGCAATCTTTTTTGGTTTGTCAGGCACAGGAAAAACAACATTATCTGCTGATCCTGAGAGATTATTAATTGGAGATGATGAACATGGGTGGACAGATAAAGGGGTGTTTAACTTTGAGGATGGTTCCTATGCGAAAGCAATTAATCTCTCTAAAGAAGCAGAACCGCAAATTTATGATGCTGTTCGTCGTTTTACAACAGTTCTTGAAAATGTAATTGTTGATACCGAAACAAGAGAACTAAATTTTAATGATGGCAGCTTAACAGAAAATACCAGGGCAGCTTTCCCAATGGCTTTTGTTGGCGATAATGTATCAAAAGATGGAATGGCAGATATTCCATCAACCATCATCATGTTAACATGTGACGCTTTTGGCGTAATGCCACCAATATCAAAATTAGACTCAAACCAAGCGGTATACCACTTCTTATCTGGTTACACGGCAAAAGTTGCTGGGACCGAAAGGGGTGTTGTTGACCCATCTGCAACATTTTCAACATGTTTTGCTGCACCATTTTTACCTAGGCACCCAATTGTTTATGGGAGACTGTTAAAAGAAAAAATGGAAAAACATAATGTGCAAACTTGGCTGATAAATACAGGTTGGAGTGGTGGTCCAGCAGGAGTTGGACAAAGAATGCCAATTCAGTTGACAAGGAATTTACTGAGTGCTGCTATCAATGGCGACCTTGATAATATTGAGATGAGGAAAGATGAGTATTTTAATTTAATGGTGCCTGTTTCAATAAATGGTGACTCTAGTTATTTAAACCCAATAGACACATGGTCAAATAAAGATGATTTCGATGCACAAGCAAAAAAATTAGTAAGCATGTTTGCTGAAAATTTTAAAAAATTTGAGAGTGATGTTGACCTTGAAATAATAAAATCAGGTCCAATTATCTAGTTTTCAAGCTTGATCCCAACTATTTGATATACTCATATCAATTTTTAATGGAACGCTAAAATTCATCAATGGTTTGGTGGCGTTTTCCATATTCTCTGTTACTAATGATTTCATTATTCCAACTTCATCAATTGGTACCTCAAATACTAATTCATCATGTATTTGAAGAATCATTTTAGATTTTAATTTATGTGACTCTATTGCATCATAAATTTTGATCATAGCTCTTTTTATTATATCTGCTGCGGACCCTTGTATTGGGGCATTAATAGCAGCCCTTTCATTGAATGACCTTATGGCGTGGTTACGAGAGTTGATGTCTGGGAAATAACATCGTCTTCCAAACATGGTACTTGTATATTCATTTGTTTTTACCATATCTATAGTTCTGTCCATGTATTGTTTTATACCTGGGAATCTTAAAAGATAATCATCAATAAATTTTTTTGCATCATGTCGAGGTATTTTTAATTGTTTTGCAAGTCCAAATGCAGAAATTCCATAAATAATTCCAAAATTTATTGATTTTGCCTGATAACGCATCTCTTCAGTTACATCTTCTATCTCAATATTAAATATAGATGCTGCTGTCATCTTATGTATATCAAGATCTTTCAAGAAGGTATTTCTCAACTGCTCAATTTCAGCAACGTGAGCTAATACACGTAGCTCAATTTGGCTATAATCAGCAGATAAAAAAACATGATCATCGTCTGCCACAAATGCCGAGCGTATTTGTTTCCCCTCATAAGTTCTGATTGGGATGTTTTGTAAATTAGGACTTGAAGATGATAGTCTTCCAGTCGAAGTTAAGGATTGAGAAAATTGTGTATGCACACGCTGAGTTGTCTTATTGATAAAATTTGGAATACTATCAGTGTAAGTGGTTTTCAATTTAGTCAGTTGTCGCCATTCAATTATGTTATCAGCTATTTCATATCCGAGCAGTGATAAATCTTCTAATATATCGATACCCGTTCCCCAAGCACCACTTTTATTCTTTTTTCCTCCCTTTAACTCTAACTTGTCGAATAAAATTTCACCGAGCTGTTTGGGACTTGCAACATTAAATTCTTGTCCGGATAAAATATATATTTTTTTTTCTAATTGTTTAATTTTTGTACCAAATTTAAAGGACAATTCATCTAAAACTGATTTATCTACTTTTATTCCTTTGTTCTCAATCTCAAAGAGTATTTTTATAAGTGGTTTTTCAATTAATTCATAAACTTGAATGGCTCCACCTGAAAGTATTTTTATAGTTAAATGATGCCAGATTTTATGAATTAAATAGACTCTTTCGTGACTTGTCAGTTCAATTTTATTTATAATCTTTTTCTCAATCTCTTCAAAAATTGATATTTCATTTTTGTAGAATGCAGCTAGTGCAGTCAATTCATTTTTTATTTTCCCATTATTGGTAACATAAGCAAGTAAGGATAGATCTTCAGCGGCATTGATGGAAAGGGAATATCTTTCTAATAAGTATAAGGCTGATTTGTAATCAAAAAATATTTTTTTGATACTTGGATCTTCCAAAATATATTTAACTTTTTCGAAAAGGTTATTTTCTACGATTTTCTCTTCTGATTTTTCTTTATCTAGAAAAATTGAGTAAATATTATCTCCATTTATAGTTAATGAGATTTCACCAGAATACTCACTTGGTATATCTATGAAGATTTCTTTACTCTCGATAAGCTTATTAAATACATTGTTGAATGTATCAGGATCTCGAATTTCAATATATTGGATTAATGGGGAAATGTTTGAAGTGTTGTTTTTCTTAATTTGAGGATTAGATCTATCAAAGTTAGTATTTTTATCGGAGTTTGAGAACCAACTATCAATTCTTTTTTCCAAATTTGAAAATTCCATTTCTTTCGAGAATGATAATATTTTTTCATGATCAAGTTGCCGATAAGACAAATCATCAAGAATTAAATCTAAAGGAGTAGAAGAATTAAGAAGTGCAAGTTGATAAGATATTCTTGCGTCATTGGCATGGGAAATTAAATTTTCTCTTCTTTTTGTTTGTTTGATGCTCTCTGCATTATCAAGTAAATTCTCGAGTGTCTCATATTCATTGATTAACTCTGCTGCAATTTTTAATCCAATTCCAGGGACCCCTGGAATATTATCTGTGGAGTC
>JADHLM010000030.1 GCA_016780665.1 Hyphomicrobiales bacterium | reverse complement strand
AGTAACCATTAGATTATTAACAGCAGCTTTGGAGGCTCTATAAAAATAAGCATTACTGCTGCCATGTTGTTGCGAACCCATATGGGACGAAATGATTGCTATTTTTGGCTTTTCACTTGTTTTTAACTTTTCCAGAAAAGCCCTAATTGTAAAGAATGGACCTGCTATATTTGTCATCAAAATATTGAGAATTGTGTTGGGAGTATTTTGTTGGTCAAACATTCCGCCCTTTGCACCCATAATACCTGCGTTACAAATTATAACATCAATTCCATCTATGCTATCAGAGATATCCCTTAATCTATCTTCATTCGTAACATCTGCTTTGAAAATTTCTAAATTATCTTTATATGCAGCATTTAATTCATCTAAATTAATTGTATTACTTGTATCTCTACATAGAGCTATTACATCGTAACCTTTATCCAATACCTCGCATGTGAGGGCATAACCTATACCTTTATTTGCTCCAGTAATAAGAAATTTATAACTCATATAATTGGCACTTATATTTTTTGACTTTTTAGTTAATGTAATATTATCATAATGATTATGAAAATGAATTAATCAAGCATTAATAGCATTGAACTCTGGAGATTTAAAATGAGAATTAAATATTTGTTCTTAATGATAGTAATATTTTCTACATCTTACCCTTTAAAGGCATTTGCTCTTCCTGGTTGCAGTTATTCATCAAATTATTTTGATAACTGTTATGGAATGAGGGATTATGATAATGGTGACCAATATATAGGTGATTTCCAAAATAATGAAAAACATGGGAATGGTCTTTATAGCTATGCCAATGGCGATCAATACATAGGAGAGTTTTTTGAAGGTGTTAGAACAGGCCATGGGCAATATTTTTATTCCAATGGAGATATATATGTTGGAGATCATTTAGATGATACGGCTCATGGGTATGGTGTCTATTCTTTTAATAGTGGTGATGTCTATACGGGAGAATTTTTAAGTGACAAAAAATCTGGAATTGGAATTTATGAATTCAACGACGGCGATCTATATCTTGGTGAATTTGATTCTGATCAAAGAAGTGGAGAAGGTACTTACTATTACATGAATGGAGATATTTTCATGGGGAAATATTCAAATGATTTACCAAATGGTCAAGGCATAATGGACTATATTTCAGGTGATAAATATATAGGTGAATTTGTTGATGAAAATAAGAGTGGTTATGGATCATATATATGGGCAAATGGTGATAGATATATTGGTCAATTTTTAAATGATATTAGATCTGGCTATGGTGAATATTATTATTCAAACGGCGATAAATATATCGGTGATCATACAAATGATAGTGCGAATGGCATAGGGGTCTATTATTTTGCTGATGGAGATACCTATGAAGGAGAAATGCTAAATGGAGAATTTCATGGACGTGGTAAATACGTATATTCAGACGGTAGAGTCAAAACCGGTGTATGGGAGTATAATACTTACATAATTTCTGATAATGATAAACCAAAAACGAATTCAACCATTAGTAGTATGAAATTATGCGAAACACTTGGCTTTTCAAAAGGAACAGCAGAATTTAGGAAATGTGTACTCGAGGTGATGAAAAATTAGACCTAATACTTAAATGTTGTAGTATATTTGTAAAATTATAAATTAATGAGGTTGAAAATGGAATTGCCTAATGTTGTATCATTTTTTGATGATGCAACGAACACAATTAGTTATGTGGTCATTGATGAAGCAACTTCTTCTTGTGCAGTAATTGACTCTGTCCTGGATTTTGATTATTCGTCTGGAGTTGTGTCTTATGAGCAAGCAGATGAGGTAATAAATTACATAAAATCAAATAATCTCAATGTGGTATGGTTATTGGAAACACATGTTCATGCCGATCATCTATCAGCGGCTCCTTATATTCAGCAACATGTGGGTGGTAAAATTGCAATATCAGCAGAAATTCAAAAGGTACAAGATATATTCGGAAAGGTTTTCAATGCTGGAACTGAATTTCAAAGAGATGGGAGTCAGTTTGATTTACTTTTACAGGACGGGGATAGTTATGAAATTGGTGAATTAATTGGTAAAGCAATTCTTACCCCAGGGCACACTCCTGCATGTATGGCACATATCATTGGTGACGCTGTTTTCGTAGGTGATACCTTATTCATGCCAGATGGAGGAACAGCAAGAGCAGATTTTCCTGGAGGAGATGCAAGAATACTTTATCAATCAATTCAAAAGATTTTAACCTTACCAGATGAAACGAGGATGTTTGTTTGTCATGATTACGGACCAAATGGTCGGGCGTTTGCGTGGGAAACAACTGTAGGAGAACAAAAGAAAAATAATATCCATATAGGTGGTGGAGTTACAGAAGATCAGTTTGTTGATGTAAGGACTGCACGAGATAAGACACTTGGTATGCCAAAGTTAATAATACCATCTATCCAGGTTAATATGAGAGCTGGCAATATGCCTCCTGCAGAAGATAATGGAGATATTTATTTTAAAGTTCCAATTAAGGGTTTACGAAACGAAAATGATGATAATTGATTTGATTAATTTTACACCTGTTCAATCATTCATGGGAGGAGCACTCATTGGGTTTGCTGCTTTCTTACTTATGCTGACAAAAGGAAGAATTATGGGTGCAAGTGGTATTCTCGGAGGATTGATTACCAAAGATTTTAGGAATGATTGGTATTGGAGAATCTTTTTTATTACAGGATGTTTGATTGGTCCTGTTATATTAATAACCGCATTTAACTATGAAATAGCATACAAACCTGTAGCAACTGGAATAATTTTTTATATCGCAGCATTTTTGGTTGGTTTTGGTTCAGCTATGGGTTCTGGTTGTACATCAGGGCATGGTATATGTGGTCTATCGCTTCTATCTAAAAGGTCTCTCATATCTGTAATGACTTTTGTAATAGCAGGGTTTGTTACCGTATACATAATCAAATTACTAGGAGGATTATAACATGAGATTTATATTTGCTTCTATATCAGGATTAATATTTGGGTTTGGATTAGCATTAGCAGGGATGTTAAATCCATCAAAAGTTCAAGGATTTTTAAATATCTTTGGTGTTTGGGACCCATCACTTGCTTTTGTTATGGGTGGTGGGATTATAGTAAATGCTATCGGTTATTACTTCGTTTTAAAGCGGGATAAGCCATTGTTTGCAGAGAAGTTTGCCATACCAACAACAAAAAATATTGACAAAAACCTTCTAATTGGCAGTGCAATTTTTGGCATTGGTTGGGGCTTGGCAGGTTTATGTCCAGGCCCGGTTATTGGTAATGTTTTATTACAACCACAAGACGCACTCATCTTTCTAATCGTAATGATTTTTGGTCTATTCCTAGGTAGAAGAGTTAGAATCGAGAGCACAGATACGGAGTAATAAATATATGTTATCAAATTTGAAAGAACTTACACCCTTCCAGATGGAAGTCCTTAATGAAATAAAAAAGATCCCAAAAGGACAAGTAATAACATACAAAGAACTTGCAATTAAGATTGGGAGACCAAAAGCATACAGAGCTGTAGCAAATGCATGTGGAAAAAATTACGATCCTATAAATATACCCTGCCACAGAGTTATAAGAAGTGATGGAAAATTGGGAGGATATAGTCTTGATGGGGGGAGTGAAATGAAAGAGAAGTTAATAAACAGTGAGAAATAATTTGGTCATTGTTTTTATCATTTTACTAACTTATTTTTCTTTAATGAATAAATTTCAAGCATGTGATCTAATGCATGATTGTATCAATATTGACTTCGCATGGAAACCAAACACACCAAGTAAGATAAAATGATATGATCCAGAATAGGTCAATTTCTTGTCTAGAGGTGAGTTTGGTTTCTACTTTAATAGTCTTTATTCGCTTAGTTTGATATTGACGGCAGAAATTTTACCTTTTTCTTCTGCTACATCATATGACACTGCTTGATCTTCAAATAGATTCCTTATTCCAGAATTTTGTAAAGCAGATATGTGGACGAATATATCTTTATCTCCATCATCAGGTTGAATAAAACCATATCCTTTTTTAAGATTAAACCACTTAACTTTTCCATTTGCCATATTACGAGTTCTCCTTTAATAGCAATTAACATTTTTTTGGGTACAAGCCCGAAGTTTTTCTCTTAATCAGATGTTAAATTGCCGTAGTAACATGGCTTTAAGCTACATATTATTACTTTGAACCGTCACATTATGAAATAGAGCTCAAAACATTTATATACATATCATTTAATCAAATAAATAGATATAAATAATTTCTTTTGTTTACAAATTTACGTTATATATCAAATTGCTTTCAATAAACTTATAGACTATGATAAAGCTCCTTTTGGAGAATCTTATAGGAGAAGCAATTGTCTAAAATTGGTTTTATTGGCTTGGGTGATATGGGACAAGTTATTGTTCCAAGATTACTTGAAGCTGGACATACGGTAACGGGATGGAACAGATCACCGGGTAAATCAAAAAGTCTTGAAGATGCAGGTATGATGATAGCAAGCACGCCTGCCGAAGCAGCGAAAAATGCAGATATTGTGTTATCTATTGTCACTGATGGCAATGCAGTAAAGGATGTTTCTTTAGGTGAAAATGGGATAATTACCTCTCTTAATAAGGAGGCAATATATCTCGATATGAGTACAATTTCACCAGAAGTTAGTCGTTTCGTTTCAGAAGAGTTTGATAAGAGAGGACTTCAAATGATGGATGCGCCACTCTCTGGAAGTCCTGTGACGGTTCTTCAAGGGTCAGCATCAATTATGGTAGCAGGTAAAAAAGAGTGCTATGAAAAAGTATATGACACACTGCTCGCAATAGGACCCAAAGTTTCATATATCGGATCAAACGGCCTTGCAGTACAGACAAAACTATCAATCAATCTTCTATTAATGGTAGAGGTGATTGCATTTGGTGAAGCTGTTGCGATGGCCGAAAAGGGTGGTGTTGATAGGCAAGTTGTTGTTGATGCAATACTTAATTCTGTTGCTACTTCCCCAGTTTTATCTTATAGGGGTCCATTTATATTAGATGGTAAAATGCCTGAGAAACCACTTGCTGATGTTGCATTACAGCAAAAAGATATGACTCTTGTTCTAGAACAATCCAGATTGCTTGCCTCGCCAGCACCTCTTGCCGCAGCCGCAAATGATATGATGAATGCAAGCAGAGGAATGGGCTTAGGGCATCATGATTTTGTTGTTGCACATAGAGCCTACAAAAAAATGAATGGTGGTGAATGATGATAAAAGATCAGTTTATGATAAATATTAGTGATGTTCCGAAAGTTGGAGGACTAAAAGAAGAAGATGGCTGGGTTGATATGCAGGTTCAGTTTCTAATTGATAAGGCTTCAAATGGTTCTCAAGATTTTTTATTAGGATGGACAGTTTTGCCACCGGGAGCTATGCACGATAGGCATCGGCATTTTCACGTTGATGAGTTTTGGATTGTTATATCTGGACAAGGGGTTATGTATGAGAATGAGGGTGGTGAAAAAATAAGTAAAAAGGGTGATGTAGTGTTTACACCGCGTAATCAATGGCATGGTTTTAAAAATACAAGTGAAGAAGACGTTATACTTGTATGGGGTTGGATAGGGAAAGGCTCTCTAGAAGACGCAGGATATGAGGTTCATCCCAATCATGGTTAATCAAGAACAATTAGATGCATTAAGCACTGCAATTGAGAAAGAAATCAAACTTGGTCACAAACAAGTTGGATGGAAATTAGGTTTTGGATCTCCTGCTGGAATGAAAGCGCTTGGAATAACCAGACCTCTTGTTGGAGCTTTATTTGATTCGGGCCAAATTAAGTCAGGTGCTGAGATTGTTCTAAAAAATTATAATGAACCAAGAGTTGAAGCAGAATTGGCTGCCCACATCAGTCATGACATAGATAGTGGTGCATCTCTAAATCAAATAAAAAATTCAGTTTCAAGTTTTGTACCCGGAATAGAGTTTGTTGACTTCCATAGTCCACCAATTAATCCAACATTTGTTCTATCTGAAAATATCTACCAGCGGGGATGGATATTAGGAAAGGATAATAGTACTGGTTGGATTGAAGCTATGGATAAGGAAGAATTGTTAACCTCAATGGGAACTAAAAAGTGGGATCCATTTGATAATATAGAAGCGATCATTGGGACACTTGAAGATAATTTTGATGAATGTAATAAGGTTGCAAACCAAATAGGAAGAGGTATTAAGAAGGGTGATGTAATATTACTTGGCTCAGTATTTCCACCACACCCTGTTAATGGGGAAAGTTTTCATGTTTCTATGTTTGGGCAAGATATTTGTATGAGATTTAGGAACTAGCCTAAATTACTTCGGCATATGCTCAAGATCAAGCTGTTCATCTCTTCTCCGAAGATAAAAAGCATATTTAGGATCAATAAAATCTTTTGAATTATTTAGCTTAAAATGCTTGGCAGCATGATAAACCCATTGAGTATTTGACATAAGTTCTCTGCCAAGAGCAACAAAATCTGCACAATTATGACCGATTATATTATTTGCTTGTTCATAACCGATTATTGCGCCAACAGCCATTGTGCTTATGTTACAATGTTCTCTGATGTTTTTTGCATAATTCACCTGAAAACCTGGAGTGATCTTTGCTTTTGATATAGCAGAAGTACCACTAAGCCCCCCTGATGAACAATCTATTACATCAACACCTAGGGATTTTAGTATATTCACAAGCTCTAGTATTTCATTCCAGGTCGTACCAGCATCTAGTCCATCAATTGAGGAAATTCTATAGAAAAAAGGTTTGTTTTTTGGCCACACTTGATTAATAGAATTAATAACTTCCTTAATTATCCTCACTCTATTTTCGAAATTACCACCATAATTATCAGTTCTTTTATTAGATATTGGGGATAAAAATGTATGAAGTAGGTAACCATGAGCGCCGTGAATTTCAATCATATCAAATCCAGCTTTATTGGCCCTTTCAGCGGCTAAAGTGAAGTCATTAATTATTTTGTGAATATCATCTTGAGTAGCTTCACGTGGCTCAGGAGAGTCAAGGCTCATCGGAATAGATGATGGAGCTATTATTTCCCATGGTTTTTCTATTGACTGAGATGTGAGTGGCTTTGCGCCATCAATCGGTCTATCACAGCTCGCTTTTCTCCCAGCATGGCCTATTTGAATTCCTATGTTTACATTATATTTTTTAAATATTTTAACTATTTCAGATAAATCCGGTATAAATTTATCATCCCAGATCCCCGTGCAACCATGAGTAATTCTTCCTTCAGGGGATACAGCAGTGGCCTCCATAAAAGCACCACCAAGCCCAGATTGAGCAAAACGTGAGTAATGTTGTTTGTGCCAGTTTGTCAGGTGCCCATTTTCAGCCGAATATTGACACATAGGTGACATTATAACTCTATTTTTAAAGCTGATTGATTTAATATCTATTGAATTAAATAGTGGTACACCTGACATTTGACTATTTTTTCTTATTTATAAAACTCTTATAAATTTATAAATACTGTTTTCCTTTTCGATGGCATCAGTGACTTCAGAAACACCTTCAATCATTTCCACTTCACAGATATCATTAAAACCTTCGGTTTCTACAGCGATGGGGTTAAAATAACTATAAACTGGTACAATTGCTCCAAGTGTGAAGCCACAAACCAAACCAATTAATAAATTTTTATTGATCATAATTTATACCTCTATGTTAGATTAATAATAAATAATTGTACCATGAACCTGAACTGAATTACTAGGAAAAATGATAAATAAACACCTGCATTGTATAAGAAAGTTCTTTATTGATGGTAGTCCAAAATATTTCATAAAATCCAATAAATTGAATACAAAAAGTAGGCAAAAGAAGTGATTAAACTCTGATTTTCTTATGCTTCATAAGGATTTTACTATCAATTTTCAAATCAAAATATTACTACTGAATATTTTCTCTTGATCTTTTCTTTCTGATGTTTGGATCTAGAAATTTCTTACGTATCCTAATTGATTTTGGGGTTACCTCAATTAATTCATCATCAGAAATCCATGCAATTGCTCTTTCTAAATTCATATCCAGAGGAGTTGTAAGTTTTACTGCTTCATCTTTTGCGTGTGTTCTAATATTTGTTAATTTCTTACCTTTAAGTACATTAACTTCAAGATCATTTGGTCTCGAATGTATACCTATTATCATTCCTTGATATACAGGGATACCTGAACCAATAATCATTTGCCCACGTTCCTCAAGATTAAATAATGCGAAAGCTACGGATGTTCCTTGTCCATTTGAAATCAATACGCCATTTGTTCTGCCTTTGATTTCACCTTTGTGATTTTCATAGCGAGAAAATAATCGATTAATAACTGCGGTTCCACTTGTAGCAGTCATTAGTTCAGATTGATAACCAATTAATCCTCTTGTGGGTGCTTCAAAAATCAATCTAGATCTTCCTATGCCAAATGGTTTCATCTCTAGCATAACTCCTTTTCTTATATTGAGATCCTGCACAACTTGACCAGTGTATTCGTCATCAACATCAATAATGACTTCTTCTATAGGTTCTAATAACTTGCCGTTATCATCATTCTTCATCAATACTTGTGGCTTTGAAACACTCAATTCATAGCCCTCTCTTCTCATAGTTTCGATAAGGACTGATAATTGCAATTCTCCTCTTCCTGAGACGAGATAACCACTATCATTTTGTGATTTTTGGATTTGAAGAGTAATATTTCCTTCCCCTTCTTTCATTAATCTATCTCCGATCATTCTACCGGTTACCTTATCTCCCTCTGTCCCAGCTAATGGACTATCATTTACGCTAAATGCCATTTGTACAGTTGGTGGATCAATTGGTTGCGCATGTAAAACCATGTTATTTTCAAGCGCACAAAATGTATCTGCAACCGTTCCTTTTGTTAATCCCGCAATCGAGATGATATCCCCTGATGTTCCTTTTTCAATTCCAGCTCTTTCAGTACCCCTAAATGCTAAAATTTTTGTAATCCTACCAGTCTCAATTAAATTCCCATCATGGCTTAATACTTTTATTTGCTGGTTTGTAGTTACTTCTCCAGAAAAAACTTTTCCTGTAATTAATCTACCTAAATAAGGATCGTTACCTAAAATTGTCCCAAGCATTTTAAATTCCCCATCCTCAACCTTTGGTGGAGGGGTATGTTTGATTATCAAATCAAATAATGGGTTTAAATTATCATTTTTAATTTTTAAATCATTTGTTACCCAGCCATCTCTTCCCGAACCATATAAGATTGGAAAATCAAGTTGATGCTCGTCAGCATCTAATACAGCAAACAGATCGAAAATTTCATTTACGACCTCATCAGCTCGGGAGTCATTTTTATCAACTTTGTTTATTACAACCATAGGTCTTAATCCTATTTGGAGTGCCTTTGCTAATACAAACTTTGTCTGCGGCATTGGACCTTCAGCTGCATCAACAAGAAGAATAGCACTATCAACCATGCTAAGGATTCTTTCAACTTCTCCACCAAAATCAGCATGTCCGGGAGTATCAATAATATTTATTCGGACTTCATCCCACACAACGGAGGTACACTTTGCTAATATTGTTATTCCTCTTTCTTTTTCTAAGTCATTAGAGTCCATTATTCTTTCCGCAACCTTCTGATTTTCCCTGAAAGCTCCCGACTGTGATAATAATTTATCGATGAGTGTTGTTTTACCATGATCGACATGTGCAATAATTGCTATATTTCTGAGATCCATTGTATGAAGTTTCTAATTATTTAACTCAAGGTTGAAGAGGATTTATTAACCATCTTACTAAGGTATTATTTATAAGATGTAAATTTAATTTATTATTAGCGATTGTGTTTAGTTTAATCAATTTATTAATTAATTTTTTGCAACAATTTTTTTTTCGTATTAAATTAATTATGTAGGAAATAAAAATGGTATGATTATGGACTTCCATGCTCCGTCAACAATTGATGAATTGTCATCTTTACTCAGTAATAGCTCAGAAAAAAAACATCTATTAGCAGGTGGTACAGACCTACTAGTTCAAATGCAATCACAGATTATTGAACCATCTACAGTCATTGATATTAAAAATATAAGTGAAATGATGGAAATTAAGGATGATATTGATGGTTTCTATGTTGGAGCCGCAGTATCTGGTATGACTATAATTGAGCATCAAGCTTTTTCTGATACATGGCCAGGTGTAATCGATGGTGTAAAACTCATAGGGTCAATCCAAATAAAAGGCAGAGCTAGCATGGGAGGAAATTTATGCAATGCCTCGCCTGCCGCTGATAGCACTCCTGCAATGATAGCTTCCGATGCAAAAGCAATTATTTTAGGTTCGAAGGGGAAACGAGATATACTGGTTGAGGATTTTATATTAGGTCCGGGTAAGAATATTCTTAAATCTAATGAAGTTTTGCTTGGTATAAAGTTTCCTAAAAAAAGGAATAACTCAAGTGGAGCTTATCTAAGGTTTACGCCACGCACAGAAATGGATATTGCCGTTGCAGGTGTTGGAGTAAATATCTCGTTAGGGGATAAATTTCAAATAGAGCATGCAAAGGTATCGATAGGTGCAGTTGCTGAAAAAGCGTTAGTTGCCGAGGCTGCGGCGAAAGTCTTAATTGGGAAAAAAGTTGATGAGGAAGTAATTGAGAAATTCGTTAGCGAGGTAAGGAATTTGGCCAGACCAATTGATGATAAGAGAGGGACAGTAGAATTTAGAAAACAGGTAATTGGAGTACTTGCAAAACGAGCATTAAACATTGCATTGGAGAGAATAAGTCATGGCTAGAAAACATGTAGTAACGACTATAAACGGAGATGAGTGTGATTTCCTATGTGAGTCTGATGAAACACTTTTATCAGTAATTAGAAATCAACTCAGGCTTACCGGTACAAAAGAAGGATGTAGCACAGGAGATTGTGGTGCATGTTCTGTAATGCTCGATGGACGATTGGTTTGTTCATGTTTAACACTAGCTGTGGAAGCTGAAGGTAAGGTGATTGATACTATTGAGGGTATGTCAGAGGATGGTAACCTACATATTTTGCAACGTAAATTTATTGAACATGCGGCATTACAATGTGGCATCTGCACACCGGGTTTTTTGATTGCAGCAAAAGCATTGCTTGAGCGAAATCCAAATCCTACAGAAACAGAGGTGAGATATTGGTTGGCAGGAAACTTATGTAGATGCACAGGATATCATAAAATTGTTGAAGCAGTTATGGATGCCGCTACTGAAATGAGGGGGTAATATGTCAGATTTCGTAGCATATGAAGACAAAAAATTAAAAACTATTGGGACACGTCCACTCAGACCAGATGGAGTTGATAAGGTTACAGGTCGAGCAAGATATGGTGCTGATATTAACTTACCAGGTCAGCTTTATGGTAGTGTTCTGAGAAGTCCCCACGCACATGCCAAGATCAAGTCAATTGATGTTTCCAAAGCAAAAGCCCTTACAGGAGTGAAAGCTGTCATTACGAGCAAAGATTTTGAAGATATGCCATCTCAAGTAATCCCTGTTGGTGAATTGGTCGCAAATTTTAGAGATGTAACTCGTAATGTTATGGCAAGAGAAAAAGTTTTATACGATGGTCATGCTGTTGCAGCCGTTGCTGCGACATCTGAAGTGATTGCTAAAAAAGCCATAAATCTTATAAAGGTCGAATATGAGGTATTACCTCATGTAATAGATGTTGCAGATGCGATGAATGAAGATGCACCATTGCTTGATGAAAATCAGTTTACGCAAGGTGAGATCAGAGTGCTTGGCGGGGATACAACCAAAGAACCAGTTCCAGATAAACCTTCAAATATTGCCAAAAGGCTAACTTTTGTCAAGGGTGACATTGATTCTGGATTTAAAGATGCGCATTTAATTCTAGAAAGAGTATTTGCAACAAAACCTGTTCATCAAGGGTATATTGAACCTCATGCATCAGTTGCTTCCTACACGGAAGATGGTCAGGTTGAATTATACACATGTACACAAGGACATTTCACTATCAGGGCTCAATGTGCAAAATTGTTAAGCATGGATGTTTCTAAAATCAAGGTTATCCCCACAGAGTTGGGAGGTGGATTTGGTGGTAAAAATAATGTCTATTTAGAACCTCTCGCAATAACTTTATCAAAAATAGCAAGAAGACCTGTAAAGATGGTTATGTCTCGAAACGAGGTTTTCAGAGCTAGCGGACCAAGCCCAGCTGGTCGTACATATGTAAAATTAGGATTGAATAAAAAAGGAAAAATAATCGCAGCAGATGCGCAAATAGATATGCAATCGGGTGCGTTCCCAGGGACGCCACTGGGGCAAGCAACAATTACATGTTTTACAAGG
>JADHLM010000029.1 GCA_016780665.1 Hyphomicrobiales bacterium | reverse complement strand
AATAATTAAATCACTTTCATTTAGATTATTAGTTTGTTTATAACCACTCTCAGATAATGACTCCATAATTCTCTCTGAGTCATATACATTCATCTGACAACCATAAGTTTTTAAAAATACTTTTTTCATTATTTATTTTAGATACCTCTATTCAATGATTTCTGAAATCCCAAGCGAACAAGGTTTTCACATTCTTTTGCAATTTCTTTTCTAGTTTTATTTTCTGAGATGTCAATTTTATTATGAAAAGTTACTTCAATATCAAAAATACCTGCCTTAATAATACCGTACAAGTGTGAAAATAAATCCATATCACCATACCATGCAATTAATTGACGGTGAGTTCTTCCCATTGTCAGACCATTATATTTTTTGTATGCGATTGAGATGGGTTGTATTTTTATTTCTGATCCTCTGATCTTCTCACAAATCATGAATATTGATGTTTTAAATGGAAGTATCTTATTTCCATCTGTGGAAGTTCCCTCGGGAAAAATAGTTACATTTTCATGATTTAATAATCTATTTTTTATTATATCGGACGTTTCTGTTAATTTTTTTGGACTATTTCTATCAATAAATATAGTTTTTTGCAGTTTTGCCAAATAACTGACAAATATCCACTTTGAGACATCATTCTTTGCAACAAATGATGTGGGAATTATTGAACTTATTATAAATATGTCTATCCATGAGGCATGGTTTGATATGACAAGGGAGGCATTAATAGATGGTGTTCCTATTATCTTTATTTTTATGCCAAGCAATTTTAATACAGCCCTGTGATAAAACATTGGCACTACATATGATGATGACAGATTAAGTAATCTAATGACAGATTGTATGGGAAGTAAAATTGTAGTTAGCAGAATTAATAAAATTATTATGATTAGAGATCTGATTAATTTCATATTTAGCTATTTTTATCATCTGATTTTTTTACTGCATAAATTTCAAGCCGGTGATTGATGATATTATAGCCCAGTTTTTCAGCTATGCGTTCCTGTAGCTTTTCAATTTCTTCATCATGAAATTCTATTACACTACCCGTTTTGATATCAATTAGGTGATCGTGGTGATTGGCTGGTATAGTTTCATATCTTGATTTCCCATCTTTAAACTCATGTTTCTCAAGTATACCATTATCATTAAATAATTTCAGGGTTCGATATACCGTAGCTAGTGAAATATTTTTATTGATTTTACTCGTTCTCCTGTATAACTCTTCAGCATCTGGGTGATCATCTGATGCAGATAGCACACGAGCAATAATCTTTCTTTGCTCTGTCATACGTAATCCAAATTGGACACATTTTTTTTCAATACTGTTATCCATATCTGCAGAGTTTATTGTTAATTTGAATTTTTAATATAACACTAAAATTATTTTTTTACTAATCTATAAACTATAGCATCTATATTCTCATTTGATATTTTGTAGTAACCAATCCTTCTACTAACAGCTCTGAAGCCATATTTTTTATATAAGTTTATCGCTTGGTTATTAGTTTCAGCAACTTCTAAAAAGAACTCTTTGATTTGTAGAGCTGATAGTGCAATGATTGTCTTATGCAAAAGCAAATTAGCAAATCCTTTTCTCCTATGCTTTATATCAACAACAATCATATATATATCACAAGTATCTTCAGCTTTTTTTCCAGTTATGAAACCTACAATTTCTTCAACTAGAGAGAGGACATAAACAAAAGAATTATCATCACTAATTAAATTCCTATAATAATCTGGTTCCCAATTTTGATGATATCCTCTACTCATAATTTCTGTAATTTTTTGGGCATCGTCAATTCTTGCTTCTCTGAAATTTGGGAGAGAATTATTCATAAATTTTTTTCTTTTTGTATTTTTTTACATTTGGATCTCTTACATAGATCGGTTGAACTAATTGTTGCTGAGTATTTGTGATACTCTGTAGTTCTGATAAATTTTTTTCATCTATAATATAATTAGATTCCAATTTTTCTAAATTTATATTTTTTTTGATTGCATGTTTTAATAGTTCGTTGCTTGTATCAATTACATTTGGATTATCTTGCTGTATTTGATCAAACGCCTCATTAACATTTAGGATATCGGGATTTTTTTCTTTGCTTCCAGATATACTAAAATTTTGACAATAAAAATCTCCATTATTTGATGGTACTAATATCATCAAATAAGAGTTATAGAAGTTATTTCTATTATGCGTTCTAGCAATTAATTCATGTTGTGTTATTCCGAAAGCGGGTATATTTCTTGAGATAGAAATCCCTTTAGTAATAGCAATACCAGTTCTGATATTTGTATAATTTCCTGGTCCAACAACTGAAAAAACATTATCTAATTGTGCATATTCTAAATTATTGTCCAATAATAATTTCTCAATTTTAGGTACAATCAAATCGCTTGCATATTTTGAGTCATTTGTTTCAATTTTTAAGGAATAGACTGACCCTTTATCATTTATCAAAGCAACCATTAAGTTGTTTGAAACAACATCGATAAAGAGGCTTATCATCTTGTTTTATATAGCCTGAACTTCCATAACTTCAGGAACATAATGCTTTAGAAGATTTTCGATTCCATTTTTCAGCGTCATGGTTGAGCTTGGGCAACCCGCACATGCACCTTGCAGGTTAAGATAGACTATGCCTGATTTGAATCCTTGAAATGTTATATCACCGCCATCGTGTGCAACAGCGGGCCTCACTCTTGTCTCAATAAGTTCTTTTATTTTACCTACAGTTTCAGTATCAGCTGGATCAAAAAATTCATCCATTTTAGATACATTATCTGCAATCAATAATGGATGTCCTGATATGAAGTGATCCATTATTTCGCCAAGAATAATGGGTTTTAATTGAGGCCACTCAAACTTAGTTTTTGTGACAGTTATAAAATCGTCCGAAAAAAAAACTCCTGAGATACCATCAATGGCGAATATCTTTTCTGCGAGGGGTGACTCTTGGGCTTGAATGGCGTTTGTATATTCCTTTGTCGATCCAGGTAAGACCTCACATCCTGGAATAAATTTTAATGTATTTGGGTTTGGTGTAGATACAGTTTCTATAAACATATTAACATTTCCTCGTTAAGTCTAATTTAGATATTTATTCAAAATATTTCAAGTATGTTGCAGTTTTTCAAGTATTTTTCTAATTTATTGTTAGTTCTAAAATATCTTTTTCAGTTAGTTGCCCAGGAATGATAGTGATAGGAATTGGGAAGTTGCCTGCTTTTGATCCAACAAATTGACTGACCAATGGACCAGGATTTCCACTATCACTCGCTGCAGCTAGCACAAGTAAAGATATTGATCCGTCCTCATTAATAAAGTTAATTATTTCAGTTGATGGTGAACCAAACCTTATTACTAACTCAGATACAAGTCCTGTTTCTAGATTTACTTTTTCAGAATATTCACTCAGTACTTCCCTTGCCTTTTCTTCAGCCTCTTGCCTCATAATACCCTCTACACCGTAGATATTTTTAAAATCTGAGGTGTTAATTATTCTCAGTAGCGTAAGCCTTCCATTAGTTTGTATTGCCCTTCTAGAGGCATAACTAATCGCCCTATGGCATTCAGTTGTATCATCTACAACAACCAAGAATTTTCTAATATTTTTTGACATGTTTATAAAATAAATAAAGTAAATATAATATATATATTATACGCTCTATTTTAGCTTAAACCTATTATTTTTTTAGTTTCTACTAAAACCGGCTCAGAGATTTCACGGGCTTTTGATGCACCATTATTTAAAATATTGTTGATGTAAGATTTATCACTCATAATTTTTTTCATTTCATTTCCAATGGGACAAATTTTTTCAACAAGTAGTTCTGTTAAGCTAGTTTTAAGATGAGAAAATTGTTTACCACTAAAATCTTCTATTATCTTTTTTGGAGACTCACCAAGGACCCCAGCATATATAGATAGAAGATTTTTTAACTCAGGTCGATCGTTAACCAACTCATAGTTATCAGGTATGCTATCCGAGTCTGTTTTTGCTTTTCTTATTTTATTTGCGATAAGGTCTGCTTCATCAAGTACGTTAATTCTAGTCATATCTGATATTTCTGAGCTAGACATTTTTTTAAGACCGTCTCTTAATGACATAACTCTTGGTACAGGGCCGCTTATCAAAGGCTCTGGTAGGATAAAAAATTCATCTTTGTTATAGAGCTGCTGTATTCTATCTTTAAAATCTATATTGAATTTTTGAGCAATATCTCTTGACAATTCTATATGCTGTTTTTGATCTTCTCCAACAGGTACATGTGTAGCCTTGTAAGCTAAAATATCTGCTGCCATGAGTATTGGATAAGTATATAGTCCCACAGACATATTCTCTTTATTTTTACCAGCTTTCTCTTTAAATTGGGTCATTCTGTTCAGCCAGCCAACCCTTGCAACACAATTTAGCAACCAAGATAGCTCTGCATGTTCTTTTACTTTGCTTTGATTGAAAATTATACTTTTTTCAGGATCGAGGCCAGACGCAATGAAGCCAGCTGTAATTTCATAAATATTTTTTTGCAATTTTGATGGATCTTGCCAAACAGTAATTGAATGTAGATCAACAACACAATAGATGCATTCAGCATTATTTTGTAGCTTTACAAAATTTACTATCGCACCTAAATAATTACCTAGATGTAAATTACCTGATGGCTGTATACCAGAAAAAACTCTCATAATTCAAAAACTATCCTTCGAGTATTTTATTTAACTCTATTAATTTGAGTTGAACACACAATATACCATAAAATATTATTCCAATTATTACATATACTATAAGTGTTAAAAAATTAACAATCTCTGATATAGAATTTATTGATAAAAAAGTAAAATTTTTGAGACCATATAATAATATTATCATTAAAAAGGAAGCCGCTACTATTTTGAGCAATTGGATTAGAGCAGACTTTTTAACAAAGTAAATTTTTTGCTTAATTGACTCATTGATTAGTAAAGCTAAATTTATCCAAGCAGATATTGAGGTTCCTATAGCAATACCCATATAGCCAATATCCCTAAATAAAATGATTGATATGAGCGCATTCAGAATCATACTATAAATGGCATATTCCAAGGGTTTTTTTGTGTTTTCACGAGCAAAAAAAAGTGTTTGAAAAATTTTTATAGATATAAAAGCAGGAAGTCCAGCTGCAAAAATTATTAATGCTCTGGATGTTGCCAAGCTGTCTTCGCTGGTGAAAAAACCTCTCTCAAATAAAACAGAAATTATATCATATGATAAAAACATAAGACCAAATGATGCCGGTATTGCTAATAGCAATGACAAATTTATAGATTTATCCTGGAGAGTAACAATATTATTTTTTGTTTCATTTTTAATCGCAATTGATAATTGAGGTAAAAGTACTATACCTATTGAAATTCCAATAAGTGCAAGTGGAAGCTGATAAATTCTATCAGCGTAATATAAATACGAAACTGCACTATCTTGGAAAGATGCTATTATAGTTCCAATAAGTATATTGATTTGTATTACTCCACCTGCAACAATTGCTGGGATGCATAAATGCAAAAAGTCTTTTATACTTTTGGATATATTTGGAATTCTGATATTAGGGATGTATCCGTTTTTGTAACAGCCGTATAAACATAATAATAATTGTATCAAACCTGATAACGAAAAACTTAAAGTCAAATAAAAAACAGACTGTTCTGAATTTGGAGCGTCTAGGTTAATTAAAATTAGAAGTGTGACTATCATGGATAAATTAAGGAAAATTGGCATTGAAGCCGCAAGAGTAAATTTTCCATTAGAGTTCAAAACACCACACAGAAGTGAAACAAGAGATATAAAAAATAAGTATGGGAAAGATAATCTGGCAAGTTGAATAATTAAGTTAAATTTTTCTTTATCTTCTATAAATCCAGGTGCCAAAAAATAAACAAAGAATGGCATGAATAATTCAAATATACATACGATTATTATCAATATCCAGAATATGAAATTAAAGATTTCTTTAAAAAATATTTTTTTATCATCATTTGTTATTTTTTTTGAAAATAGAGGGATGAAAGATATATTGAGGGTGCCTTCAGCAAGAACTCTTCTGAAGATATTTGGGAATCTCATTGCAACAAAGAAAACGTCTGCAATTCCTCCAGCCCCAAGAGATGCAGCGATGAGAATATCTCTAAAAAAACCAAGCACTCTACTAACAAGTGTCATACCGGATGTTTTTATTAAAGGCTTAATAATTTTCATGAGTTCATTTATTTTTCTTTTAAAGAGCCCAGTATTAAATCTCTAATGCGATTAAGTTTTTCTTCGCTAAAAATTTTTTCCCCAAATAAATTTGTTATGTAAAAAACATCATTAGCTCTCTCTCCAAATGTCACAATATGTGCAGACTTAATATTAATATTGGTTTCCTTTAATATGTTGGTAATTTGATATAGTAAACCAGGCTTATCTCTTGCCTCAACCTCGACAACGGTTGAGTTATGTGACAATTCATTAGTAATATTAATCTTATTTCTAACTTTGAATGTTTTTTCATGCTGAATATTCTTACTCTTTTTTGATAATTCAACGTCTAAAGATAGTAATCCTCCCAAGCTATCTTTTATAATTTGAGATATTTTATTTATTCTTCTGTCCTCATCTTGGTCATTGAAATCTCTGCTTACTGATATTGTATCAATTGCTATTCCATCTACTGTGGTTTCGATTTGGGCATCTACTATATTGGCATCCAAAAGTAAGCATGCTCCCGCTAATGTAGCTAAAAGATTTGGATAATCTGGACCAATAAGTGTGATTAATGTTGTGTTGTTTTCCTCATTCTTAGAACCAAATATTTCGAGAGTAATATCTGAAGAATCCTTATCTTTGAGTATTTGGGCATGCCTTATTTGGTCTTCAAGTGAAGTAGTTATCCAGTATGTATCACTAAATCGTGCCAAATAGGAGTTTATGAGACTCTTTGGCCAATCACTTGCATGTTCTATAAATTTATCTTTTGCATCAGACTTGGTGGTGTTGCTTTTTTGGGCACTTTTATTGTCGCCACTAAAATAATCGGTTGTTTGTAGGTATAGAGTTTTTAATAAGCCACTTTTCCAAGCATTCCATATGTTAGGACCTACTGACATAATATCAGCTACTGTCAACGCTAGTAGATTATCGAGGTTTGTTTGATTTTTTAAAACAGACGCAAAATCAACTATTGTTTTTATGTCATACAAGTCTCTCTTCTGGGCTACATCACTCATGTAGAGGTGATGCTTTATCAACCAGGACACCTGTTCAATTTCATTTTTTTTCATCCCAAGTCTTAAGCAGATTTTTTCAGCAATATTTGAACCAAGAATACTGTGGTCTTGTTTACGACCCTTACCGATATCATGTAAGAAAGCAGCAATTAAAAGAACTCTTTTATTTTTTAATCTTGAGGAAAAGTCTCTATTGAAGGGGTGAGGTTGTTCTAATTCTCCTTTTATTATCTTATACATAAAACCAACAGTTTTAAGTAGATGCTCATCTACCGTAAAATTGTGGTAAAGGTTGAACAAGGACATTCCTTCTACTTTACCAAATTCAGGCAAAAACTTTCCAAGGACACCTGTGTCATTCATTGTTCTTAATGTTATTTCTGGATCCGTTGCATAAGAAAAAATATCAAGTAAAACTTTATTTGCTGATTTACTATTTCTTATAGAATTATCAATATATCTAAGTGATCTTGTGATTGATTGGATTATCTGAGGGCTCAACAAGACATTGTCTTGATCGGATATCGAAAAAAGTTTTATTAAATCAATTCTATTTTTAGAAAAGTCAAACTCATCTTTTTTATATAATCTACCTTTTTTAGTATAGAAGTTTTCATTTTTCTTTTTAAAAGTGAAAATATTATCAATTACTTTATATAATCTAGGCTCACTCTTTATTGATCGATCTTCTAATGATGAGCAAACTATTCGCGTTAGATTGCCCACCTCTTTTGCTGTCATGAAATAATGCTTCATAAATCTTTCAACATCCTTTTGCCCATCTCTAGTTGAATATCCCAGCCTTGAAGCAAGTTCTAGTTGAATATCGAAAGTCAGGATCTCATTATCTCTATTAGAAAGAAAATGAAGATGACAACGAATAACCCATAGGAAATCTTCTGCTTTTGCAAATCTATTAAATTCAGCCCTTGTTAAAAATTGGTAATTTTTTACAAGATCCTCAATTTTTTCAGGCCTATAGAGGTATTTTCCAATCCAAAATAATGTATGCAGATCCCTCAACCCGCCTTTACTCTCTTTTACGTTGGGTTCTACAAGATAACGAGAAGAACCATATGTCAGATGTCTTTGATCTCTTTCTTCAAGTTTCATTTCAATAAATTCGTCTGCCGTTTTAGCCACTATTTCTTTATTAAATTTATTGATTAAATTATTTAGTAGTTTTTTTTCTCCAAAAATATATCTAGCTTCTAGTATTGATGTTCTAATTGTAAAGTCAGATTTAGATAATTTTAGGCATTGCTCTAAATTTCTTGTTGCATGACCAACCTTAAATCCCAGATCCCATAATAAATATAGAATATTTTCAATTACAGATTCTGTCCATGAGGTCAGTTTATTTGGGTATAAAAATAACAGGTCTATATCTGAAAATGGTGCCAAAGTTCCTCTTCCATATCCTCCAACAGCAACCAAGCAAATTCTATCTTTTTCTGTTGGATTTTCTGATACACAGATATGGTTTGTCACATAATCATATATTATTTTTATGAGATCGTCTTGAAATCTCGATAAGCCTCTTGCAGTTCGGATTCCACTACCATGTTCAATTAGATATTTTTCAGCATTTATTCTTGCACTATTAATTACATCAGTGAGGATCAATAATATCTCATTTCGGATATTATTTTTTTTATCTTTGCTTTGGATTGAATTTTGTTTTTCCAGAATAAGTGAGCGTATACTTTCTACCTCTATTAAAGCATCAATATTTTCAATCAAATTTTTATTATTTTTTATCATTTGCTATATCTTGTAATTTAAGAATTATATTTAGTGCTTGGATTGGAGTTATTTCATCTATATTGATCTTTAGTATCTCATCCTTTAATTGGTCTCTTCTTGGACTTTCTCTGTATTTTTTTTCAGTAAATAATGATAGTTGTTCTTTTTTAGAAAGAAGATTTTTTGACTCAAGTTCTTTAAGAATTATCTCAGCCTTTTGAGTAACAGAAGCAGGCAAACCTGCTAACTTACTTACTTGTATTCCATATGATTTATCTACAATCCCTTTTTTAATTTCATGCAAGAAAATTATTTCTTCTTCTTGCTCGCTTATCTGCATTGCCATATTTTGTATATTTTTTAATTCTGAAGATAAATTTGTTAACTCATGAAAATGTGTTGCAAAGATTGTTCGGCAATTATTTTCCTTTGCAAGAAATTCTAGCGTTGCCCAAGCAATTGCAAGCCCATCAAAAGTAGCAGTTCCCCTTCCAATCTCATCAATGATCACAAAGGATTTTGATGAAGCTTGATTCAGAATAATGGATGTTTCAACCATTTCCACCATGAAAGTTGACCGTCCTGCTGCAAGATCATCAGATGCTCCAACACGTGAAAAAATTTTATCAATAATTCCAATTTCAGCATATTTAGCCGGAACATATGATCCAATCTGAGCAGTTATTGCTATAAGAGCATTTTGCCTTAAATAGGTTGATTTACCTGCCATATTAGGTCCAGTAATCAGCTGGACATTTTTATTGTTCTCCATTATACAATCATTAGCTATAAATTTTTGATTTTTCTCGTTTAAAAGAGACTCTTCAACGATAATATGACGTCCTTTTTCTACAATGAATTTTTTGGATTCATTTACTAAAGGTTTACAATAACCGTTTTCAGTAGCTAATTTTGCAAATGATATAGTAATATCAATCTCAGCTATTGCATCACTAATTAAATTTATTGAATCTGAATTTTCAATAATTACTTTGGATAAATCATTGAAATAATTCTCTTCTAGTTCATAAATTTTTTGAGATGACTCAATAATTTTTGTTTGAAGTTCATTTAATTCAGCTGAAGTGAATCTAATCTGGTTTTTAAGTGTTTGTCTGTGAATGAATAAATTATCTCTGACTAATTTCTCTATAAGAGGAGAATTACTTGATGGGCATTCAATAAAATAACCAAGAAAGTTATTGTATTTTATTTTTAGTGCTTTGATATTTGTTTCAAGGGTATATTTTTCTTGCAACTCAACAATGAACCTTGTTGTATTGTTCTTAAGCAATCTTAAATTGTCCAATTCATCTGAAAAGCCATCTCTGAAGATATTTCCATCAGTAATTGAATTTGGGAGATTATCATTTAGTGCATTGTTTAGAATTGTAAATAAATCTTTGTCTGACTCGGACTGGATAATTTTTAGTTGATTTTTTATTCTTATTGGAATTTTCTGTTCCATATCTGTATCATTTAGGTCATTAAGTAGTTTTACTATGCCTAGACCTAATCTGATTGATCCCATATCTCTTGGTGAGGATCTTCCAAGAGATAGTCTCAAAAGTGGTCTTGTGATATCAGGGAATTCCTTCAACAAATTTCTTATTTTCACTGAGAATGTTTTATTTTTTATGGCAAATTCAATATCAGCAAGCCTAAGATTTATTTCATTAACTGATGTTGATGGTCTTATAACACGTTGATATAATTTTCTACCTCCGGCAGAAGTAATAG
This sequence comes from Hyphomicrobiales bacterium, assembly GCA_016780665.1. GTDB lineage: Bacteria > Pseudomonadota > Alphaproteobacteria > Rhizobiales > TMED25 > TMED25. Next base: position 1,723 of record JADHLM010000029.1, on the reverse strand, counting down.
TTTTATCCAGTGAGCTAAGAAGCGATCCTTTTTTGTCCCCCTTATTGTTACTGAGAATTTCTAAGCTATTTTGAGTTGCTTCATCAATTAACATATAATCAATATCCGTTCTATCTTTCGGTCTTTGTAATAGGGGACGTTTATCAATTTGCGTCAGTTCTATATAGCCAAGGAGGCTTCCTATAGCAGAAATTTGTTCTGGAGAATTAATACCAAATCCATCTAGTTGCGACAATTGATATTGCTCTCGGATAAGTCTTTCACATATATTTATCTGGAAACTACGTGAGTCAATTTCAGTTATTTTATAACTTCTGTCCTTATCAATTAGTTTAGAATTATCTTTTTGGATCAAGATCTCTTTTGGATTAATTATAGAGATATCATTATTAAGTTTATTTCTTTCTGTTGTTGAAAAGAAGATTTCCCCGGTTGAAATATCACACCAAGATAACCCAATATTTTGTTTGTTTTCACAAATGGATAATAAAAAATTATTATTTTTGGAATTTAGTAAACTATCATCAGTTAGTGTACCTGATGTAATGATTCTTGTTATCTTTCTTTCTACAATTTTCTTACTATTTTGAGTTATATTTTGTTTTGACTGCTCGCAGATTGCTACTTTTTGTCCGTTATTAATCAATTTAGGAATGTACTGATTAACTGCCGATATTGGGATGCCACACATTGGAATTTCTTCGCCATTTTGATAGCCTCTTTTTGTTAATGTAATTCCTAAAACAGGTGCAGCATCAATTGCATCCTCAAAGAACATTTCATAAAAATCACCCATTTGATAAAAAAGTATGTGATCTGGATAAACTGATTTTATATTTGAGTATTGTGCCATCATAGGCGTAAGTATGGGATTTTCTCCTGATTTTTTTTCTTTATCTAATGCCATATAAAAGTAAGTCTAAAACATCATTTAATAATGTTTATTATATAGTAAATTTATCTACAAATCTTTTTTCTATTTTGTCTTTAGGAAAAATTACGAATACATCAATTGTACCAAATTGTTTATCAATCACGGCGCCATCACCAATGTACGCGCCCAATCTTAGATAACCTTTTATGAGAGGTGGAAGCATTTTTAAAGCATCTTTTGTATTAATATTCTCTTTTTCAATTAAGTTCATATCTGTATATCTAGAAGGTAATGCGCTAACCATCCATTCATTGGGTGCCATACAATAATGATGTAGGAAACTTAGAGGTAGTGCTATTTCACTGGGATCATTACACTGAAAGCTGGCGCAACCAATCATTACATCAAAATCATTTTCTTGAATATATTTCCAAACTCCTTTCCATAATAATTCTATGGTTGATTTTTTTCTGTATGTTTGTAGAACACAAGAACGCCCTAGTTCAAGAAATTTTTTTTCGGGATATTTTTCAAGTAAAGGTAATAAGTCGAATTCATCTTGCGAATAGAAGCCTCTATTCTCTTGAGCAGTTCTTTGGGGGAGCAGTCTATATGTTCCAACCACTTTTTCTCTCTGCTTTCCAATGAGTGGGACCCCTCTTTTTTTATTTCTTTTGTCAATGACAAGCATATGTTGGCATATTTTATCATAGGCGTCTTTGTCTCTTCTGGTAAATCTTGTAATCATATTTGGATGAGCAGATAGCTCTTTATAGAAAACTCTATATCTTAGTTGTTGAGCAGCCTTAATTTCATTCTTTGTTTCTGCTAGCCGTGTCTCTAAGAGTG
>JADHLM010000028.1 GCA_016780665.1 Hyphomicrobiales bacterium | reverse complement strand
AATTGAAATTGGTAAATGGTATGCTCAAATAAGGCTGCCATTCGTATCGGAAGTCAAAGGTGCAATAAGAGCTAGAAAAATGGTGTCAACAGCCGGATGGGCTAAACATTCAGTTCTTTATGAATTTACATCACATGAAGATAGAAGAAATAATATAGTTCGAGAATTTGACCCATTTAGTAAAAAAACTATCGGTGAAACTATTCACGCACCTGGATCGCCAAGCATTGGTCATAGAATTTGGCCACCCGTAGACGAATAATATTAATTTGGAGGTAAAAAATATGATTTATAATATAAGAACTTATAACTGTGTTCCTCGAATGCTGAACAAATATATAAAGATATTTGAAGATTACGCCATGCCTGTGAATAACAAACATGGGTTTAAATTAATAGGGTACTTTATAAGTGATATAGGACCACAAAATCAGATAGTACATATATGGGAATACAAAGATCTAAATGAATTCAATGAAATGAGAAAAAAAAGAGCAGCTGATCCAGATTGGGCAGACTTCAGAGATAGGACTGCAGGAATGATTGCTGACCAAGAGGATAAGATTATGACAGGTACTCCGTTTTCTCCACTTAAATAATGGAAAAAATAAATAATTGGACTGATGCATTTCCTGGAAATTTCCAATGGTCAAATGCAACACTTGTGTGTAAGGGTATGGCTCCCTACGGCGCTGTTTCTCTGAATGAAATTGATACAATAATTAATACACTAAAATTAACTAATATGGCACCTTTAGATTGGGTTAACGTATGGAAAAGTTTCGCGCAAAAAAATATAAATAATGCAGAAGAATATTTTAAAAATAATCATCAAAAAACAGCCGGTCTCCATTATTTACGCGCTGGTAATTATATGTACACAGGGGAGAGGTTCATTCAACCTGGGCCTGAAAAATTAGAAATCAGTAGAATTGCATTTGATGCATATCACAAAGGTTTTGAATTAAGTCATCCTGATATCGAATACATCAAAATACCTTATGAGGAGACATATCTACCAGGATTATTTATACCCGCCAACAAAAAAGAAAAAAGTCCTTCGCCTACAGTATTGATATTAAATGGCATGGATAATTGTAAGGAAATGAGTGCACTTTTTGCAGGTCTGGAATTTGCTAAGAGAGGTTTTAATACCCTTGCATTGGACGGTCCAGGGCAAGGTGAGAGCTTGAGATTACTCAATATAAAAGCAAGATATGATTATGAAGTTCCAGCTTCCTGCGCTTATGAGTATTTAGTAACTAGAGATGATGTTGATAATAAAAAAATTGCAATTGTGGGGTATAGTTTTGGTGGCTATTATGCCTCTCGAATCGCAGCAAATGACAATCGTTATTGTGCTGGGATTGCACTCACTTCTGGACATTGGGATTTATATGAATTTCAAAAAAATATCTTTGATAAATTAAAATCTTCTTCAAAATCTACTGCACAATCAAATTTCCAATTCCAATGGGTTGTTGGAGCAGATAGTATTGATGAAGCTCTTGAGGCATCTAAAGCCTTTTCAGTAAAAAATAATGCATCAAAAATAAAAATTCCATTTCTGATCACCCATGGAGAAAATGATAGAATAGTGCCAGTAAAAAATGCTTATAAGTTTTATGAAAACCTAACAACTTCAGAAAAAGAATTAAGAATTTTTACAAAAGAAGAAGGGGCAACTGAACACGCACACGTTGATGATCGTCAGTTAGGAATTAATTATGCCGCAGATTGGTTAGAGAAAATCATTGGAGTAATTTATTGATGTCTATGCCAATTGTTCCATATTGCCAGCCACCAGATAGAAATACATTAAGTCCATCTTTTAAATTACCTATGAACACATGCGACACACATGTTCATATATTTGACTCTACTAAGTATCCTTATCAGAAAAATAGAAGCTATACCCCACATGAGTGCAATTTGAATGATTTAGCTAAAATGCATACAAGATTAGGAGTTGAAAGAGCTGTACTTATTCAAGCAAGTGTGCATGGAATTGATAACTCAGCAGTTCTTAAAAGTTGTAGAGACGATCAAAGAAAAAAGAGATGTGTAATAGCCGTTGATAAAAGTATTAATAAAAGTCAAATTGAGAGCTTTCATAAAAAAGGAGCAAGAGGGATCCGTCTAAATCTTGTCGATAAAGGTGGAATGCCATTTGAGTCTATTGACCAAGTATATAAGTTATCAAAAATACTTGCACATTATGATTGGCATATTGAGTTTTTAATCCATGTCGATGATCCTGAGATAAAATTGAAAGCAATATCAGAAAATATTCATGTTCCGATTGTATTAGGTCACTTTGGCTATATGAAAACTGAAAAAACTACCAGCGATAAAAAATTTCAGGAATTTCTTGATATTTTAGAGAATGGTAATTGTTGGGTAAAGTTAACAGGGCCTTATAGAATATCTATTGAAACGGGTATCCCATATAAAGATGTTACTCCTTTTGCAGAAGAGATCATAAAAAAAAACTCTGATAATGTGATTTGGGGTTCGGATTGGCCTCATGTAATGTTGAAAAATAAAATGCCAAACGATGCTGAGTTAATTGAAATACTTCCAAACTGGCTTCCAACAGAAGAACTACGCAAGAAGGTGCTCGTAGATAATCCAAGCAGGTTATATGGTTTTTAAGTTTTAGACGTATTAAGAATTAGATCGGAAGCTTTTTCTGCGATCATTATAACAGGAGCATTGGTATTACCTGATGTAATTGTTGGCATGATTGATGCATCAACAATTCTTAATTTTTTAACACCATGCACATTCAAATCATAATCAACAACGCAATCTTTTGAATTACCCATTTTACATGTACCAACTGGGTGATAACTAATTCCTCCTTTTGTCGATAAAAAATTCTCTATATCATTATCTGAAATTATTTCTGAGCCGGGAGAATATTCTTCATTTATGAGATTTGAAATGGGTTTAGATTCCATGATTTTACGTGTAGTTTTTATTGCATTCACTAATAATTTCCTGTCTTCTATATCTGAGAAATAATTCATAAGAATCTCGGGTTGAACAAGGGGATTTAAACTTTTTATATATAATTGCCCAATACTTTTGGGTCTGAGCAATCGAACGATAATTGAAAAACCAGACCATTTATGTAACTTTGAACCAGCCTTATCCCCACTAAAAAGTATTAAACTAATATGCAAATCAGGTCTTTTAAGTGATTGTTTTGACTTAATAAATCCTGCCGAAACAGATGATCCCATATTTAAAAAACCTCTCCTAAAGAAGATATATTTTAGTCCCTCAAATATTAATTTAACAGGACTTATAAGAACATCATTTAGTGTATTTTTTAAATTAGTTTTATAGACTATCCTGCCATTGTAATGATCCTGTAGATTTTTTCCAACCCCCTCAAGTATTGCTACTTCCTTTATACCAAAGCGATTCAAAACATCCTTTGGTCCGATACCTGATAATTGTAATATTTGGGGTGTATTAAATGCACCGGCAGATAGAATAATTTCTTTATTAGAGAAATATTCAAATTCTTTACCTTTGCGAATTAATTTAATACCTTTTGCAACCTTATCTCGGAATATTATTTTCTCCACATGTCCATGCGTAATAATAGTTAAATTTTTTCTTTTTCTCAGCCCCCTCAAAAAGGCATTTGATGCACTAGACCTAATCCCCTTTTTTATTGTCATTTGTAGATGCCCAAAACCTTCTTGAGTTTGTCCATTAAAATCTTTATTAATTGGATAACCACAATTTACTCCCGACTCAACAAAGCTTTTGGCTAATAGGTGTGTTTCAACTGATGATGAAACAGACAACTCACCTTCAGTTCCATGATATTGATCCTTTATATTATAATTACACTCACTTTTTTTAAAATATGGCAAAACCGATTCATAATCCCACCCATATTTCTTTTCGGGATCCCAAGTATCAAAATCTTCTTTTTGCCCTCGTATGTATACAAGACCATTAATGGAGGATGACCCTCCAATTATTTTTCCACGTGGCTGGAATATTCTTCTTTGTCCTGTATTTGCGTCAGGCTCCGAAGAATACATCCAATTTACTTTTGAATTTTCGAAATGCTTTCCATAACCAAGTGGAATATGTATCCAAGGATTAAGGTCCCATCCGCCTGCTTCAATCAAGAGAACAGAATTTAACTTGTCCGCTGATAATCTATTTGCTAAAACGCAACCGGCACTGCCAGCACCTACAATAATATAATCAAATTTTTGATCCATTAAATTACCTGTAACAAGAAGAAAATTAATGTTATTATAAGAAAAAACAATAAAAATTGAAGGTTAAACTTATGCTTCTGTCAATAGAATCACTGCTTTGGATGATTGTAGGAATACTAACTGGGTTTTTGATTATTATGTACAGAAGAAAAAAGTAATCTATTTAACATAATTACCATCAATAACTCTTCCGACTATCGTCCCATTAGAATCATCAAATATAGCTACCGTACCTCTTCCATTTTTATTTGCAACCTTGCACCATCCACCAATTGCGGCAACCTCTTGAGACTCATATAATTCATCATCCCATTTTTTTTTATCGACATAAAAATAATATTCTGAATCACTATTTTTGTTGTGTTTTGTAATAATTCCAGAATTGACATATTTGTCTATGAAATTTGAGTGCATCCCTGATGCTGCCTTGCATAATTTTATTTTCCCCAGAGAAGGGTTTTCAGTTATCCCTGGAATTCTGTGCCCAACAATACTGCTGGTTACAGAGAGGATTAACATAAGTGTTGTTATGACAATGATTGTTCGCATATATTATATATGGTCTTTAATTTGTTGATTTCAATTTGATTATTGGATTGCTTTATTTACTTCCGGAATAACCTTTTCTGCCATCAGCTCCATCGATCTTTTGGCCAAATCCTCATCAACCCAATCAACACCACCATACAACAACTCACCAAAATCACCAACCTCTTCCCTAAATTCAAGGATTTGATCAACAACCTCATTTGGTTCACCGCAAATTACCAGCTGATCAAGTATTTGATCTAAATTTAGTTGATCATCCTGGACACTCTGATCCTCCTTGAATACGCTTAACCTACCACTTCTCTCAAGCTTACGGTACAAATGATCATAAAAAAATCTATACGGACTGTTGTTATCATATTTTCCATAGTTTTTAGCTGTTTTAGAATTATCATTTACAAATATTGTTCTAGCGACCCTCCAGTCAGAAGTATCAGCCGTTATACCAACATTACTCTTGCCTTCTTTATAATTCTCCCAATGGGTTTTAACCCATTTTGGTAACAAAAAGTGAGCAGATATAGGATGAAAATCCTTTTCACCCATCGCTATAACCCCCTTAGAATATGGTGCTACCACAGTGCCAACGATTTCGGGTAATGGCTTTTGATAGGGTTTTTGTAAATAACCAACTCCAACTTCTAAAAATGTTGTCTCAAGTGATGAAACTTTAAATCTGTTATTTGGCAAATCAATATTATATGGTGGATCATTTTTCCAAATTTCAAGAATAACATCAATTGCCTCAGCAAAAATTTGACCGCGATCTTCATTTATGATACCGAGAACCTCTGCATCACATCTTAATGCGCCAGGACTAATTCCAAAAATAAAACGACCTTCAGATAAATGATCCAACATTGCTGCATGAGAAGCAATTAAAACAGGATGCATGTGTGATAAATTTGAAGTTCCAGTTCCTAGCTTTATTTGTTTTGTCTCAGAAATTAAACTTGATAGAAATATCATGCTATTTGTAATATTCTCAGATTTATCTGTGAGATGCTCGCCTATAAAAACATCATAATATCCAAGCTTGTCAGCAAGAATCACAGCTTTCCTGTCTTCTTGAAGTGAGACCTCCCACTTCTTTTCTTCAGGATGAACTGGCATTGTGAAAAATCCGATTCTCATTTTTGAACCTATTAATTGCAGACGTACAAATTATTTTTTGATTAAAATATAATTTATTTTTTAAAATATATCTATAAAATATAAATTGTAGTTTTTGGGGGGGTATGTAATGCGAAATATAATAATAACTTGTGCTGTTACAGGTGCAGCTGATCACACTCATATCAACCCTGCCGTCCCAATAACACCAGAACAAATAGCAAATGAATGCCTGTCCGCTCATAAAGCAGGCGCAGCCATTGTACATATTCATGTTCGTGACCCTGATACAGGAAAGCCGAGTATGGAAGAAGCTTTATATAGGGAGGTTGTTGATCGAATTAGGCAGGAAAATGATGAAGTCATAATCAATCTAACAACAGGTCCAGGCGCTAGAATAGTTATAAACGACCACGAAGAGCCAACAAATTTAGGGAAAGGTACAACACTAACCTCACCGAGTAATAGAGTTATGCATATTGAAAACATAAAGCCTGATATTTGTAGTTTAGATATAGGTAGTTTTAATTTCGGGCCACATATTTTTGTCAATACACCAGATCTAGTTACTGAAATGGCTAAAAAAATAGCTAAAACAGGTGTCAAACCTGAACTCGAAGTCTTTGACTTAGGCGGGCTTAGGCAAGCAAAAGCTCTAATCAAGCAAGACCTTGTGAAGAAACCTTATTTATTTCAAATATGTTTAGGGATTCCTTGGGCAGCAGAAGCAACACCTGAAATTATGATGACAATGCGGAATTTATTGCCTGAGGATTCAGTTTGGGCATCTTTTGGGATCTCAAAAGATCAACTTCCTATGGTTGCACAGTCAGTCATTCTGGGTGGACATGTTCGGGTTGGACTTGAAGATAATTTATATTTATCCAAAGGTGAACTGGCGCCAGGTAATGCTTCCCTTGTTGAGAGAGCGGTGAATATTATTAACAATATGGGATATAACGTTGCTTCACCAAATGAAGCAAGAGAAATTCTCAAGATTTAACTGTGAGGTTTAAATGAAAATTATTAAATATAAGAATTTTGAAGTACGTCCTCTAGCAGGTGCACTAGGAGCTGAGATTTTGGATATAAATCTCAACAAAATAGACGATGAAACATTTAATGAAATTTATAAAGCATTTATTGATTACCAGGTTATAGGAATCCCAAATCAAAAGCTTTCATCTGATGAATATTTGGAGTTTGGAAGAAGATGGGGAAAAATACACCATTACCCATACATGAAGGGTCTTGAGTCTCATCCGGAAATATTAGAAATTTTGAAAACTGAAACAGACACTTATGCATTTGGTAATGTTTGGCATTCAGACGGCAGCTTTACAGAAGTCCCACCAAAAGCAACAATGCTTTATGCTCAGGAATTACCTCCAGCCGGAGGAGATACTCTATTTGCTGATATGTATCAGGCATATGATACGCTATCTGATACAATGAAAAATATCCTAGATACTTTAAAAGGACTTTATGTTGGTGATCAACCGCTAGCTCAGTTTTCGGGCGCAAAGAGTATGAAACAGAAAGATCCAGGAAAAACACAGGTTAAATCATACCATCCAATTATCAGGACTCATCCAGATAGTAAGAATAAAGCACTATATATTGGTGGTCATACAGTAGAAATTGAAGGTATGTCTAGAGAGGAATCCGAGCCTATTATCAATTATCTAAAATCTCATTCAACCCGTCCAGAGTTTATCTGTAGATTTAAGTGGGAGCCTGGTTCTATTGCAATTTGGGATAATAGATGTACTCAACATTACGCTGTTGATGACTATGCCGGATTTAGAAGAAGGATGCACAGAATAACAATCCTTGGTGAAGAAGCACCATATTAAAATTATTGAGGAAAAAATGAAAACAAGAGCTATCGCTATGGTATCCCCAGAACAATGGGGTGCATGCAATCCATTATCGAGAACTATGCTTGAAGACTCAGGAGTTAAAATAATAAGAAATGAACAAAAAAGACTCTTAGTCGAAGATGAAATGAAGGAACTTATAAAAGGGTGCGATGTTGCTATTTGCGGCGCAGAACCAATGAGCGCAGCAGTTATGGACCAATCCCCGGGTTTAAAATTTATTGCAAGATGTGCTGTTGGCTTGGATAGTATAGATTTAAACGCTGCTCGTGAGAGGAATATAGGCGTATCATATGTTCCAGGAGCTAATGCTGATACTGTCGCAGAATTGACAGTCAGTCATATTTTGACACTAATTCGAGGTGTTCAGCTTGGTGACAAACTAATGAGAGAAGGTAAATGGTTTAGGGTACTTGGTCGCAGTTTAGAAGAACTCACAGTAGGAATAATTGGGATGGGAAGAATTGGAAGAAGAACTGCAAAATTATTGTCTGCATTTGGAGCAAAAATAATTGCTAATGATATAAATCCTGATGAGTCAATTAACGCATATCTTCCCATTGAATGGGTAAGTAAAAAAAGATTATTAAACGAGTCAGACATCGTTTGTCTTCACGTGCCAAAAACTCCAGCGACAATTAATATAATTAATGCGGATGATCTTGCTGAGATGAAGACTGATGCCTTCTTAATTAATACAGCAAGAGGCGGCCTGGTAAATGAGGACGCACTTCTAAACGCACTCACAAATGATATAATAGCTGGTGCCGGGCTCGATGTTTATGAGCAAGAGCCCTACCTTGGCGGACCCTTGTCAAAGCTTGATAATGTAATCATGACTTGCCACATGGGAGCAAACACTCGTATTTCAAGGGCACGAATGGAAATACAAGCAGCAGAATGCTTGATAGCTTATCTTAATGGAGATCATATCCCTCGAATTGTTCCAGATAGTGAATACGATCTTCAAATAGCTATGAAAAACCTATAGCTACTCAGATACCGTCAATATCGTCCCGTGTTGGTTTTGCTGAAGCCATTGGATCTCCACGTTCTTCTAGAACTTCCAGATATTGTTCAGTGGCGTGAGCAATGCACGGCCAACCGCCATACATTCCAACATGAATCATAACTTCACAAATTTCTTCATGAGTAATACCAATATGATGAGCACTTCTGTAGTGCGTGTGTGTTCCATGCGGTCTAGATAGTGCAATATTTGCAGCCAGTGTAATTAATTGCCTTTCCCTGAGTGATAGATGCGGTCGGTTCCAAATTTCACCAAACAAAGTACTAACAGATAGCTTATACATATCTTCTGATATTTTTCTTTGATTCAACATGGTATCTTCCCGACCCATCTCTCTCATCTTTTTTAAACCTTTTATATAATTATCGTCTTTGGTCATATTCCCCCCTTAATCATTTAATTTTCTTTTGAAATTTGTTCATATCAATATAATCTTATAAGAGATTATAACGGTAATTCAGAAAATTAAATCATTATGAAAATTAATCATCAAGAAATTGGTATCGGAATTGTTGGATGCGGAAGGATGGGAAACCTACGGACCTCAATTTCTAAAACTCATGGTTCAGTTAAATACATTAGCCTTTCAGACACCATCAGAGAAAAAGCTAAGACCCTGGGTGAAAAAGTCAACGCCGATAGGGTTTGTAAAACAAATCAAGAGGTAATTGATGATGAAAATACACATGCAATAATTGTCTCAACAAGTGAACCTGAGCATTGTGATCCTGTAATAAAAGCACTTGAAAATGGCAAACCTGTTTTGGTTGAAAAACCAATAGCATTAAATCTCAACGACGCACAAAAAATGGTTGATGCTGCAAAAAGAAACAATACAAGCTTACATGTTGGTTACACTTTAAGATTCAATAGACATTTTCTGATTGGTAAACAGCAAATAAACGAAAACAAAGTTGGAAACATTATTTCCTGTGTGGGCAGATTCTATAATACCCAACGTACAGGAGCAGAAATCTTAAAAAGATCGAAGCACATATCATTTGTAAATGATGCACTTACATATCTTGTTGATCTGTTTGGATGGTATTTAGGAAACAAAAAACCAAAAGAAATTATAGCCAAGGGTCATGGAACAATTTACAGAAAAGATGGATTTGATGTAGATGAAATAGCAGCCGCGATTATTACATATGACGATGGTACTATTGTAAATTTAGCTATGGGTTATGCGCTTCCTAAAAATTATCCTTCACATGGAAGATTAGTCAGAGCAGAAATAATTGGAGAAAGTGGCGTCCTCTTATTTGATGATGATAGAAAAGAACATATAGGCTTTTCAGATGAAGGTATGCATCATGCTTACGTCGATAATCATACAGAGATGGCTCTGCTTACAAGTAATGCCTCTGGTAACTGGGCGTTAAATAAATATTGGGGACCTTTTGCTGATGAGACCCGATCATGGCTAGACTTTATTTCACAAGGAATTGATTGCCCAAATACAACTGGTATTGAAGGCTTACAAAACCTAAGACTTACGCTTGCGATTGAGGACTCAATTAAATTAGATAAAAAAATAAGAATAGAGGATTAAATGAAAGTTATAGATATTCATGCACACATACTACCTGCATCATTACGTAAATCTTTTGAAAATGGCGAGCCATGGTATGGAACTAAAATTGAGCGAAATTCGGAAGGTAGAACAATCCTAACAACAGGTAGTCGAAGAAACGAAATGAGTACACCAGAATACTGGGTCCCATACGAACAACGCATCGCATTAATGGATGAGGCTGAAGTAGATGTTCAATTATTATCTCTCAATCCTCAATTACTTAGAGACAGTGACCCAATTGATGTAGCAGCTAGTGCGTGCCAAAGTGTTAATGATGAAATAGCAGAAGCAGTAAGTGCAAGACCAGATAGATATCAAGGACTAGGTACTATCACACTAAAAGATCCTGAGAGAGCGTGTAATGAACTTAACCGTATAATGAAAGACTTAAAACTTCATGGAATAATAATTGGCTCTCATATTGACCATACAAATTTAAATCAGAGTCATTTTTTTGATATTTTGAAAGAAGCAGAAAAACTTGGTGCATTTATCTTATTACACCCACTATCAACCAGAGCAAAGCCAATACTTAATGATTATCATCTGATAAATCTAATTGGAAACCCAATGGAAACAACTACAGCGGCTGCAAATCTTATATTTTCAGGATACATGGAAAAACTTCCTAATATTAAGATCTGCCTATCCCACGCTGGTGGATATTTACCCTTTGCTATTGGGCGTTTTGATCATGCCTATTATACCAGAAAAGACGTTAGTGATAGTCTGAAGAAAAAACCATCCGAATATTTAAAGAAGTTTTATTATGATACCATCACACATTCTGATGTTGGTTTAAAACAAGTGATAGACATTGTTGGTTCAGAAAATATTTTATTGGGCACCGACTTTCCAGCAGATATGGGTGTAAAAAAACCACTCGAATGGATAAATAGTACCAATTTAAAATCTGATATAAAAGAAAAGATTTGTCACTTGAATGCAGAAAGAATTTTAGCAATTCATTAGAGATCAATTATTTCATTTATGGTTCTTGCGATTGCAATAGACTCTCTCATTGTTGAAATTTCTTGAGTTTTATTTTTATTCACGCATTGAAGAAAATACTCAATCTGATAAATATATAAATTTTGAAATTCAAAAAATTTGCAAAGATCTAAACTTTTATTCTGATATTTTAACTGTAGGGGTAAATTTGGTTGTATTGATAAGAAGCATTCAAATTCCTTGCTGTTAAATTGTACATACTGAATAAACTCAGAAGATATAAGATCTGCTTCAATTTCCACTTCTATATTGCTTTTTGTAATAAGCTTAATATGAACATAATCTTCTGCAAGTTCGTCTGTGTCATTCAGTGTTTTTATCCTGTGCTCTAAATATATTTTTTTACTTACATTTTTTATTTCTTTAATATCGCCAAAATACCATTGAACAAGATCAATAATATGTACAACCATCTCATTAATTACACCGCCACCTAATTTTTTTGAAAATTGCCAGGGAGCATTAGATCCAGGGCTGGCAATCCGAAAATAAGCTTTTTGAATGGTATTGGCATCAGTATTCTCAATCAATTTTTTTGCATGTATATGCGCAGGAGAAAATTTATATATATAGCCCCCCATCGCCACTAGTTTCTTCTTAGCAATTGATTTTTCATACTTATGTAGTTTATCTATATTCTGTGAAATAGGCTTTTCACAAAGAAAATTTTTTTCCTTCTCTATTAAGTCATCAATTATTAAGTCATGAGTTTCAGGTGGAGTACATATTGAATATGTAGTTATCTCTTTACTATTAATGATTTCATCATAAGTGAGATGTTTTAGACCATATTCCATTGCTAATTTCTTAGCTTTATCTTCATCAACATCTGATAAGTAAATATCCTTTATTCCATTACCTAAATAGCCATTGATATGTTTTGGTGCTTGTCTTCCACACCCAATTATTCCAATTTTATTCATTATTCTTTTCAATCAAAAAAAAGAGAGAACTAATTTATTATTTTATAATTCAGTTATTTTAATACTTATGTTACTTTAAATCTTCGCAAATATAATTGAAACATTAAATTAAATGTTTATTTGATTTATTATGAGTGAAAAGAAAATTACATTTATTTCGAGTGAAACTAAACAAGCCTCTGATGCTAGAACAAAGCTTGTTGCGTTATATGGTAATTCAGACTTATCCAAAGCTGATGTAATTGTTGCATTGGGGGGTGATGGTCTGATGCTTCAGGTGCTGCACCAATTCATCGAAACAGAGATTCCAATATATGGTATAAATTGTGGTTCTGTTGGCTTTTTGATGAATGAG
>JADHLM010000027.1 GCA_016780665.1 Hyphomicrobiales bacterium | reverse complement strand
GGTAATGTTTCAACTTCATTTTCACCAGCAACAAGAATAGCCTTAACAATTGATTTATGTTTTGTAGCATGGTTAGCTCCTGTTGCTCCACCATCAACATGAGATCCTGCAAGCATAGGCATCATTTTACCAACACCACCTGATACAGGAACATATGTTGTTTCAATGCCAAGAACTTCTTCCAGTTGTGCCCATCTGTCAGCACCACTTCCGCCAGTTCCAGCAACTGTTAGCATGCCAGGCTTTTCTTTTGCTCCAGCAATAAATGCTTCTATTGATTGATATGGGCTATCTTGAGGAACCATTAAAGCACCAGGTGAAGATTCTGTCATACCTATATAGGCAAAATCATCTGGTTTATATCCAACGCCATCACCCTGAGATGAAATTATCACGTTAGGTACAACCACGTTTGATATTGTACAACCATCTGGTTTTGAACGGTGTAATTCACTGAAACCAACAGCTCCACCACCACCTGTTTTGTAAACTATATTTACACTTACACCCAAAGCTTCTTCTAGACCTGGTTGTAGTCTTCTAGCCATTTGGTCAGAACCACCACCAGGTGCATAAGGAACAATAAATGTTACCTCTTTACATTCCCAAGCAGCATTTGCAGTTGTTCCTGTAAGTAGCATTGCTGCACCAAAAACAGACACAGTTATACCCTTCATAAGATGAGATATTTTCATAATAACCTCCCTTTGTTATTAAAGTTTATAAAAAATAAAAAAATTTATGGTATGTAAAATTGAATAAAAATATAATAAAAATACATATCCCTAAATAATCACCTATAAAAAAATAGGTTAATATTTTCTTAATAGCAAGACTAAAATACTAAACAATATAAATATCTATTTGAGTGAATTAAAAAATGACAATTGATAACACAGCTTTAAATAATTTTATTAGAGGTATTAAAGCAAATACTCCAATTGGACTTAGCGTCTTTGCGTATGGTGCAGTATTAGGCATGATTTGTTCACAAAAAGGCGTTGAAATCTATCATCTTACATTAATGAATGTGTTCATATTTGCGGGTACATCACAATTCATTATAGTAGATATGTGGGACGATTTGTCACAGATATTTCCGATCGTACTAGCTGCATTACTCATAAATCTTAGGTATTTTTTAATTGGTGCCTCTCTTAATTCACTCTTTAAAAATAGTACAATTAAAGAAAAAATTATTTATATGCATCTTGTGGCAGATGAAAACTGGGCAGTGACAATTGAAAGAAATAAACATGAAATAATAACACCTCTTTTCTTATTTGGTGGTGGAGTATGTCTGTTTTCTATTTGGTCCTTTGGTACATATACTGGGTACTTATTTGCAGGTTTCATAAGTGATCCATCTTTATATGCTCTTGATTTTGCATTCATCGCAATATTCACCGCTTTATGTTTTAATCTATATCAAAATAAAACAAATCTAATTCCATGGACATTTGCTGCTGTTATTGCATATATTTGTGAATATTTGTTTGGTGGTAACTTATACATTGTGCTCGGCGCAATTTCTGGCTCTCTGGTCGGTGTACTTTTAGAGAAAAAAAAATATGTACAACAATGAAATAAATGCCTTGATAATTATTTTTTTTGTGGCAATTGGTACCTATGGATTAAGAATTTCTGGCTTATTATTATCAAGTAAAATAGCTAATGAAGGAAAAATACGTATATTCTTAGACTATTTACCGCCGACATTATTACTATCTTTTGTGACTCCAGCAATATTGAAAGAAGGTATGTCCGGTATTATTGCAATGTTTTTGATTGCGCTATGCATGTATAAAACAAAGAATATTTTTGCCTCAATGATAATTGGTGTTGTGACTATAGCGATAAGTAGAAATTTCTGAAATGCAATAAAGTAATTATTTTCTTCCTTCATTAGTTAAGATTTCTTGGGTTGCATTATCATAGTAATCACTAAATTCTTTTTTGGATTTTCCAACATGTTCAGCAAACATTTCTCTTGTGGAATATTTTTTTTCTAACTTGTCTGGATTCCAAATATCCGAACGAGCTATAGCTTTTGCGCAATGAAGATATATTTCATTAACATTAATAATTAGAGCTGTCTTTGGTTCTTGACCATTCACAGTCATTTTTGCAAGCAATTTTTTATCTCTAGAAATTTTACCTTCTCCTCTAATCCTAAGTACTTCACTAATGCCCGGAATTAGGAACATTATTGCGACCTTTGGATTGGAGAGAATATTGATATATGAGTCCAAACGATTATTTCCTGATCTATCTGGTATTGCTAATGTATTTTCATCAAGGACCTCAACAAAACCTGGAAAGTCTCCTTTTGGAGATACATCACCATCTGTACCCAATATGATAAATGGTGATTTGCTTATAAATTCCCTACAATGATGATCTATTTTATATTGAACTTTAGCTAATGAAGTTGGTCGCGGTTCTTGATATAAGTCTCTCAAGAATTCATAGTTAATAGACATAAGTAAGCTTTCATATTAATTGAATCTTGCATTCATATAATGCATCAATCTTATTATCATAGGATAAGAGATAATTGTCAATTTGATGTTCGTTCAGTTCATCTATGTCATCGGATTCAATTATTGTGAAATTATTATGTTCACCTTCGACATTAGCATACCTCCTCAAAGGTAATTTATTTTGATAACGAATGTTACTAATAAAATTAGAATGATACCTTTGTATATCAACACTGTTTATATTCTGTCTTATGACCTTAATATAGTTTAAAAAACCATTTTTATTTTTTTCAATAGAGGGAGGAATAAGTTGAAGAGTGTACCTGGCAGGATTGAGAAAAATTTTATGAAATTTCGCGTCTAATGCTGACCTATTCTCACGCAACTTTTGATAAGGTTCGTCATATAAGTAAACAATATTATCTACTTCATATAGTGTAAGAAACTTTTGCCCATCTCCATTTATTTTTTCAAAGCTCGCGCAACTTTTGAAACCAATTTTCAATCTAGCAGGGAACATTTCATTTAAAAGCCAAGGATGAAATTCTTTCTGATCTCCTTCATCTAGATTACAAAATATAGCTAGTAATCCCGATCCATTTATTGGTTTGTCAGTTAACTTATACATAATAAAAAATTCCCAATAAAATAAGAACATTTATTCGTTGCAAGATCAAATCAATAAATTAATATTATTAATCGTAATATAGCAGTTCATTTGCTGAAAGGAGATAGGGATGAAAGACACAAGAACAAAAAGAGATAATCAACAATGGATGCTAGATCTTGCATTAAATATGCGTGGTCGAGTTCAAAATTTTGAGAGGGATGATTGGGAAACACCAAAAAGGGCTCATAATTATAGAATGTTACCAAAGATGTGGAGACAAAAAGCCGAACACGATGAAGCTCTGGCAAAACAAGCTGAAAAACAAGGTTTTATTATGACTGCCCTAGAACATTATGAACACGCAGTTGAGTCTTATCGCATGGCACAACATCCAATTTACTATGATGATAACCCTGTTAAAATCGAACTTACAAATAAATTAAAAGAGATGGTTGATAAACGAAGTGAGCTCGCACCATACCCTATAGAGCGTGTTGAGGTGCCATTTGATGACGGAAGGACAATTTCATGTTTGTTACATCTCCTACCAGACCGACGTAAAGCACCATGTGTTATTTATGTTCCAGGTATGGACCAAACTAAAGAATATTTTCCAAAAGTAATGAATAACCTTGGAATAAATAGAGGCATGCATGTCATATCAATGGATGGACCTGGTCAAGGTAATTCAAACATGCAAAAAATTAGAGCAGTTGGTGATAATTATGAGAGAGCTGGTGCTGCTGTTATGTCATATTTACAGACAAGAGAAGAAGTAGATAGTAATCGTGTTGGCATTTATGGAGTCAGTATGGGAAGTTATTGGTCTTTGAGACTTGCGAGTTATGATCATAGAGCTGCTGCTATAGCAAGTGGTGTTGCATGTTTTAATCCAAACAATACAATTTTCTCAGAGTCCTCACCAAGATTTAAGCAAATGTTTATGTATATGGCTGGTATGGAAGATGAATCTGAATTTGATAAAATGGCTGCGAAAATGACAGTTAAAGGTTATGCAGACAAAATCAAGTGCCCTACCCTGCTGGTTACAGGTGAGTTTGACCCCCTTTGTCCTCTAGAAGATGCAGTCGAGGTATTCGAAGATTTGAAATGCAAAAAAGAAATGTGGGTTATTGAAGATCAATTCCATCCTTTATGGGGAATACCAAATTTAGGTAAATTAGACTGCCATCACTATATTATGGATTGGCTACAAAGGGTTTTATTCTCTAAAAAAGTTGAAGACGGTATATCCGATGGAAGAATCGCATATGTAGCAAACAAAGGTGATGGTCCATATGGTGATTGCGAATGGGATCCAACTGTGGGTCCTAATCAAGCATATTTTTAAAAACTAGAAAATAGGTATAAAATGTCACGCGTAAAATTAGTCCAACAATCAGATTTAAGTGAAGAAAATAGAGAATTCTACGATATGGTTCCAACATTATTGGGAAGGGTTCCAAATTTTTATAAAACCTTAAGTAATTCCCCATACTTGGCAATGGCTTTCCTACCAATAAATTCTGCTGCTCAAAGAGAATGGGTTGGTACGGATTTGTCAGGCAAATTAAAAGAATTAATTGTAATCAAAACAAGTCATACAAATGCATGTAAATATTGTTACGCACATAATACCGCACTTGGCGCTGCTGCAGGAATAGGTGAAGATCACATTAAAGCATTATCATTAAATGATTTTAGTGACAGTAATCTATTTTCAGAAGACGAAGTCTTGGCAATCAAATGGGCAGAAGCTGTCACAAACAATACAGCCGCAGATAATGATGATCTTTTTAATCAATTAAAAAAGAAATTCACCGAGAAACAGATAGTCGAAATGACAATCTTGTGTGCAATGTTTAATATGATCAATCGTATTAATGATTCACTTGATGTAGATTTAGAAGAACAAGGGGAAGTAAATCTTATAAAAAAATCATTACGCTTAAAATCGGAGGCTTATGGAAATTATTTGGAATGGTTTGCTAAGTTTTGGAAAAGAAATATATCCTAAACTGTATCCCAAACTGGTCTTCTAACCTCTGGATTAACTGCTCTGATATTATTTGATCTTAACTCAGAAATTTGTTTCATCTCATCTTCTGATAATTCGAAGTCAAATAAATCAATATTTTCTTCAATTCTCTGTGGATTTGTTGAGCCTGGTAGAATTGCAACTCCATCTTGTTGTAGAAGCCATTTTAAGGCTACTTGAGCACCAGTCTTTCCATGCTTTTGACCTATGTTGACTATAAGAGGGTCTTTGTAAGTTCTACCTCTCCCTAGAGGCACATGGCATTCAACTAAAAGACCATGTTTTCTACATGCAACCAAAACTTTATCTTGGTTAATATAAGCATGATACTCTACTTGATTGCAGAATAATGGTTCATCTGATAATTGAACAGCCTCTTCAATTAGAGATACAGTAAAGTTTGAAACACCAATGTTCTTTGCTAAACCATCTTTTTTAGCTTTGTTTAGTGCACCAATTGTTTCTTTTAATGGAACAGTTCTTGATGGCCAATGTATTAATAATAAGTCTACATAATCTAATCGCATAGCCTTTAAACTATCATCAACTGATCTTGCAAAGTCTTCTGCCTTCGCATCATCCTCTGTTACCTTAGTTGTTATCCATATACTATCTCTTGATGCATTAGACGCTTTAAGACCTTCGCCTACCCATTCTTCAGAACCATATTTTCTAGCTGTATCTATATGAGTATATCCCATATTTATTGCGTGAGAGATTAGCCCAGGAGCTTTTTCAGGTTCTGGAAATACCATTGTACCAAGACCAACACATGGAAGAGATGCTCCATTACGAGTTAAGAGTGGTATATTTTTTGACATGTTTTATCCTTAAATTTAATTTAAATTTTAGCAGACCTTAGAGTGTCTAATAATCTATTTGGGGTCATAGGTATTTGATAATTAGTAACACCTAGTGGACGTAAAATATCGTTAACTGCATTTATAATACAGGCTGGTGCGCCTCCAGTTCCTGCTTCACCAGCACCTTTTGCACCTAATACTGAAGTTTTAGTTGGTGTTTCAATGTGACCCACATGAATCTCAGGCATTTCCGTTGCCATTGGAACAAGATAATCTGCAAGTGTCGTGTTTAAAAGTTGACCGTCATCCGAATATAAACATTCTTCATATAACGCATGACCTATACCTTGCACAACTCCTCCTCTTATTTGTTCGTCAACCAACATTGGATTTATTACCCTTCCACAATCTTCAACAGCCCAAAAATTGAGAATTTTTACAATGCCTGTCTCTATATCAAGCTCAACATGAGCTGCCATGGCGCCATTTGTAAAAACAAATGGTGTGTCCGTAACTCTAAAATGTCTGGTTGCAATTAATTCTGGACTCATATCTGATGGAAGTTCATTACCTCTGTAATAGACAGTACGAGCAAGATCAGCAAGTGACATTCTTTTTTCCTTGGAAAGATTATCAATAACATGACCATTATCAATATTTAAATCTTCTGGTTTAGATTGTAACATTACACCTGCAACGTCTAAAACTTGATCTTTTAATGCCTCTGCAGCCAAATAGACTGCTTCACCGCCTATACCAGCGCCTCTTGATGCCCATGTTCCACCGCCATATGGTGTGGTTTTTGTATCGCCTGTTGTAACCTGAACCCTATCCATATCTACACCAAATACATCTGCTGCAACTTGAGCTAACACAGCGTTTGTACCTTGTCCTTGTTCGGTTACAGATGATGCGACGTGAATACCTCCTCCTGCATCTAACCGAATTGTTGCTCCATCTTGACTTGCTATTGGGGCACCACCAATTCCATAAAACATAGGACTCGGATTCGTTACCTCAATCATTGAACAAAACCCAATACCTCTGTACATACCTTGTTTTTTTAAATCAGCATTTTCTTTTTTAAGTTTTTCATAATCCATCATCTCAATAAGTTTACTGAGTGCTTTTTGATGTGATAGATCATCAAGCTTCATGCCGGTTGTACTAGTAGTTGGGTAAGTGTCATCAGGAATAAGATTTCGTTTCCTTAATTCTACAGAGTCCAAATTTATGGCTGCTGCAGCCTCTTCCAGCAATCCATCACAAAGTGCCATTGCGATTGGGTGACCGACAGCCCTATATTGACACATCATATTTTTATTTTGAAAAACAACCTTCGCATTCGCTCTATAGTTAGGAATTGTATAAGGTCCACCTGTTAGATTTAATACTTGATTAGCTTCAATTGCAGATGTCCTTGGATACATTGAAAATGGTCCTATTCCTGTGAGATCATCATATTCTAAAGCAAGAATCTTCCCATCTTTAGATACAGTCATCTTGCTATTTATTACATGATCTCTTGCATGAATGTCTGACATAAAACTCTCATATCTATCTGCTAAGAATTTGATTGGTCTTTCCATTAGTTTAGCAGCAGCAGCGGTTGCTATTTCATCACCATATGTATGAACTTTAATACCGAAAGCTCCACCTACATCATGAGCCGTAACACGAACATTTTCTTCAGGTATATCAAGATGTTTTGCATAAATAAATTGCATCATGTGTGGCGCTTGACCTGAATAATAAATATCAAGTTGATTTTCAGAAGGATCATAATTTGCTATAGTTGCTCTTGCTTCTAAAGTTACCCCCGTATGACGCCCAAATAAAAATTGCTTCTCAACCGTAACGACATCATCACGAGCATACACTTCATCAACGTTACCTACATCTACTGTTCTCTCCCATGCAAGGTTAGAGTCGAATTCAGAATGTATAACAGGTTCATCTTTATCTAATGCCTTTTCCGTATTTGTAGCAGCTGGTAAATCTTCTAAATCTAAAATAATTTCAGAAGCTGCGTCTTCAGCAATTGCTCTAGAATTAGCAATAACCATAACAACAGGTTCTCCCTGCCACCTAACAGTATCAACCGCTAAAGGCATTTGTGGAGCAGATCTCAAACCGGCCAAATGACTTAAAACACCTACATATGGTTCGACGATACCAATAAAATCAGTACCTTTGAGAATTTTTACAACACCTTTTATATTTTCAGCAATACTTGTATCTATAGATTTAATTTTTGCATGAGCGACAGGCGACCTTAAGAAAGCTGCGTGCAACATCCTAGGTAATTGAATGTCATCAACAAACTTACCACGACCCTTTAGCAGTCTTCTTGTATCTGGTCTCTCTGTTGGTTGCCCGATATATTTACCGGGTTTATCAAAGCTAAATTTTGGTCCCGTCATTTGCTTACTCCATTTTCTGCTACATCGTATATTGCTTCAACGATAGCTTGATATCCTGTGCATCTGCAATAATTACCAGATATGTGCCTTCTTATTTCTTCTTTATTTGCTCTACCACCATTGTTTAAATACTCAAGAGCTGATGAAAGCATCCCAGGTGTACAGTAACCACATTGAAGAGCGTTGTTTTTGGCAAAAGATTTTTTTAATTCTTCAGCAATACCTTCAGACGGCAAACCTTCAATTGTAGTGATTTCCATTCCATCTGCTTGAACAGCTAGTATAAGGCAAGACCTTACAGTTTGACCATTCATATCTAAAGTGCATGCGCCGCATACGCCATGTTCACAACCAACATGACTTCCTGTTAATCCTAAATCTTCTCTTAAATAATCAATAAGATTTTTTCTTACGTTAACTGTGCTTGTGTATTCTTCATTATTTACAGTTACTGTTATTGTTTTGGTATCAACCATTTAAACCTCCTATAGCTCTCTTAAGAGATACTTTTGCCAAAGTTTCCTTTGTTGTCTCATCATTGTGTAAGTCTCTTTCAAATGAATTACCCGTAACAGCATCAATAGCTTCATTAATTGAATCTTGATTATTAAAATTATTTCCATTTAAGGCAGCTTCAGATTTTGGCACTCTCATTGGCTTTGTCGAAACAGCAAATAAAACCACCCTTGTATCATTAAAGTTATCTTGCCCATTATCACTGGTAACAACAGCACCTGCTATGGCATAATCGCCATGCCGTCGTGTTACTTCATAAAATCCAAACTTTTTGGGCATTGATGATACAGGTATATTGATCGATGTGACAAGTTCATTTGATTTTCTAACAGTTTCAAAAATTCCTTTGAAAAAGTCTTCTGCATTTACTGATCTTGTGCTATTTGAGCTTGATAATTCAATAGACGCATTTAGTGTAATTAAAACTGAAGGCATTTCGGCGGCTGGATCTGCCAGTGAAACACTGCCCCCCAAAGTACCTCTATTTCGAATAGCACTATGTGCAATATAGGGTATAACATGTATGATAAGAGGGAAATGTTTTTGAATTATTTCAGATTGTTCTAATTCACAGTATCTAACCATTGAACCTATCCTTACATAATCGCCTTCTATTGTTATATTTTTCAAACTATCAATTTTGTTTAAGTCTATAAGAATATCTGGTTGAGCGACCCTAAAATTCATCATTGGCATAAGACTTTGACCGCCAGCCAATGGAAGAATATCCAAATCATTAGAGTTTAATAATTTGAGCGCACTACTCAAATCTTCTGGCAACTCATATTGAAAAGCAGATGATTTCATATGTATAACTCCCCATTAAACATGTATAAATAACCATCATATTTAATCATCAAAAATTAAATAAGATCAATTAAAAAAAATCTTTAATTCAAAGTTTCATAATGTCTATCAAAATATTGATTAAATTCATTAATCAAAATTATTGAGTCTTTTTTATCGTATTTATCTATTTTACCCACGCCCCAAACTGGATTAGGCCAGGCAAAATCATTTTCGGACCTAGCTAATACATGTACGTGTAATTGTTGAACAATATTACCTATTTTGGCAATATTAAGGATTGATTTTGGGTATTTTGATTTTAAAAAAATTGAGATTAAATTAATTTGATTATTAAGTTCCAATTGCCATGTTTCTTCTAAGTTAAATATTTCTAAAGTATTTGTTTTTGGGACAATAATAAACCATGGATATCTCGAGTCGTTCATTAATAGTATTTGTGAATATGAATTTTCACATACAAAAATAGTATCTTTTTCGAGTCTTATGTTTAATTTAAACACCATAGATCATTGAATATATTGATTAAAATTAGCACAATCATTTAAAAAATCTAAAAGCAACTGTAATGTTTTTTCTTTCTCTTCTAAAAACATGAAGTGGCTAGTTTTCGGGACTGTTTTTATTGTGGTATAGTTATCATCGGGTCGTGTTGAGTAGCCACTTTTTTCACCGATAATTAACATTTTAGGCAATTTCTGATTAATAAACTTATCATACAAATATGAACTTTTAGACCATTTCACTATAGTCTTAGATGACGCATAAAATACGAAATTTGGAATCATCTTTAATGATGAGGCTCTAAATTTCATTGCTGATTCATCACTGTTATCAAGCTCTCTTATTAAATTATTGTAATAAGGTTTAAAACTCTCAAAAGTCATATTATCAACATTAAGACTTTCACCACAATCAGATAATGTCATATTACCTTCGAGATTAATGAAAGAGAGGATTTCAATATCATAGTCTAGTAAATAATTACCTATCATCCCTCCAAAGCTATGACCAATAATTATTATTTTTTCTATCTTCAATGCACTTAATAAGCTAATTAAAATTTTTACTTGCGATGATAAGTCATAGCTAAATTTAGGAGGTTTGTCTGTTTCACCAAAACCAACAAGATCAATTGATAATGTACAATAATTAAGCTCATTTTTGAGCCTAGTTTCATAAAATTCAAAAGCTTCTTTTCTTGTTTGCAAGCCATGTATAAAAATTAAATAAATATCACTATCAGTTAAATTAATTTTATAAGAAACCTTGATACCATTTATCTTTTTGTAATTAGTCATCTATTGGCCAAATCTTTTCTGCTAAATTTGGGGAACCAGGTGCATGCACTAACTTCCTAACAACCCTATCTGTCCATGCTTCCATTTTAGGGTTATATAACTCATGTTCTAAAAAATTATTATTTCTATGCTCCGCTGAAGACCATTCATATAAAATAGCATGTTTGGCCCATCCTGATATTGAAATCAATTTTCTAACTCCCAAACATCCTTGTAATTTTTTCATGGATGGTATTCTCCATTTAACATACCATTGAGAGAGTTCATCCTCATCAAGATAAGATCCTGAATTAAAATTTCCAAGCTGAATACAATCAGCAAGGCCTATTGTGTTTTTGGTTTTGCTTACTGCTCCTTCACCATGAGATTCAAGCGTCATAATATTATATCGTTCACCTTTTCTATAACTTAACATTGACTTATCATTCATAGATAATTGTTCATGTATTTCGCCTATTGTTGGATCAACAAAAACACTAGGTTCATCTGCACCAAAAATGAGTATATACCTATCACCATTTGGGATGGATGACTTGTCATGGCTTAACCTTCCGCTTTCACCTGGATGTTTAACATCATTGAATGATCTATAATGACAACACCACCTAATACGTTTATCCATTAAACGTTTTGGTATGTATGAATTATGAAGCCAATTTAAATAGTTGTGTTCATTTTCCTGATCAATATTATACCAATGTATCAAATATCCATTTTCAATTTTCATAATTAAACTCCTAGCTATACTGTCTATGAACAGCCTGAAAAATAATGCTATGCCTCTTTGCCAATTCTAAACTATCAGAAGAATACCCTCCTCCAATAACAGTAGCTACTGGAATATCCATATTTTTTATAAAACTCAACACTTTGATATCTCTTTTTAAAATACACTTACTACTAATATTAAGACGCCCTAATCTATCAACACTATGAACATCAACCCCAGCATCATAAATGACTAGATCAGGTAAAAATTTTTCAAAACATGTATCTAACATATTCTGGATTTGATCTAAATAATCACTTTCGGTAATATCATCAGCCAATTCAATATCCATATTACTTTTCACCTTATTTATAGGAAAATTATTTTTTGCATGTACTGAACAGGTGAAAATATTAGGATCATTGTTACAAATTGTTGCAGTGCCATCACCTTGATGAACGTCACAATCAATAATAAGTATTTTTTTACAAAGACCCTCTGAAATTAGAGATTTTGACGCAAAGGCTAGATCATTAAATACACAAAAACCTGATCCAAAATTATGATGAGCATGATGAGTTCCTCCAGCCAAATGACACGCAATGCCATTTGACAAAGCCAATCTACAAGTTAAAGCTGTACCATTTACTGCCAAAAATGATCTCTTAGATAAAGTTTCTGACCAAGGTAATCCAAGAATTCGTTCTTCTTCATTGGTTAATTTCCCATACTTAATTTTATTAATATATTCAACTGAATGTATT
Source organism: Hyphomicrobiales bacterium (assembly GCA_016780665.1). Taxonomy (GTDB): domain Bacteria; phylum Pseudomonadota; class Alphaproteobacteria; order Rhizobiales; family TMED25; genus TMED25. The sequence continues at coordinate 455 of JADHLM010000027.1, read as the reverse complement.
TGAAGAAGAGCATCTTCAGTAGTTGGTTTAGGAGTGAAAATTTTTGAATTCTCTTTTAAATCACAGTTTGTAAGAAGACGCCATAAATCGCCAAATTTCGATGAAGAGAACCTATGGTTTTGAGGAAGAGGAATGTCGTAATCCTGATGGTATATCCATGGTATTAGCATAACACAAAAGCAAAATATAAAATGTATTAATAAACTAACAAACAGATCATATATTCTCAATCATAAAAAAAAATTATAATTAGACTGGGATTTTTTCCTTGTTTGAAACATGAATCAAACCCATAAAGAAGTTCTATTTTTCTTACTTGATTTTTTAGTATTTTTTTTTCTTTTTTTCTTGTTAGTTTGAACTGGCTTACCTTTATTAGAAAACTTCTTTTTTATTTTTTTTTCATTGCTGCTTATTATTTCATCAAGACTCTCATCTTTAATATCAATATTTAG
>JADHLM010000026.1 GCA_016780665.1 Hyphomicrobiales bacterium | reverse complement strand
ACAATAAAAAATAATGCAGACGTTGAGCTTTTTGAAAAATCACGTGGGTTTGGTGGTCGTGTCGCTACAAGAAGAGCTGGCGATTTCCGGTTCGATCATGGGGCCCAATTTTTCAAAGCAAAAACTGTAGAATTTCAGAATTATATTCAACCAATGCTTGATCAGAATATAATTGAACTATGGAAAGCACAATTTATAGAAATTATCGATGGTAAAATAACTAATAAGCGAACCTGGGGTAACGATCCAGCTAATTATGTTGGGACTCCTTCGATGAACTCTATTGGTAAATACATGGCAAATAGTTTGAATGTTCAGTTATCAAAAAAAATTGAAAAAATTTCTAAAGAAGATAAGTGGGTGGTTTACGATGAAAATAACGAAATTTTAGGAGAATATGATTGGGTTTTCTCTTCAATTCCGCCACTGCAGGCACAACAAATATTTCCAGATCTAAAAGTGATATTTCCCAATATTCCAGAATATGAAATGCTCGCTTGTTTTTCACTTATGCTTGGCTATAAACAACCACTAGAATTAGACTTTGATGCGGCGTTGGTTAAAGGATTTGATATTAGCTGGATTTCTGTAAATTCTTCAAAACCATCCAGAGATAAAAATTATACCTTGTTAGTTCACTCCACAAATAACTGGGCACAGGAAAATATTGATAAGGACCGTGATTGGGTAAAAAACTATCTATGCGACGAATTAAAGAAAATAATTCCTATAAAAACAGAGAAGGCTGAATATATTGGGTTACAGGGTTGGAGATATGCCAATATTATGAAACAACAAAAAGGATTTGAATATTTCTTTAATAATGAAAACCAAATTGGTTTATGTGGGGACTGGTTTATTCAAGGACGTATTGAAGCTGCTTATTTAAGTGGTGCGCATTTAGGTAAAGAATTTTTGTCATATATTGGTTAATCATACCTTATTCCAATACTCTAAAATTTTTGGGTAGGCATTTTTCCCATTTTCAGCTCTTTGATCTGCAGTAACATCGCCCCAATCATAAATTGCTCTTTTGTAAGCTGGTCTTGATTTTATTTTATCATACCAATCATCAAGGTATTTCATATTCTTCCAAAGTGGTCGCATCATGAAGGAGTCCAATCTATGAAGATATACAACAAAAGAAATATCTGCAAGTGAGTATGAATCTCCTGCAAGCCAATTATGAGTTGATAGATAGGAATTCATTTCGCTAAAGAGTAATTTGAATTCAATCATTGCTTCTTCAAGAAGAGGAGATTCTATACCTAATTCAATATTGACCTGATCATTTTTTTTGCGCACTTTATCTTTCATTTCTGAGTAGTACTTTTCTATTTTTTTTGGATCTTTCTTTTTATAAATATGTCTGTTTACTAGACAAACTCCAATTGTTCGACTTGCAACATGAATACCCTCATCAATTTTTCTCATCCATAAACGCATTTGGGCGAGATCCCTAGCCTTTTCAGGTTTTAGAGTTGGTGTACCTCCAAATGTATCTTCAAGGTATTCTATTATGACTTGTGATTCTGGTATTGCGATGTCATCATGAATAATTACTGGAACAAGGCCCTTGGGATTTAATTTATGGAAATTTTCTGGCAGCTGATCAACATCACCTAAAGCAGTATCAACGATGACACTCTCCCAAGATAAACCTTTTTCTTCGAGATAAAGCCTTACTCTTTGAGCGGCACTGGTCCTATCATAGTGGAATAATGTTAACATTATTAGAGTTCTTTGGCTGGTGTGTTTAAGTTAATGCTGATATTTTTTCTTTGAGTAAAACTATCTAACATACCTTCTAATGAAAATTCTCTTCCAAGACCTGATTGTTTATAACCGCCATATGAATGTCCGGGTACCTGGCCTAGACCTTGATTTACTTGCACCCAACCAGACTCTATTGCATGTGCAGCATTAATACCTCTTGTTATATCTCTTGTCCAAACATAAGCAGCTAGTCCATAATGACTCTGATTTGCCATTTTAATGACCTCATTTTCGTCTTCCCAAGGTATAGCGACAAGAACTGGTCCAAATATTTCTTCTTTTGCTAAACGCCATTCATTAGATTTATTTCGAAATATAGTTGGTATTGTGAAATATCCTTCACTTAAAGGGCCTTCTTTTGGAGGAAGCCCTCCACAAATTATCTCTGTTTCTTTATTATCTAAGCCATCTTTAATATAGTCACAAACTTTTGTGTATTGCTTGTTGTTTATGATTGTTCCCATATCAGTCTTGTCATCTAAAGGATCACCAATGATTAATTTATCTAATTTATTTGCTAACTGTTCAATGAAGCTATCAAATATTCTTTTATGTAAGAACAGTCTTGATCCTGCGGTACATGATTGGCTTTGTCTAGTGAAGCGCATTGCACCGATTATTCCATCTACTGTCCAATCCTCATTAACATCAGGATATACAATTGAAGGACTTTTGCCACCAAGTTCAAGCGAAACAGGAAGCACCCTCTCAGCAGCTGCTCTCATAATTAATTTTCCAACAGCAGTAGAACCTGTAAATGAAAGTTTGCTTATGTCAGGATGGTATGCCAGTGGTTCACCGCATTCACTCCCCGTTCCCGTTATTAGATTAAATACACCTGGTGGGATATGTTTCTGACATATTTCTGCAACTTTTAAAACTGCGAGTGGTGCGTCTTCAGCGGCTTTCATCACTAATGTATTACCCGTGCATAATGAAGGGGCAATCTTACACGCTGCAAGCATCACTGGGGCATTCCACGGAATAATAGCCCCAACAACCCCTAAAGGTTCTCTTCGGGTATAGCTCAGCACATGCTCACCAAGTGGAATTGTTTCCCCCTTGAGTTCCGATGATAAACCGCCAAAATATCTGAAAATATCAACAACGAGATTAATTTCAGGTCTAGCTTGAGTTCTAATAGCATTACCGGTTTCTTTTGCTATTATCTTTGCTATTTCTTCTTTTTGATCATCAATATCATTTGCTATATCTAAAAGTATTTTACCTCGCTCTTTTGGGTTAACCTTAGACCATGATTGAAATGCAATTAATGATGATTTAACAGCAATATCGACATCCTCTTTTATGCCTCGCGGAACAGTTGCAAAAAGTTGTTTGTTAGCTGGACATTCTATTCCTATTTTTTGATTACTAACACTATTAACATAATCACCATTTATGATCATTTTATGATCTATAATTTTTTCACTCATCTTGACCTCTGAATTCCTACTTGTTAATTTATTATCTTACACAAACGACTTATTTATAGTCAATATCTGGGTTTACACGTTCACATTTATTATTAATACAGTTTAAAGTATAGGCGATCTGGTTTTGTGAATTATATACTTTCCTTAAACCATTCATCTTGCCAGCACTATAATTCGTTTCAGATTTCTTTGTAGAATTTTTATTATAAAATATCCATAAACCTTCTTTTAATCCGTCTTGGTATTTACCCTTATACCAAGTTACATTTGCTGTATCCCATATACACAAACTTTTACCAGTATAGGGTTTTGTTGATCCCTTTAAATATAAAATTCCTTTTTGCATGACTCCATCAACATCATCACAAATTGTTTTTGTATGAAAGATAAAATATGAAGCTGATATTAAAATTATAAATATCATTAATTGGGTTATTTGTTTTTTAATATTCAATATTCTACTAGTTCATCATCAATCATTTGCCATAGGTACCATGTTGCAACAGTTCTGTATGGCTTCCATTTGCTGGAGATATTTAAAATATTTTGGCGCTGTGTTTCTTTATCTAAATTAACAAGATTATAAGCTCTTTTGATCGCATTTATAAGACCAATATCTTTCAAGGGCAGTATATCTGGTAATGTCACATAGAATATAAAAAACATTTCGATTGTCCACTCTCCAATGCCCTTTATTTTAATTAGATTATTATAAATTTCATCTTTTGATGCCGTCAAGAAGTATGAATTAGAAGTAATCCTTGGGTTATTTATGAAATAATCTGATACATTATTTATATATTCAACTTTTTGCCTAGATAAACCTATTCCACTTAGGTCTTCTTTGTTTATTTCTTTTATTTTGGTAGGACTAATGTCATTTTTTAGCACCTCTAAAAGCCTTAAGTAAATGCTTTGGGCTGCTTTAACAGATATTTGTTGCCCAATAATTGATTTTATTAGTGTATTGAATGGATTGTTTTTTGAAATTAATACTTGATGTTGGTTTTTTTTTATAATTTCGCAAAGTATAGAGTCAACTTCTGATAAATATCTTATTGCCTCTTTCCAATATTTAGGTCTCATGGAATAATATTTGAAAAAGGATTACTCATCATCTGATTTTGGCTTAATAATTAGATCTGGCTCATCCATGTCATCATCTTCGACGAGGAAGTCATTATCATCATCAATTAGGTCTTCATTTTCGATATCAGGAATATCTATATCATTGTCGTTTAATAACCCATCATCAGAGTCATCATCATTGATATCATCATCATGCATAATTATTGGGTTATCATCGTCAATTAATCCATCTTCTAAACTTTCATCTAATGGAGTTATATTTTTATTTTCTTGATCTGATTTTACAACAGTTTCAGATACCTTGGATACTTTTGATATTATTGAATCACTGACTTGTGTATTATTATGAATTAGGACTGAAGTATTGCACTCAGGGCATGAGGGATCGTCTTTATTAAGATCATAAAATTTAACTCCGCATTCTTTACAGGTATGTTTTTTACCTAATTCAACTCGTAACACTGTTTAAGCCCTTTTCTTAGTTTTATATTATTATAAATTTTTTAGAATTATATATAGTATAATTTAATCTATTCCTATATATACATGATCATGCAATTAAACAACAAAAATAATGCTGTAATTGTTTATCAATCAAATTCTCTTCATGGTGCCATTAGGACGCCTAGTGATAAATCTATTTCACACAGGGCACTAATTCTTGGAGCATTATGCTTAGGTGAAACAACAATAAAGAATCTCTTACTATCCGAAGATGTAATAAATACAGCAGAGGCTCTCAGACAATTTGGTGCGAATATAATCATAAATAAAGATGGTGAGTGTAAAATTTGTGGAATTGGAATTGGTGGACTTTTACAACCAGAAAAAAATATTTATTTAGGAAATTCTGGTACTTCAGCAAGGCTATTGATAGGCTTAATGTCTAGTTGTGAAGTAGTTGTAAAATTTGAAGGAGACGAGTCACTCTCAAAACGCCCAATGGATAGAGTGCTATCTCCACTTCAAAAGGTTGGACTAGAGATTTTAGAAGATAACGATCGGAAATTACCTCTAACACTTAGAGGTGCAGCTATGCCAGTCCCTATTGATCATCAACTTACTATTCCATCAGCACAGGTTAAAACTGCCTTGATGTTATCTGCACTAAATATATCTGGAACATCAATAATAATTGAACCAATTAAAACTCGTGATCACACAGAAAATCTTCTTAAATTATTTGATGCAGATATAACAATAAATAAAAATTCAGATGGATATGATGTCATAAAAATAAATGGTCAAGTGAAGTTAACCCCACAGCAAATAGATATCCCTGGTGATCCAAGCTCTGCAGCTTTTTTTATCGTAGCTGGTTTAATTAAGCCAAATTCAAAACTTAAGATTACTAATGTGATGACAAACCCTACCAGAGCACATTTTATTGATGTTTTAAATAGAATGGGTGCAAATATTAAGATTGATAGGACATATTCTAAATGTGGAGAAGATGTTTGTGATCTAGAAGTAACATCAAGTGAGCTTAATGGTATAATTATAAAAAAAGAAGAAGCTCCTTTTCTCATAGATGAATTCCTAATTCTCGCAGTTGCCGCCGCTTACGCAAAAGGAACAAGCAAATTTTACGGTTTATCTGAATTAAGAGTAAAAGAAAGCAATAGATTTGAAGCAATTGTCAATATGTTATCTTCATCAGGAGTTTCATGTAGGAATATTGGGGATGATATAGTTATTGATGGTAATGGTGAGGTTATTGGTGGGAGTGAAATCAAAACAAATCTAGATCATCGCACAGCCATGGCCAGCTTTATTTTGGGGTTAAATGCCCATAACAAAATCAGAATTGATGATATATCTCCAATTAATACAAGTTTTCCCGGGTTTACTCAATTATATACTCAGATTGGAGGTTCATTTAAAAGTTAATGACTAATTTAGGAAATAAAATAATAGCAATCGATGGACCAGCGGCAAGTGGAAAAGGAACTATAGCAAAAAAATTGTCAGAATATTTTGGGCTTCCCTATTTAGACTCTGGTTTATTATACAGGATTGTTGCATCAGAGGTTATTAAGCATAATATTGATCCCACAAAAAAAAAATTAGTAATTGATCATGTAAAAAAGATAAACTTCGACAGAATTGATACTGGTAGTTTAAGAAATGATAATGTATCTCATGTCGCATCAATTATTGCGCAGTATAAGGAGGTCAGGGATGTTTTATTAAGGTATCAAAGGAGCTTTGCTCTAAATGGTGTTGTTATGGATGGGAGAGACATTGGAACCGTTATATTTCCAAATGCAGACTATAAATTTTATATCACTGCCACATTGGAAGAGCGCACAAATAGAAGGTATCTAGAGCTATTAAAACAAAATAGCGAATTAAATAGAAATATTGTTAAAAATGATATAAATAATAGAGATCAAAGAGACATTATGAGAAAGATTGCTCCACTAGCTAAGGCAGATGACGCAATTGAAGTAGATACTACTTTCATGAAAATTGATGATGTAATTGACTTTATTGTAAAATACATACATAAAGATAAAAAATCTTAAGAACTGGAGAATGAGAATATATGACAAATAACAACCCTAATAAGCTAAATCCTACAATTGATGATTTTGCTGCACTTCTTGATGAAAGTATGAGTAAGATAAATTTATCTGAAGGTGCTATTATAAAAGGTGTGGTGACAGCACTTGAGAATGACTTTGTTATTGTTGATGTTGGTTTAAAAACAGAAGGTAGAGTTCCCTTGAGAGAATTTAAGTCTTCTGCTGGTCAAATTATCCCTCAAGTCGGAGAAGACGTGGATGTTTATTTGGATCGCATTGAAAATTCAAATGGGGAAGCAGTGCTCAGCAGAGAGAAAGCGCGTCGTCAAGAATGTTGGAATAAACTAGAAATACTTCACGCTGACGGTATCAGAGTTGAAGGCGTAATATTTGGGCGAGTTAAGGGTGGTTTTACAGTTGACTTAGATGGGGCTATTGCATTTTTACCAGGGAGTCAGGTTGATATTAAACCAGTGAGAGATGTTGGAGGCATGCTTAATGTTTCCCAACCTTTTCAAATTCTTAAAATGGATAGAAAAAGAGGTAATATAGTTGTTTCAAGAAGAGCAATTATTGAAGAATCCAAAGGTGAAATTGACCATCAACTAGCAAGCTCACTTGAGGAAGGACAAACACTTGATGGCATTGTCAAGAATATCACAGATTATGGCGCATTTATCGATCTAGGCGGAATGGATGGACTGTTACATGTAACGGATATCTCATGGAAAAGAGTTAATCATCCAACCGATTTATTAAAGATTGGTCAATCCGTAAAAGTTCAGATTATTAAAATTAATCCTGAAACCAAGAGAGTGAGTTTAGGCATGAAACAATTGGAGGTAGATCCATGGGAAGATATTGCTGGGAAATATCCAATAAACACACAACTTAAGGGTAAAGTCACAAATATTACAGATTATGGTGCTTTTGTAGAAATTGAGCCAGGCATTGAAGGACTTACTCACGTTTCTGAGATGAGTTGGACGAAAAAAACCGTTCATCCTGGAAAAATTGTATCCAGTTCACAAGAAGTTGAAGTAGTAATATTAGAAATAGATTTTGAAAAAAGAAGGATTTCTCTTGGAATGAAACAATGCGTTGAAAATCCATGGGCAAACTTTGCAGGGAATCATCCTGTTGGATCAGTAGTTTCTGGTGAGGTAAAAAATTCGACGGAGTTTGGTCTTTTTGTTGGTCTCGAAGATGAACTAGATGGAATGATCCACTTATCTGATCTGGATTGGAATGAAAAACCAGAAGTTTCATTGGAGAAATACAAAAAAGGTGAGTCCATTGATGTGAAAGTTCTTGATATTGATGTAGAAAAAGAGCGTATAAGCCTCGGAGTAAAGCAGCTATCAGGAGATCCTTATGCAGGATTAAAACAGATCAAGAAAGGTGATGTTGTTACATGTTACATAACAAATATTCGAGATGGAGGTTTGGATGTGACAATTGGACAAGACGGGGTGCCTTGCTCAATTAAAAGAGCAGATTTATCCGTAGATAAATCTGAACAAAGACCTGATAGATTTGATATTGGTGAAATGGTAGATGCAAAGGTTACTCAAATAGACTCAAAGAACAATAAAATTACACTATCTATAAAAAATCTCCAAATTGATCAAGAAAAAGAAGCTGTTGAACAATATGGTTCTGCTGACTCAGGAGCATCTCTTGGGGATATTTTAGGAGAAGCTCTAAATATCAGCAATGAAAAACAAGATGATAGTGACAAGTAAACAAAAAAGAAAACTAAAGAAGCTAAATACGATTTAGACTCTAGTTATATAGTTTAAATTTATTACTTTTTTGAAGATTTTTTTTGTTTCTATAACCATAAAGGTCTTAAATTCTATGGTTTTCGTAAATAATTCTGATTCAAAGGGCTACAGAAAGAGACTATTTTTCTGGAGAACAATTTCTATAATAACAATTGCAATAATTGTTTATCTATCATTTGGAAAAAACGAAGAAAACTCAAGTCAAGACTATATTGCAAATTATAATATTTCTGGAATGCTGATAACTGCCGATAAAATTATAGAAGATTTAGAAGAGTTAAAGTCAAATAATAGAGTCAATTCAATAATCATAACAGTTGATAGCCCCGGTGGAACTACAGTGAGTGCGGAAGAAATTTATCTAAAGTTAAAAGAAATTTCATTATCTAAGCCCACAGCAATTGTAATGAGGAATATTGCTACATCGGGAGCATATTTGCTATCACTTGGAGGAGATATCATCTTCTCAAGAGAAAATACTATTACAGGTTCGATTGGGGTTTTGTTACAATGGGCAAGAGTTGATGATGCTCTTTCAAAATTAGGGATTGAAATAAATGAAATAAAAAGTGGGAAACTTAAGGCTGAACCAGATTTTTTTGGCGAAGCTGATGATGAAACCCAGCAAGTAACAAAAGAGATAATAGATGAAACATTTGATTGGTTTCTAACAATTGTTAAAGCAGAACGAGATTTGAGTCCAATAGAAATTAATAAGATTTCGGATGGTAGAATTTTCACAGGTAGACAAGCTATTAAGTTAAATTTAGTTGATAAAATCGGTGATAAAAATGATGCCAAAAGGTGGCTTATTGAGAATAAGGGAATTGATTCAGATTCACCTATCATTGATTATAAAAAATCAAATAAGCCGAGTTTTATTGAACTAAGTCTTGCAAATATTATGGATTATTTTAATATTACCACATCATATACAGGTCGTGTACGCTCCAATTTATCTTTGATCAACAATGGTGGTTTACAATCTGTATGGGATCATAGAACTAATTAATGCTAGGGAAACAATGAAGAAATCTGAGTTAATTGATCAATTAGCAATAGAATATCCGCACCTTTACCATAGAGATATTGAAAAAGTTGTAGATGTTTTTTATAATTCTATTACTGAGGCATTAGCAAACGGTCAAAGAGTTGAATTAAGAGGTTTTGGGGCCTTCTCAGTAAAAGAACGTGGTCCTCGTATTGCAAGAAATCCAAAAAATGGAGATAGAGTAGCTGTATCTAGCAAAAAAATTGTTTATTATAAACCAGGAAAAGAACTCAAAGAACGTATCAATAAATAAAATCAAGCGGTATTAGGTGGGGGGCTAATCTTTTTTGAATCAATTAATTAAAAACGCTCTATTCTGTGCCATTGACATGAAAGATACGGATCAAGCAGTATCTCTGATCAACGAAATAAAAGAAAACATAGATGGTATCAAGATTGGTATGGAAGCATTTTATGCCATGGGTGTTAATGGCTATTTAAGATTATATGACTTTGGTCTACCAATTTTTCTCGATTTAAAGCTTCACGACATACCAAATACTGTCGGCTCAGCAATTAAATCATTATTACCATTAAATCCTTTTATGATAAATATTCATACGACTGGTGGAACTGAAATGATGAGGGCAGCCGTTGAGGCAATAAGTAATAATGGAATTAAAAAGCCTAAACTTATTGGAGTAACAATTCTTACAAGCATGAACGAAGATAGTTTTAATGAACAAGGAATATCAATAAAAGTTGAACAACAAGTAATAAACTTGTCTAATCTAGCAAAAAAATGCGGTTTGGATGGAGTTGTATGCAGCCCATTAGAAGCAAAAAATGTTAAGAATAACTGTGGTGAGGATTTCCTTACAGTAGTTCCTGGCATTAGACCAAATAATTCTGCGACGAACGATCAAAAAAGAATTTTAACTCCAAGTGAGGCAATTAAAAATGGAGCAGACATACTTATAGTAGGTCGACCAATAACTCAAGCTAAAGATCCAAATCAAGCTGCAAGAACAATAAAAGAGAGCATAATCCCATATGAGCGTTAAGATTAAAATATGTGGAGTAAGAGAACAAGAAAACATAGAGTGTTGTATTGAAAATAAAGTAAATATGATTGGTTTTGTCTTCCATAATGATAGCCCCAGAAATATTTCAATAAAAAATGCTTCTAATTTAGTTAAGTTATATAAAAACCACATAGAGATTGTTGGCTTAGTTGTAGATCCATCAGATGACTTATTAGATCAAATAATTGATAAAGTAGGTATTTGTAAGATTCAATTTCATGGAAATGAGTCCCCTGAAAGGATCTTTTTCATAAAAGAGCGTTATAATATTTCTTCTATAAAGGCAATCCCTGTATTTCATAATTTAAGTGCCTTAGAAATAGAACCATTTCATGAAGCATGTGATTATATATTATTTGATACTCCGCCCATAAGTTCAACCAATAGGCCTGGGGGTAATGGAGTTGCTTTTGATTGGCATTTAGTAAAGAAATTGAATATTTTTAAACCCTGGATTTTATCAGGAGGCCTTAATATTGAGAACGTAAAAGAAGCAATTTCATTAACAAAAGCAAACTTTGTTGATGTATCTTCTGGAGTTGAAGAATCTTTGGGCATAAAGAATAACGATTTGATAACAAAATTCGTATATAATGTTAGGAACTCTTAATAAGGTAAAATATTAGATGGAAAATATAAACTCTTACAAGCTCGGTCCAGACCAGAATGGAAAATTTGGAATATTTGGTGGTAGATTTGTAGCAGAAACTTTAATGCCATTAATTCTAGATCTTGAAAAGGCATACAATGAAGCAAAATCTGACAAAATATTTCTTTCAGAACTGCTTTACCTAAATAAGTATTATACTGGAAGACCAAGCCCATTATATTTTGCTGAAGGTCTTACGAACTATTTAGGATCTGGTAAGATATATTTTAAAAGAGATGAGCTAAATCATACTGGTAGCCATAAAATCAATAATTGCTTGGGACAGATTCTTTTGGCAAAGAGAATGAAAAAAACAAGAATAATCGCTGAGACTGGAGCTGGTCAACATGGTGTTGCAGTAGCAACTGTTGCAGCAAGATTTGGGTTGCCTTGTGTAATATACATGGGTGCAAAAGATATTGAAAGGCAGAAACCAAATGTCTTTAGAATGAAGTTATTAGGAGCAGAAGTAATAGCAGTAAAATCAGGTAATTCAACACTAAAGGATGCCATGAATGAAGCACTTCGTGATTGGGTGGCGAATGTTAGAGATACATTTTATATTATAGGTACTGTAGCAGGGCCACATCCATACCCATCTATGGTTAGGGATTTCCAATCAGTTATTGGGCATGAAGCAAAAGAACAGATATTAGAAGCTGAAGGACGATTACCACATCAATTAATTGCATGCATTGGAGGTGGATCAAATGCTATGGGCTTATTTTATCCTTTTCTAGACGACTCTGATGTCAAAATAACGGGAGTTGAGGCAGGAGGAATGGGTCTTGATGGAGACCAGCATTGTGCAAGCTTATCCGCTGGAAGACCTGGCGTATTGCATGGCAATAGAACATATCTATTACAAGATGATGAAGGGCAAATAGTTGAGGGTCACTCAATATCAGCAGGTTTAGATTATCCTGGTATTGGTCCTGAGCATTCATGGTTAAAAGAAAGCGGTAGAGTTGAGTATGTTGCTATAACCGATAAAGAAGCTGTAGAAGCCTTTAAAATTTGTACAAAAACTGAAGGAATTATTCCTGCATTAGAACCATCGCATGCATTAGCGCATCTGATAAATATAAGTAGCGATTTGTCAAAAGATGAAATAGTTATTATGAATCTGTGTGGTAGAGGAGATAAGGACATATTTTCAATTGCAGAGTATCTAAATATGGAGATTTAGTAGTTGAATAAAAGAATAAAAGATTGCTTTAGTAAATTATCAAAAAAAAATAAAAAAGCGCTAATTACTTTTCTTACTGCCGGTGATCCAAATTTTAATTTATCATTAGAATTAATTAAAGAACTGCCCGGCGCCGGTGCTGACATAATTGAGATAGGTATGCCTTTCAGTGATCCAATGGCTGATGGACCTGCAATACAAGCATCCTCATTAAGAGCAATAAAGGCTGGTCACACAATGCAAAAAACATTTGAAATTATTTCCAGTTTTCGCAAAGATAATACCATAACGCCTATTATTCTCATGGGTTATTTTAATCCAATATACAATTATGGGACAGAGAAATTTATAAACAAAATTATATCCCTGGGTGTTGATGGGATCATTATCGTTGATCTTCCGCCAGAAGAAGATATGGAATTTTGTGATATGGCTCATCAGAAGGGTTTATCTTTTATTAGGCTCGCTACACCAACAACAGACAGAGCTAGACTTAGTAAAATTATGCAAAAAACAGATGGTTTTTTATATTATGTATCAATAACTGGCGTTACTGGGTCAATAAAACCAGATATAGGTAAAGTAAAAGATGCTA
>JADHLM010000025.1 GCA_016780665.1 Hyphomicrobiales bacterium | reverse complement strand
AGTGAGAATGCCTGTGCCCCATGTGGAGCACCATGTTTGGATAAGGAATAATATGCGGTATATTTTTTTATTATTTTTAACCATTTTTCTTGTTAATGAGGCAGATGCTGCATCGCGTTTGGAACAATTATATCTGGAGTCTCAACTTATAAATAATTATTCAGATGATTTATATTTTAATGAGACTGATTTTGTCATTGGTAACGAAGATGCTGAAGTAACAGTGGTTGAATTTTTTGATTATAACTGTGGTTACTGTGAAAGAGCTTTAGCCGACCTAATTAAACTCATAGACTCCAATTCTAATATCAAAGTTGTGTTAAAAGAATATCCAATTTTGAATGATAATTCATATGATTTAGCTAAATTATCTCTTTCTGCAGGATTGCAGGGTAAGTATTTTGAATTTCATAGTATTTTATTGTCAACTAAGGGGACGGTCTCCTATGATCAAGCTCTAAAAATAGCTGCTGATATAGGTTTAGACATTTTAAAATTAGAGGATGATTTTAAGAGCCAACAAGTTAACGATATCATTGCCAATACAAAAGTTTTAGGTTATTCTTTAGCCGTATCAGGTACTCCGGCATATTTTGTTGGTGATATAAAACTACCAGGTGCTGTCGGTTATGAAACCTTGCAAGAAGTGGTAAATTATATAACAGAGGGTATTTCTATAGATGATTATATAGTTCAACTAGCTCAAGCAGGCGATAGTGATGCCTATAAAGTTATGGTTAGATATGGATTGTATTAATTTTAATTAAAGAATAGGACGTGAAAAATGGATAAAGGTATATTGTGGAGAGGCGGACTTATTATAGTCTTTGGTTTAGCTATCTGGTTCGGATATTCCCTATCAGGAGATATGAGAGATGGAGCAAAGGCGCGCTCTGGTAAATTTTATGATAAAGCAATTGCTATTTACGAACCAATTGCTGAAAATGGTTCAAGCATTCCATTTTGGAATCCGCAAACCAAAGCTCAACAGGAAATTGGACACATATATGCTTTTAGAGATGATGGGCAAGATAATTGGGAAGAAGCTGTAAAATGGTGGTCAAGAGCATCAAAAGGTGGAAGTGTTGTTGCTCAATTTGCTATTGCGCAAGCGTATAAAAGTGGACAAGGCTTTGAAGAATCATTAGAAAATGCTTATGTTTGGGCAATGGTCGCTGGTGATAAAAAATCAAAAAGCCAAAACAGATACTTAGTGGATGCAAGAAATTCAGCAAATGATTTATCAGCTGATCAAATGGCCTCAGCCGAAAAGGCAATCAAGGCATGTATTGACTCAGATTTTGTTGATTGCCCATATTAATAATTCGTGTAAAGTGGGATATTTCTTCGATTGACTTATCCCACTATGCGCAAAAATCAGATAGTTTTTCTTTCCATCCTATAAGTTTAATAAACTTATCATTAATTTTTGTATTTTTGCTGACTTTATCACCCCAAGTTAGAGAGCCTAAAATTATCATATCAGCGTAAGAGATGCCATCTTCGAGTATAAATTCTTGTTTTAAAAGAATATTATTTAAGAAATTACAACACTTATCAAATTCATTTTTTGTAGAGCTCATAGTGAGTTCCTGAAATTGTTTTGGATGCATTCCAAACCTCTTAGTTCTGCTTTCTACAAAGTATTTTTTATCTTCATCGTGAAGGCATTCGATTATATCGAATGCAACCCGTTCAAGTATTGAATAGTTTAGAAAGTGATCTGACCAATGGTTTATCAATCTGATTGCCTCAAGGTTATTATTAATTAATTTAAGGGTTTTTTGTGCGTAATTATTTTCTATGTGTTGGGCTATTATAAAAGAGTCTGAGATTAATTGTTCATTATCTATGATTGTTGGCAATCTTGATTCACCAAATAATCGATTATTAAGTCTCTGATTGAAGGTTGTTGGTATTGTTTTGTAATCAATTTTTAAAATATTAAGTAAGTATTTAATTCTCCAACAATAAGGACTGAATCTTAAATCATTCTTGCCTGCTAAATCATATATTTGGATCATTTTCTGATGGTGGTTTTATCTATTTATTAAAAATTGAATATAATCACAACTTTAATATGAAATTACTTGTTATGACAATTAAATTATAATAATAATATTCATAATTTTAATATGGAATTTTAGATGAATCCTGTCATTCTTGATTACTTACCTATTTTAATATTTATTGGTGTAGCTATAGTTGTCTCTGCGGCATTGATGGGTTCTTCGTTCATACTTGCAAAATCCAATCCAGACAATGAAAAACTCTCAACATATGAATGTGGTTTTGAACCATTTGAAAATGCGAGGGTGAAGTTTGATATTAGATTTTATCTTGTTGCTATTTTATTTATAATTTTCGATTTGGAAGTGGCATTTCTTTTTCCGTGGGCTATTACTCTTGGGGCAATAGGGGTATTTGGATATGTGTCAATGATGATCTTTTTGACAGTTTTGACCGTTGGCTTTGTATACGAGTGGAAAAAAGGTGCATTAGAGTGGGATTAATATGAGCTTACAAGATCAAGTTATTAATCAAGATGATTATTTTAAAGAGTTATCAGGGGAGCTGTCAGACAAAGGTTTTCTTGTAACTAGTGTAGACCAACTAATTAACTGGGCTCGCACAGGATCACTTATGTGGATGACATTTGGTCTCGCATGTTGTGCTGTTGAGATGATGCAAGCATCAATGCCAAGATACGATCTGGAAAGATTTGGGACTGCGCCAAGGGCATCACCCAGACAATCTGATTTAATGATCGTTGCCGGCACATTAACTAATAAAATGGCTCCTGCCTTAAGAAAAGTATATGACCAAATGCCTGAACCACGTTATGTAATTTCAATGGGTAGTTGTGCCAATGGAGGCGGATATTATCATTATTCTTATTCTGTCGTTAGGGGCTGTGATAGGATAGTCCCGGTTGATGTATATGTTCCTGGATGCCCTCCAACTGCTGAAGCTCTATTATATGGCATACTTCAGTTACAGAGAAAAATCAGAAGAACTGGTAACATAAACAGATAATAGAGATTATAGATGCCTGATACAGATAATGAAAATATTTCAGATGAAGACATTTATCAGTCTCTTAAGAATAGATATAAAAAAAACATACTAAATTTTAATTTAATTCCTGATTTATCTATAGATATTAAAGCTGAAATAATTAACGATCTTGTTAAGCACCTTAAGGACTCAAGAGATTTCCAATTTACTACATTTATAGATATATGTGGGGTTGATTACCCAAATCGAAATAAAAGATTTGATGTCGTTTATCATTTCTTGTCTATGAAAAAAAATAAAAGAATTAGAATAAAAGCAGCAATTGATGAAAAAGAATCAATTGAATCTATTGTTAATGTTTTTCCAGCCGCTGATTGGTATGAACGTGAAGCGTACGATTTATATGGCATAAACTTTAACAATCATCCAGATCTAAGAAGGATGCTCACAGATTACAACTTCCAGGGGTTTCCACTTCGTAAGGATTTCCCTCTAACAGGATATACACAAGTTAGATATGATGATACGCAAAAGAGAGTTATACAAGAACCTGTTGAATTAGGTCAGGAGTTTAGAGATTTTGATTTCCAGAGCCCATGGTTAGGGGATCCTCAAGAAGAGGATAAAGAGATTGCAAACAAAGATGAATGACAAAATAAAAGATAATACATTTACAATTAATTTTGGACCACAGCATCCAGCTGCGCACGGCGTGTTGAGATTGGTTTTGGAATTAGATGGTGAGATTGTTGATAGAGTTGATCCCCATATTGGCTTATTACATAGAGGAACTGAAAAACTTATAGAACATAAAACTTACACACAAGCGATTCCATACTTTGATAGATTAGACTATGTTGCGCCCATGAATCAAGAACATGCATTCTCATTAGCTGTGGAAAGTTTACTGAAAATTGATGTGCCAAGAAGAGGACAGACAATTAGGGTATTGTACTCAGAAATAGGTAGATTGCTCTCCCACTTATTAAATATAACAACACAAGCCATGGATGTTGGCGCGCTTACTCCCCCTCTTTGGGGATTTGAAGAAAGAGAGAAACTGATGTGTTTCTATGAACGTGCATCTGGGAGTAGAATGCATGCGGCTTACTTCAGACCTGGCGGAGTACATCAAGATTTACCTGATGATTTAATTGATGATATTGATGCGTTTGTAGATAGTCATCCGGCAGTTATAAGTGACATTGAAAACCTATTAACTGATAATAGAATTTTTAAACAAAGAAATGTAGATATTGGTTTTATCAGCCAAGAAGACGCGCAATTGTTTGGGTTTTCTGGTGTTATGATAAGGGGAACAGGATTACCTTGGGATTTAAGAAGATCACAACCTTACGAAATATATTCAGAACTAGAGTTTGAGATACCTATTGGTAAGAACAGTGATTGTTATGATAGGTATTTATTAAGAGTGGAAGAGATGAAACAATCTTTAAAAATTATGAAACAATGTATACAAATCTTGAGAAAAGAAACAGGACCTGTATCATCGCAGAATAATAAATTATTTCCTCCTAAACGTGCTGAAATGAAGGCATCTATGGAAGCATTAATTCATCATTTTAAATTATATACTGAGGGTTATCATGTTCCTAAAGGAGAGGTCTATCGTGCTGTAGAGGCACCAAAGGGTGAGTTTGGTGTTTATCTAGTTTCTGATGACTCTAATAAACCATATAGATGTAAAATTAGAGCGCCTGGCTTTGCACATTTACAGGCTATGGATTATATGTGTAAGGGTCACATGCTAGCAGATGTTTCTGCGATATTAGGATCACTTGATATAGTCTTCGGAGAAGTTGATAGGTAATACATATATGGCAGAATTAAACGATAAAAACTTTTCATTCACGAAAGAAAACCTGAAAATTGCGGAATTTGAGATAAAAAAATATCCTGAAGGTAGAGGTGGATCTGCAATAATTTCACTTTTATGGATTGCTCAAAAACAAAACGAAGGTTGGCTGTCTCCTGAAGTAATAGATTACATCGCTAAATATTTGGGCACCCCTCAGATAAGAGTGATGGAAATTGCAACTTTCTACTCTATGTTTAACCTCAAGCCTGTGGGGAAATATCATTTCCAGATGTGTGGTACTACACCCTGTATGTTGTCAGGATCCAATGAACTTAAGAAAATACTGCAAAATGAAATTGGTGAACAAAATACTGTAAGTAATGATCAATTGTTTTCGTGGGTTGAAGTAGAGTGTTTGGGTGCTTGTTGTAACGCACCAGTTGTTCAAATTAATGATGATTACTATGAAGATTTAGAGTCTACAGACCTTATAAATATATTAAAAGATTTAAGAAACAACAAAACTCCTAAAATTGGATCCTATAAAAAAAGAGTCTCATCTGAGCCAGTTGATAATAATGTACAAACTCAAACAGATAAGGAAATCGAAGATATTGTGAAACGTCGAAACAAACCAGGATTGAGCGTATAGGAATGCTAAAATTAGAAAACAGAATATTTACTAATATCTATGGTCATAATAGCCCAGATTTAAAATCAGCTCTGAAAAGAGGTAATTGGGATTCAACAAAAATCCTAATGGATAAAGGCAAAGACTGGATAATAGAGGAAATGAAAGCATCGGGCTTGAGAGGTAGGGGCGGTGCTGGTTTCCCAACTGGACTGAAATGGTCATTTATGCCAAAAGAAGTAGGAGAACGACCGCATTATTTAGTTGTGAACGCTGATGAGTCAGAACCTGGGACTTGTAAAGATAGAGAAATATTAAGACACGAACCTCATCAGTTTATTGAAGGATGTTTGCTTGCTTCATATGCTATGAGCGCCCACGCTTGTTATGTTTATGTAAGAGGTGAGTATGTTTTTGAGAGGGTAACACTGCAAAAGGCAATTGATGAAGCATACGAGGCTGGCTTTGTTGGTAAAAATGCATGTAAATCAGGATGGGATTTTGATATTTATGTGCATCATGGAGCTGGTGCGTATATTTGTGGAGAAGAAACAGCTCTATTAGAAAGCCTTGAAGGAAAAAAAGGTATGCCAAGACTCAAGCCACCGTTTCCAGCAAATTGTGGACTTTATGGTTGCCCAACAACAGTTAATAACGTTGAGTCTATATCTGTTGCTCCTGAAATTTTAAGAAGAGGTGCTGATTGGTTTTCTTCACTAGGAAAACCTAACAACACTGGTACAAAACTCTTTTGTATATCAGGACATGTTAATACCCCTTGTAATGTGGAAGAGGAAATGGGGATCTCATTGAGAGAGCTTCTTGAAAAGCATGCAGGTGGAGTCAGGGGTGGATGGGACAATCTTCTTGCCGTGATTCCTGGTGGCTCATCTGTACCTTGTCTACCAGCAGATCAATGTCAAAACCTGTCGATGGATTTTGATACCCTCAAAGAGCTAAAATCAGGACTTGGTACTGCTGCAGTAATTGTAATGGATAAATCGACAGACATAGTAAATGCAATTGCAAGATTAAGTTATTTTTATAAGCACGAAAGTTGTGGTCAATGTACTCCTTGCCGTGAAGGAACTGGCTGGATGTGGAGAGTTATGGATAGAATCGTCAAGGGTGATGCTTCCGTCGATGAAATTGATATGTTACAAGAAGTTACAAAACAAGTAGAAGGGCATACAATATGCGCATTAGGTGACGCAGCTGCATGGCCAATACAAGGTTTAATTCGGCATTTCAGACCTGAAATCGAAAATAGACTGACTAAATAGGTTAAATTTATATGTCAAAAAAAATATTAATAAACGGTAATGAATTTGAATTTGAGGATAATCTAACATTAATCCAAGCACTCGAATTTGCTGATATAGAAGTTCCTAGATTTTGTTATCATGACAAACTATCAATTGCTGGAAATTGTAGAATGTGTCTGGTTGAGGTTAAGGGCGCGCCAAAACCGGTTGCATCTTGTCATTTTTCATTAAGCGACTTGAGGCCTGGACCGAATGGTGAGTTACCTGAAGTGTATACTAATACTGATTCAGTACATCATGCCCGTAAGGGTGCCATGGAATTTTTGCTTGTCAATCATCCCCTTGATTGTCCAATATGTGATCAGGGTGGTGAATGTGACCTGCAAGACCAAGCTCTACACTATGGAATAAATAAAAGCAGATACAAAGAAAATAAGAGGGCTGTTGATAATAAGAATATTGGCCCTTTAATAAAGACAACAATGACAAGATGTATCCATTGTACTAGGTGCGTTAGATTTACGTCTGAAGTAGCTGGAACCGGCGAACTTGGCGCAATCCATCGCGGTGAGAATATGGAGATTACAACTTATTTAGAAAAAGGCATGTCATCAGAATTACAAGGCAATGTAATAGATTTATGTCCAGTTGGTGCACTTACATCAAAACCTTATGAGTTTCAAGCTAGGCCATGGGAATTAACAAAGACCGAGTCTATAGATGTAATGGATGCCTTGGGCTCAAATATTAGGATAGACTCTAAAGGTAGTGAGGTTATGCGAATTATGCCTCGTTTCAACGAAGATATTAATGAAGAATGGATCTCAGATAAAACACGTTTCATATGGGATGGATTGAAATCACAAAGGATCGATGAGCCATATATACGTAAAGATGGGAAGTTAGTTAAAGCGACATGGGATGAAGCATTAAACAAGGTTGTTGAATTAGTAAAAAAAACAAAACCATCAAAAATTGGTGCAATAGCCGGAGATATGACAACTGCTGAAGAGATGTATTTAATGAAACTACTATTTGATAAGTTAGGGACTGATTTATACGATTGTAGGCAAGATGGTTCATACATAACGAATGAATTTGGTCGTGCGTCTTATATTTTCAATCCTAGTATATCTGGTATAGAAGAAGCAGATGCTCTTGTGATAATTGGATCAAATCCAAGAATTGAGTCTCCTGTTTTAAATGCAAGAATTCGAAAGAGATGGCTCACAGGAAATCTGAGGATCTTTAATATTGGTCAAGAAAATGACCTTACTTATGAATATATCCATCTCGGTAAATCACCTAAACAAATAAATTTGAAAAATATGGATATATATAATTGTAAAAACATTATTTGGCTCATCGGCGATGATATCTTTACTAGAGATGACTCTAATGATTTATTGTCTCATATTGTTGAATCAGCTAAGAAAACAAATTCCATCAGGGATGATTGGAATGGTCTTGCTATTCTCCATAAAAGTGCGTCAAGGGTTGCTGGTTTAGATTTGGGATTCTTGCCAGAAGACTCAAAAAAGAATGCAAAATATATTGCTAATTCAAAAAATGTAGACCTCTTGTTTTTGATGGATGCAGATGAAATCGATGCGGATAATAAATATAAAGTTTATATTGGAAGTCACGGAGATAAAGGTGCAACTTCAGCTGATGTCATCTTGCCAGGAGCGTGTTACACGGAAAAGAATGGCTTTTTTATGAATACAGAAGGACGGTTACAGCAAATAAATAGAGCAGTTTTTCCTCCTGGTGCTGCAAAAGATAACTGGAAAATTATTATTGAGTTATCAAAACGACTCAAGAAGTCACTAAACTTTGTAAGTTTTGATGATGTAAGAAAAGATTTGCAAAAGAAATTCCCTATATTTGAAGATGTTGATGTTATTCAGGCTGCTGATCACTCGCAGTTATCCAAAATTGAGATTAAAAATCCCAAACTCAATGATGTAGAATTTGAAAATTCAATTAAAGATTTTTACCTCACAAATCCAATTGCAAGAGCGAGTAAAATAATGGCTGAGTGCAGTATGCAAAAAAACAACAACGGGAATATCAATGGATAATCTTTTAATAAATTATCTAGTTCCTTTATTAATAATTGCTCTCAAGAGTGTATTTCTTATTACAGCTTTGTTAATAACGATAGCCTTTTTACTATTGGCAGATAGAAAAATTTGGGCTGCTGTACAGATGCGAAGGGGTCCAAATGTTGTTGGTGCTTTTGGGCTGCTTCAGTCATTTGCTGATCTTTTAAAATTCGTCCTTAAAGAAGTAATTATTCCTTATAATGCTGATAAAGTTGTTTTTCTTCTTGCTCCATTTGTAACAACAGTTTTTGCAATATCCGCTTGGGCTGTAATTCCATTTGATGCTGGCCTTGTACTTGCTGATATTAATATTGGAATACTCTATATCTTAGCTATATCATCACTTGGTGTTTACGGTATTATCATGGGTGGATGGGCTTCAAATTCAAAATACCCTTTTTTAGGTGCACTTAGATCAGCCGCTCAGATGGTTTCATACGAAGTATCAATAGGTTTTGTTATAATTACAGTAATCCTTCTAAGTGGTTCACTAAATTTAAGTGATATTGTGTATGCTCAGGCTGGTAACTATGGTTTCCTCAATTGGTATTTTATTCCACTTTTTCCAATGTTTGTTGTCTTTTTTATCTCGGCATTAGCAGAAACAAATAGACCTCCATTTGATCTTCCAGAGGCTGAGTCAGAGCTTGTTGCTGGGTTTATGGTGGAATACTCATCCACACCTTACCTAATGTTTATGCTTGGCGAGTATATTTCTATTGTTCTTATGTGTGCTTTTGGAACAATATTGTTTTTAGGAGGATGGTTACCGATATTTCCATTTTTAGATTTTATCCCTGGGTTTGTGTGGTTTGTTCTAAAAGTATGTTTTATGTTTTTTCTTTTTGCTATGGTTAAGGCAATAGTTCCGAGGTATAGATACGACCAATTAATGAGACTCGGATGGAAAGTTTTTCTACCGCTATCACTGTTAATGGTTGCTCTAACAGCAACATATGTAGTTTTTATATGATTAAATTGGATAGGTTATGAATAGAACACTAAGAATTATAAAAAGCTTTTTATTGATTGAATTTTTGAAAGCATTCAGACTAGCTATGAGATACTTCTTCAGCAAAAAAGCAACAATAAATTATCCTTTTGAAAAAGGTTCAATTTCTCCTAGATTTAGAGGCGAACATGCTCTTAGACGTTATCCAAATGGTGAAGAGAGGTGTATTGGATGTAAGCTATGTGAAGCAATATGTCCTGCTCAAGCTATAACGATTGAGGTTGGTCCTCGGGAAAAAGACGGAACAAGAAGAACAACACGTTACGATATTGATATGGTTAAGTGTATATATTGTGGTTATTGTCAAGAAGCTTGTCCAGTTGATGCGATTGTGGAGGGTCCAAATTTTGAATTTGCCACTGAAACAAGAGAAGAGTTGTATTACAACAAAGAAAAACTACTCGCTAATGGTGATCGTTGGGAAGAGTCGCTCTCAAAAAATATAGAATTAGATGCTAAGTATAGGTAATTCATGATCGTAGTTAGTACATTATTTTATTTATTTTCATTCATTATGATTGCCTCTGCTTTTATGGTGGTGTTATCACGTAATCCCGTGCACTCTGTTCTTTTCTTAATTCTTTGTTTTTTCAATTCCGCTGGCATTTTCCTTTTGCTTGGTGCTGAATTTTTAGCATTTATATTGGTGATAGTATATGTTGGAGCTGTAGCTGTATTATTCTTATTTGTTGTTATGATGCTTGATGTTGAATTTAAATCTATTTCCTCAACAGTGATTAGCTATTTGCCAATAGGTATGACAATTGGATTTATACTACTTGCAGAGTTAATACTAGTCCTTTTTACTTGGGATAGGGATAGTGTTAAGATAATAGCATATGCCACTGAAAATAATGAACAAATCAGTAATACAGAAATGCTTGGCATGGTGCTTTATACAGATAATATTCTTTTCTTTCAGCTGGCAGGGTTGATATTATTAGCATCTATGATTGGTGCAATTGTATTAACAGTTAACCACAGGCCTTCTGCAAAAAGGCAAAATATTTCAGTGCAAGTTGATAGGGATCCGAAGGAGTCTATTGAAAATATAAAAGTAAAACCAGGAAGTGGCATATGATTACAATTAACCATTATCTTGTTCTTGCTTCAATATTATTTGTCATTGGTATATTTGGTGTATTCCTAAACAAAAAAAATATTATAATCATATTAATGTCTATTGAGCTTATGTTGCTATCAGTTAACATAAATTTTGTTGCATTCTCATCTTATCTTAATGACATTATGGGGCAAATTTTTTCTTTACTTATATTAACTGTTGCTGCTGCAGAGGCTGCCATAGGACTTGCCATACTTGTAATCTATTTTAGGAATAAAGGCTCAATATCAGTGGATGATATTAATGAGATGAAGGGTTAATAATGATTTATTCCTCTATAGTATTTTTACCACTTATTGGTGCGTTAATAACTGGGTTATTTGGGAAAACAATTGGAGCACGAGCTTCTGAAATCCTGACATCTTCATTTGTAAGTATTTCTGCTATTTTATCCTGGATTGTTTTAGGTAATGTCGGCTGGGTTGATGGTGCAAATGATGAGGTTGTCGTTATTTTAAAATGGCTTACATCAGGAAATCTCGATCTCAGTTGGGCAATAAGAATAGATACATTAACTGCTGTAATGTTAGTTGTTGTTAATACCGTATCTGCTGTTGTTCATTTTTATTCAATTGGATATATGCATCACGATCCATCCAGGCAGAGGTTTTTTTCTTATCTATCGTTATTTACATTTGCAATGCTAATGTTAGTGACTTCTAATAACTTCATGCAATTATTTTTTGGTTGGGAAGGAGTTGGTTTAGCATCATACTTATTAATTGGTTTTTGGCATCATAAAGATTCTGCAAATAATGCCGCTATGAAAGCATTTATAGTTAATAGAGTTGGTGACTTTGGCTTTGCATTGGGCATATTTTGTATATTCTATATTTTTGGGTCATTAGATTTTGATTATGTTTTCTCAAATGTGAAATATATGACTAATCAAAATATTTATATTCTAGGATATTCATTCAATTCTATTTCATTCATATGTGTTTTGTTATTTATTGGTGCTATGGGTAAGTCTGCACAGTTCTTCTTACACACATGGTTACCAGATGCTATGGAGGGTCCTACGCCTGTATCAGCACTTATTCATGCTGCTACTATGGTGACAGCAGGAGTATTCCTTGTTGCCAGATGTTCTCCACTATATGAAATGGCTCCGAATGTTATGTCATTTATTGTATTCATTGGGGCAACTACAGCAATTTTTGCTGCTTCTGTTGCTCTTGTTCAAAATGACATTAAGAGAGTAATAGCATATTCAACTTGTTCACAATTAGGATATATGTTTGTTGCTTTAGGTTTAGGTGCTTATCAAGTTGGTATCTTTCATCTATTTACACATGCATTTTTTAAAGCATTATTATTTTTAGGAGCTGGTTCCGTAATCCATGCAATGTCAAATGAACAAGACATGAGGAATATGGGTGGTTTAAGAAAACATATTCCAAAGACTTATGTATTAATGTTAGTTGGTACTCTTGCCTTAACTGGTTTTGGTATACCTGGTGTATTTGGCATGGCAGGCTTCTATTCAAAAGATGCAATTGTTGAAGCTGCTTTCGCTACTAATCTTGCTATAAGTTCTTATGCTTTTACTATGCTGATCATAGCTGCATTTATGACTTCTTTCTATTCATGGAGACTTGTATTTATGACATTCCATGGAGCACCAAGAGCGTCTGAAGAAGTTATGTCACATATTCATGAAAGCCCAAATATTATGTTGGTGCCATTACTGGTGTTGGTTCTTGGTGCTATTCTATCTGGATATTTATTCTACGACTCATTTATATACCATGACTTTAAGGAGTTTTGGGCAAGTTCTATATATATACTGAAGGAAAATAATATTTTAAAGGATCTTCACTATGTTCCTACTATTATTAAATGGACACCAACAATTATGATGGTTCTCGGTTTATTATTGGCCTACTATTTCTATATTAGAAGACCAAATATCCCATCTAAAATTGCTGGTGACCAAGAAGTGCTTTACAAATTCCTTCTTAATAAGTGGTATTTTGATGAAATCTATGACTTCCTATTCGTAAAACCAACTGTAAGTATTGGACGATTGTTCTGGAAAGCCGGAGACGAAAACATAATTAATAAATATGGTCCCGATGGAATTTCAAAGCAGGTTATTCGTGTGACAAAAAAATTAGTTCAGTTGCAATCAGGATTAATCTACCACTATGCATTTTCCATGATTATAGGATTATCAATATTTATAACATTTTATATTATTATTGGTAGGGGTTGATAAATGTCTTGGCCAATTTTATCAACTTTATTAATCATCCCAGTATTGGGTAGTATTATAATTTTACTAATAAATAGTAATGATGATATTGGAAGAAGAAACATAAAAACAGTTGCTCTCTA
>JADHLM010000024.1:2500-13324 GCA_016780665.1 Hyphomicrobiales bacterium | reverse complement strand
CGCTTTTAATAATTCTTCTGCATGCTCGATACCTTTATCTGATAAATTTATTGATTTTGTTTTTTCATCAATATCAAAGTCATCATCCTTTAGTAATGGGATAAGTTTATTCATAGTCTCATACAAATCTGATTTTACTTCTGACGGACCCGATATTATTAATGGAGTTCTTGCTTCATCAATAAGTATTGAGTCAACTTCGTCTACAACCGCAAAGTTATGACCTCTTTGAACCATACTTTCAAGACTATGTTTCATATTATCTCTTAAATAATCAAAGCCAAACTCGTTATTAGTGCCATATGTTATATCGCATGAATAAGCTGACTTTCTTTCTTCATCATTCATCTGATTTTGAATACATCCTACAGTTAATCCCAGAAATTCATAAATATTTCCCATCCATTCAGAGTCACGCTGGGCAAGGTAATCATTTACAGTAATGACGTGGACACCATCACCTGAAAGTGCATTCAAAAAAATTGGCAAAGTTGAAACAAGTGTTTTTCCTTCTCCAGTTTTCATTTCACTTATACCGCCATCATTTAGAACCATTCCACCAATTAGCTGAACATCATAATGTCGTTGCCCAAGTGTTCTTTTGGATGCTTCTCTTACAAGAGCAAAAGACTCAACAACAAGCTTATCCAAAGTTAAGCCATCTATTACTTTTTGTTTTAAATCTTGGGTTTTATCTTTTAATTCTTTATCAGAAAGTTTCATAAACTGATCTTCAAGAGAGTTGATACTCTTGACTTGGTCCTCATAAAACTTATATTGCTTCTTGATTGGCTTGTTGAATAAAATATTTGTAATTTTTTTTAAATCAAACATTGGGAACTTTCAAAAAACAATATATCATATATATATATATGATTTTATGATTAACAAATACTATTAACATTAATTTCTAGGATAGCTTGCCAGAAATTTTTTTAAATTTGTTTGTTGAAATGTAATAAATTCATCAACATGGATTTGGTAATTTAAAAATAACTTTTATTTCATAACAAATAAGAATCATAAGGCTATACAATATGCTAGATTTATCATACAGAGATTTAAAGGGTGTAAACATCCATACCTTTGAAACTGGTGCCCGTTATAAAAACCGAAAGGACCTTCTTTTAGTTGTTTTTGATGATTATGTGAATCAAGCATCATTATACACGAAATCAACATGTCCATCTGTCCCAGTCGATTGGTGTAGAAAGAATCTTAACAAACAAATTAAGGCGATAATTGTGAATGCTGGTAATGCAAATGCATTTACTGGTGATATTGGGTTAAGGGATTTATTGACTATTTCCTCAGAAATTGCGAATAAAATTGGTTGTAAGATTGAAGATATTGGCGTTGCATCAACTGGTGTCATAGGAGAATACATGAATATTCAACCAATTATTCAATCAATAAAAAATATAGATTTAAATAATAAGTCCTCATGGATAGATGCTGCAGAGTCGATAATGACAACGGATACTTATCCTAAATTAGCAAAAAAAGAATTTAAAATTGATGGTAAGGATATTGAAATAATTGGAATAGCAAAAGGCTCAGGGATGATTGAACCAAATATGGGTACTATGTTATCTTTCATATTTACCAATGCTTGTATAGATGAAGAGCTCCTTAAGCCAATTTTGAAAGAAGTTACCACAAATAGTTTTAATTCAATTACAGTGGATGGGGACACCTCTACAAGTGACACGGTCATGTTAATTAGCACAAATAAAGCTGGTAATAAACCGCTAATAAATATTGATGAGGACTCTTCAAAAGAATTTATTGCTGAGTTACAAAAGCTCACAATTGATCTAGCAAAGCAAATAGTCTTAGATGGTGAAGGTGCAACAAAATTGGTCGAAATTAATATAAGGTCAGCGCTTTCAAAGATTTCGGCTATAAATATTGCCAAATCAATTGCAAACTCGCCTTTGGTAAAAACTGCAATTTATGGACAAGATCCAAATTGGGGAAGAATAATAGCTGCG
The DNA here is from genome assembly GCA_016780665.1 of Hyphomicrobiales bacterium. Classification (GTDB taxonomy): domain Bacteria; phylum Pseudomonadota; class Alphaproteobacteria; order Rhizobiales; family TMED25; genus TMED25. Next base: position 11,330 of record JADHLM010000024.1, on the reverse strand, counting down.
ATTGGTAAATCATATGAGAATATAGATTTAAGAAAACTTAAAATATCTATCGGTGATCAACTGGTAACTCTTAATTCAACGGTAAGTCCTGAATATGATGAAGTACTCACAAAAAAGTATATGGAAGGGGATGTTATAGAAATTATTATTGATCTCGGTATAGGAAACTATTCACATAAGATTTGGACCTGTGATCTTTCACATAAATATATTGATATAAACACTGATTACAGGTCATGAGTTAGATAAATGATAAAACTTGTTGTAGCTTGTGCGCTAATAAATGAATATGGAAAAGTACTTATAAATGAGAGACCTAAAGGAAAAGATTATGCTGGTTACTGGGAGTTTCCGGGGGGGAAAGTTGACGAGGGGGAAACCCCAGAAGAGGCAATAATAAGAGAATTAAGGGAAGAAATTAATATAGATGTCACAGCATCTTGTCTTGCCCCTTTATCATTTACTGAGAAGCAATATGACAAATATTATGTTGTTGTATTACTATATGTATGTCGTAGATGGAATGGACATATTATACCAATGGAAGGGCAGGAATTAGCCTGGGTTAATCCTAAAGACATCGATAATTATAATTTATTGCCTGCAGATATATCATTTTTTGCAAGCTTAAGAGAATTAATTTAGTTCACTTCTTTAAAACACTACTCAAGCTTATATTTGCTGAGCCTGGTTTCAATGGTTCTGGTTGATCATGATGATATTTCCAACCAGTCAATGTAATAATATTGAATGTTGATGCAAGTTTCTTATCCAAAGAAAATTGATTCACATATAAATCTGCAACTAATTTCCATGTTGCCCTATCGATATTTGGTGCCATTAGATTAAGATAATTATTTTCACCCATTGATCTGATTATACTTATTAGCTCATTTAAATTGTTATGACTTAATTTAATATTATTACTATCAGCAACGCACAATTTAAACCCAACATTATAAAGAATATCTCCTGCAGTTCTAACATCTATGAATGGATTTATACGAGGATAAATAGTCCCTGTGAGTTGCTCTTCAACTGTTATTAAGCAGTTTTTTAGTTCTTTTAGTGTCTCACCTCCAAACAGAGTTGAAACTAATAAGCCATCTGGTTTAAGTAGGCTATGAAGCTTAGTGAGAGATTGGTTTAGATTATTGGAAGTATGCAATAATAAATCTGATATTATGAGATCAAACTTTTGTTTTTTAAAATCTATGTTTTCCTCATCCTCTAAGGAAGCTTTCATTGACTCAATTATACCAGCAGGACCAACGATTATGGGTTGGTTCTCTATTTTTTTGAATAATTTTTCTTCTATTACTCTTTCAAAGTTTTGTTTTTAGTTAAGACTAGTGTTGATTGAAAAACTCTATTTATTTCATCAATTCTTTCGCAAATATTTACAGAGGTATGGTCGTATATTTCATTTTTCACTGTAAATGATTTTGACCTATTTCTAGAGTGCAAAAGTTTTTTTCTATCAAATAATAGTTTCTTTTGTTTTTCTTGAATTCTTGAAATTTCCATATGGTGTTGACTATTTTCTAGAAGATAACATATTTATAATGTTAATGTATACAAAACTACAATAAAAACAATGACACAAAAGATAGAAATATATACATCATCCAGTTGCTTCTATTGCACGATGGCGAAAAGATTATTTAATGATAAAGAAATATCTTACAGTGAATTTGATGTTACAAATAATGATGATTTACGTAAGGAAATGCTAAGTAAATCTAACGGAAGACGAACGGTTCCACAAATATTCATAAATGACAGACATATTGGTGGCTGTGATGAGCTATATGCCCTAGAGAATGATGGCACATTAAATGATTTGCTTGCCGATAAATGTGAATGAATAGTAAAAAGAATAAATTTAAAGCAGCCTGCCTGCAAATGACAACAGGCTGCGATTTAAATAAAAGTTTAAGTTTTTTAAGAGAAAAACTTACCCATGCAAAAGACATGGGCGTGGATATTGTTGTAACTCCTGAACAAACTCTATTAATGGAAGAAAATAGTAAGGCGCTTTTTTCTAAAATTTCTTATCCAAATGATGATGAAGGGTTAAAAAAAATACAGTCATTAATCAAAGAGCTTGAGCTTATCGTGATTATAGGTTCTATCTCTATCAAACATTCAGATAATTTGGCATATAACAGGACTTATGCTTTTGACTCAAATGGAGAAATAATTGGTACTTATGATAAAATTCATATGTTTGATGTTGAATTGAGCAGTGAAGAAAAATATTTTGAATCAAATACTTTTAAGCCAGGTAATAAACTTTCAATTATTGATTTGCCTTGGTGTAAGTTTGGGTTGAGTATTTGTTATGATTTAAGATTCCCCGGTCTATATAGAAAATTAGCTCAAAAAGGAGCATCTGTTATCATTGTGCCTTCAGCATTTACTGTCAATACAGGTAGGGCGCATTGGGAAACGCTTTTAAAAGCTCGAGCAATCGAAACCGGTTGCTTTATTATTGCCCCTGCGCAAATTGGAAAACATCAAAACGGTAGAGAAACTTATGGAAACTCAATGATTATTTCACCGTGGGGAAAAATTTTATCCTGTGTAGAAGATGGTAATTATATTGGTGTTGCAGAAATTAACTTACAAGAAGTAGAATCATATAGGAAAATGATACCATCTATTAACCAAAATTATGATTATAATTAGTTAATTGAAAAATAGGGTTTTGTTTTGATTAGATATAATTTAACATGTGAAAACGATCATAATTTTGAGTCATGGTTTAGAGACTCAACTTCTTGTGATGATCAAATAAAATTAAAGAATGTATTCTGTCCTGAATGTAATACAAATCTTGTGACGAAGGCACTCATGTCTCCAAGAATTCCAAAAAAAGGAAGCAGCAATACTCAAAAAAATACAGTTCTTAGCCATGGTAGGTCTAATATTTTAAACAATGCAATCAGAAAAATTAGAGAAGAGATCAAGAAGAACTCAGAATATGTTGGTAAAGAATTTCCTGAAGAGGCAAGAAAAATTCATTATAATGAGTCAGAACAGAGATCAATCTATGGTGAGGCATCTGCAAAAGATATCAAAGAATTACATGAAGAAGGCATAGATATTATTCATATACCTAATTTACCGGATGATAAAAATTAGATGAATCAGCGTTTAAATGCCGTAATATAATTAATTGAAGTATCCTTACCAATTTTCCAATTTAATGTCATAGGATTAAAGATGATACCCTTACACGATATTAGTTCGAATGAATTTTTAAACATCATTTTTTCTAAATCTGATGGGTTTATAAATTTATTCCAGTCATGAGTTCCTCTTGGTACCCAATTCAGGACATACTCGGCTATATACTTTGCAAGCAGAAGAGATTTAATATTTTTATTGATTGATGAAATAAAAACTAATCCATTTTCTTTTGTAAGAGACGCAATTTTTGATAAAAAATCATCTGGGTAGTCCACATGTTCTAAAACTTCAAGTGCAAAAATTACATCAAATTTTCTTAAATTATCTGCAATCAGCTCATCTAAGTTTTCATTACTGTATTTTATTTTAAGATTTTCTTTTATTGCATGCTCCTTTGCAATTTTTATTGAGTCTATATCTGCGTCTATTCCTTGAATGTGAGCTCCAAGTTTGGCCATGGGTTCACTAATTAAACCACCACCGCAGCCAACATCTAGAATTTTTATTTTTTTTAATGTGCGATCTTTGAGTGGATTGAGTCCATAATTTTTAAAAATTATATCTAAAACAAACTTTATTCTAATCGGGTTAATTGAATGCAAGGCTGAAAATTTACCGTTTGGATTCCACCAATCGTAAGACATGTTTGAGAATTTTTCAATTTCCCGTTCATTTATATTTTTAGTCATCTTATTTAAATATACTTCAATTATCTCTTTAATTATAATATATAAATAAAATCATATATGAAAGAACTCAACGTGATGATTGAAAAAAATTATAAAAAAATTGTTATGAAATTTGGTGGCACTTCAATGGGTGATATTGAAAAAATATCCAAAGTTGCTGATCATATACAACGAGAGAGAAATAATGGCGTTCAAACTGCAGTTGTTGTTTCAGCCATGGCAGGAGAAACAGACAGGTTAATTAATCTGGTAAACCAAGCAAATCTGGTTTCCAATAAAGCTGAAAAAGACGTTATTATATCAACAGGTGAACAAATTAGTTCTGCGTTACTTTCATTAATTTTAAACTCAAGAGGTATCAGTGCAGAGTCTGTTCAGGGATGGCAAATACCTCTAGAAACAACTGTAATGCATGGTTCCGCCAGAATTAAAAATATAAATCCTCAAAAATTACAAGGTCTCCTAAATAATAATATAATTCCAATTATTGCAGGTTTTCAGGGTGTCTCTGAAGAGAATAAGATAACAACTTTGGGAAGAGGTGGTTCCGATACTACAGCTGTTGCAATTGCATGCGCGTTGAATGCTGATTTGTGTGATATATATACAGATGTTGATGGCGTCTTTACCTCAGACCCTAGGATAGTCAAACAAGCACAAAAAATAGACAAGATTTCATTTGAGGAGATGCTAGAGATGGCTTCACAAGGTGCAAAAGTGTTACAAACAAGATCAGTCGAATTAGCGATGTCATATAATATGCCGATTAGAGTACGATCAACATTTATTGAAAATAATTTTGAAAAAAATGATAAAAGTCATAATATAGGTACATTGGTTACGAATGAGGAAAATGTTGTGGAAGATAAAGTTGTAAGTGGTATTGCATACTCACGTGGTGAGGCAAAAATAACTATCCAAAATCTCGAAGATAAACCAGGGGTTGCAGCACAAATTTTTGGTGATCTTGCCGACCAGGGTGTTAATGTTGATATGATCGTGCAAAATATATCTGCAGATGGAAAACATACAGATTTAACTTTTACAGTCCAAGAAACAGATCTTGATTCTTCGATCGAAATAATCGAGGGATTGGCTGATAAAATAAAATATTCAAAGTGTATTCAATCAAAAGATATCGCTAAAGTATCAGTTATTGGGGTTGGTATGAGAAGTCATGCAGGGGTTGCTGCGCAAATGTTTGCAACTCTAGCAGAAAAAGGAATAAATATACAGGCCATCACTACTTCTGAAATAAAAGTAAGTGTCTTGATAGAACTTCAATATATCGAATTAGCAATGAGAGCTCTTCATTCAGTATATGGTTTGGACGACAAACATTAGTCTAAATATTAAATATTAATTTTATGAACGCTGATGCCACAATCTCGATTGGTGCTATACTTATCAAATGGAGATTAAAAAAGAATAAAACTATATATGATTGTGCGTCTGCTCTTAATATTCCTGTCGAGTATCTGGATGCACTTGAAAGAGAAGATTTCAAGCTTCTACCAAGTCAAAATTATCTTCTCAAGGTAATAGATAAATATAAAAATTTCTTAAATATCGCCGGTGTTGATAATGATATAATTACAGAAATTATTACTGACTTTAATGAACAAAAAACCCAAAAAAGGTTTCAATTATTAAATAAAATAAGTCCAAAAAAATTTTTCAAAAATTTAATAATGTTAATCATCATGTTAATTGCCATCTCAATAGTTACAGATGGTAACATATTGAATAATCATTTCTTGTCCTTTCTAGATGAGGATAAAAGTCAAAATACCAATTTGAATAATTTAGATTTGAATTATAATCTAAATAATGATCTAAATAATGAATTTGACCTAAATTCCCGAGATAAACCTCAAAATAACATAATACAAATTACAGCAACTGGTTATGTATGGTTGGAGATTTTTAATGGGAAAGGTGTCATTTATTTTTCAAAACATATGCAAAAAAATGAAAGGTATTCTTTTCTTGCTAATGGAGACGAAATTATTGCAACAAATTCACCATCCAAATTAATAATTAGGAGTGGGAAAACGGTTATAAATCATAAAGACAAACCAGATAATGATTTGTATGAATTCAAATTAAATGATTTATTATAGCTATTAATATAGGTAAGCAGATGTTTGATTATAAGAAATTAGATAAAATACTTGAAAACTATAATCACTTGCAAGATAAAATGTTGAATATATCTGGCGATAAAAATGAGTATGCAAAATTAGCAATTGATTTCTCAAATATAGAAGAATTAGCGAAGGCAATCATAAATTATAGGAGTTTAATATCAGAAAAAAATGAGCTTGAAGCGTTAATTGATCAAGAGGCTGAAGATTTCGAAATGATTGACTTTGCAAAAAAAGAACTAAGCGAAGTTAACAGAAAAATTGAAGGTTCAGAAGAACAAATAAATGAACTTTTATTACCTCAAGACGCTGATGATGGAAAGAGTGTTATATTAGAGATACGCGCTGGAACAGGAGGAGATGAGGCTGCTTTATTTGCTGGTGACTTAGCAAGAATGTACTTAAGATTTGCAGATAGTAATAAATGGAAGGTTGAAGTAATGACGACTAGCGAGGGAGATTTTGGCGGTTATAAAGAATTTATTGCTAATATTTCTGGAAAAAATGTATATCAGAAACTAAAATTTGAGTCTGGTGTTCATAGAGTTCAAAGAGTACCAAATACAGAATCAAGTGGAAGAATCCACACATCAGCTGCAACAGTTGCTGTGTTGCCTGAAGCAGAAGAGGTTGATATTACAATCGAAGAAAAGGATATAAGGATTGATGTTTTTAGAGCCAGTGGACCTGGGGGACAATCTGTAAATACAACTGATAGTGCCGTTCGAATTACCCATTTACCAACTGGTATTACTGTATCTCAACAAGATGAGAAATCTCAACATCGTAATAGAGAAAAAGCGATGAAAGTACTTAGAGCTAGGCTTTATGAAAAAGAAAAGCTAGAAAAAGATCAAGAGAGAGCATCTAATAGGAAATCTCAAATTGGAAGTGGAGATAGATCTGAACGTATAAGAACTTACAACTATCCTCAAGGCAGGGTTACTGATCATAGAATTAATCTCACGTTACATAAATTATCTGCTGTAATTGAGTCAGAAGGTTTGCAGGAGATAATTGACGCGCTTGCTGCAGAGGATAAAGCTCAGAAACTTGCAGGTGATAAAATCTAATGCAGTCGATTAGTAATGTGTTGAGAGATGCAGTAATAACACTTAAACATTATGGGGTGTCAATACCTGACTTGGATAGCAAGATTCTACTCGCGCATTATCTTAATGTATCAAAGGAATATCTGATCATAAATAATGATATGCAATTATCAGCTGAACAGCTTAAAGAATATTCAAAACTTATAAATAGGAGAGGGCTTGGTGAACCAACTTCAAAAATTACCCAAAAAAGGGAGTTTTATGGGAGAGAATTCAGTGTAAATAATTATGTACTAGATCCTCGTCCAGATAGTGAGTTAATAATTGATGTGGTCAAACAAAACTTTTCAAAAGATCAGGATATTAAAATTCTAGATCTTGGCACGGGTTCTGGATGTTTAATAATCACACTTCTTTTAGAATTTGAAAATTCACGAGGTTTAGGCCTAGATATAAGTGAAATGGCAATAAAAGTTGCATCTTTAAACGCAGGGAAATATTTTAATGATGACAGGTTGTCTCTTGTTGTATCGAATTGGCTTCAATCACTCAATATTAGTTCATTTGATGTTATTATATCCAATCCACCATATATTCCTAATAATCAGATTTCAAAGCTTTCACCTGAAGTTAAGGATTTTGATCCCCTTCTCGCATTAGACGGAGGACATGATGGATTAAGTTGTTATGAAAATATAATCAAACAATTAAAAGAAACAAAATTAAACTCCAAAACTCTCATTATAATGGAGTTGTTTTCTGAAAATAAGAATAAAGTAATTGAGAGTTTCATAAAGTATGGTTTTGATAAAGATAAGATAGAAATACTCAAAGATTATAACAACAAAGATAGACTTATTTTTATTAAACAATAATTTTTTTTATAAATTAGTTTGAAATATTAGAGATAAGTATATATATATACAACAAAGTTATTCAATAAATTATAATAAATAAACAATACATTATTGATAGCTACTACCAAAATTCATTATTTCTTTAAAATAAACCATCTACATTATTGTGTTGGTGAATAGGAGCAAATGGTACCTTTACCAGCTAGAAAAAAAAATAGAAATAGACCTCGTAGACTAAATGGTTCTTCAAGACTATTTGAATCAAACGGACCTGATATTAAAATCAAGGGCAGTGCTATTCAGATTGTTGAAAAATATCAGGCCTTATCAAGAGAATATCAAACTTCTGGTGACCCAATTTCTGCTGAAAGTTGTCTTCAGCATGCTGAACATTATCAGCGTATAATTGAAGCTAATGAATTAAAATCGCAAAAAAATCAAACTGAACAGATGGCGGCATCTAATTCAAGCGATGAAGGATCAAAATCAGAAATTATTGTAGATCAAGAAAAAGAAGAGACATCCGATGAATCAGTTGAACAAATTGAAACAGCAGATATTATGCCTTCTAAATTAGAAGAACAAGTTATTGGTAAGTAACTCTCTTTGAATTCATCATTTTTAATTGAGATCTATCTCACTTTAGTTGTAACGCCATTATCTGTTTGAACTAAATTTAGTTGTTTACTAAGATATCAAATTTCCGGATAATTTTTTGATAATAGACGGGAAAAGTCCATTACAAACATGGCCTTTGGTTTAAAGATTAAAATTAAAATAAGTACTGAGTATTTTTTTTGTGATTTTAAAAAAATCATCTGCGAATTATATAAATCTGCGAATTATATAAACTATAATTTATTCTGTATGTTATATCTATTTGTTATCTA
>JADHLM010000023.1 GCA_016780665.1 Hyphomicrobiales bacterium | reverse complement strand
CAATAAGTGCAATGAAGCAAATCATAATATAATCATCCTCGTTGGTGATCTATCTTATTATTACAAGGTTGGTTTTAAAAGAATGTTAGGAAAAGAAATTATTTTTGCAGGACCTGTCAATAATGATCGGGTATTGTATAGGGAAATTAAAACTAATATAATTGAAGATAGTTCAAAAATAATTATTAAACGTTACCCTGATTAATCTAAATTGAGTAAAACTAATAAAATCAAATACTCTAAAACATCCCCAAAGTTCTTTATTGACAAAGAGTGCAAATGGTTTTTTAAGGGAACTGAAATTAAACGACATCCAATGGTCTGTCTTTTTTCGAGATATCTCAGGCTGAATGAGGTTGGTCAATATTTTATTACGACGCCATATGAAAAAGAGCAGGTTATTGTTGAAGACGTTCCATTTAAAATTACAAGTATATGGACTAAAGGTGAGAAAGTTGATGCTGTTATATACCTGGAAACAAATGTAGGTGATAAATTAACATTAAATTCAAATAAACAGCTAAGATTTTTAAATAATAAGATAAATTATGGCATAATTCCATATGTTACAGTTAGGGATAATATTGAAGCATATTTCTCTAGATCATGTGCTCTTGACCTCTTCGATCTATGTAATTATCATGAAATTGATAATGCCAGTTGTTTTGGTTTTTGGAGTGATAAGGAGTTTTTCGCAATAGAATCCATCAAAGATGACAATAATTGAAAATTACATAATGAATTATACTGAAAAATTAATTAAAGATATTCCAACATACAAATCAAAAATTTTTACCGATAAAAATGATGATAAATTATATTCAATAATCAATGGTAAAAAATATAGAAACTCTGCCGTTTTGATTCCTCTTATTAGTAATAATCAAGATATTCAAATAATACTTACTCAGAGGTCAAATAATTTACCATCACATGCCGGGCAAATATCATTCCCTGGAGGAAAAGTTGACCTAAAAGACGAAAGTCCTGTTGATACTGCTTATAGAGAGGCAAATGAAGAAATTGGACTTTCTAGAGAAAAAATTGAGCATTTGGGCTATCTGGATATAACAACTACGGGGACAAATTTCATGATACTGCCTGTTGTAGCTTCAATTAGCAGTAACTTTGTTCCAAAATTGAATAATGATGAGGTTGAGAGTTTGGTTTATCTTCCATTAAATTTTATTGCAGATACGAACAATTTAAAGTTGATGAACAAAGAAATCAATGGCGAAGATAGGACTTTTTTTGTCTATGAATATGATAACTATTTCATATGGGGGGCAACTGCGCGCCTCTTGAAAGCGCTATCTGAAAGGTTATTTCAATAATGATAAAGCTAATAATTTTCCACCTATTTTTGATTTTGACTCCTTTTATAATATTTTATCTACTTAACTCACTTCTACCCAATAGGAAAAACACCAAAGAGATTTTCACACAGAAGTTCTCAACTTTGTTAATTATTGGATTATCAATATCCATAATTCTTTTTTACATAAACCCAATAATTTCAGGTAAAAATATAGATAAGAGTTACTCGCCACCATACATAAAAAATGGTGAGATTATTTCTGGCACAATTCAAGAGTAAGCAAAGTTTTTAATGGGACAAGCCCAGACAAATAAAATTAAAATAATAAGGCATATAGATCTTACTCATTATTTTAATGAAGATATCTTATATTTATTTGAAATATTTGAGAATATTGGTGCCAATTTATGGGTGGTTGGCGGTGCAGTTCGAGACATTCTACTAGGTAAAGAATATAGCGATGTTGATTTTGTTACAGATATTGATTCCAAAAAAATACAAAAGAAATTATCTAATAATGAAAGATTTAAATTAATTGATCATGCAAAAATTTATGGTTGTATAACCTTCAAAAGTAAAACAAATACATACCAAGTTACCGCTATGAGAGAGGATATAAAATCGTATGGTCGAAATGCAGATATCAAATATACAAAAGATATTTTTATTGACGCAAAAAGGAGAGATTTCACAATTAATTCTTTTTACATTGGAAGACAAGGTGAGGTTCTAGATCCATTAGGGGCATATAATGATTTACTCGAATCTAAAGTTCGCTTCATCGGTGATGCAAGACAAAGGATTGAAGAGGATAATTTGAGGATATTGAGATTTCTCAGATTTGCAGTGATTTTTAATAATCGTAAAATTAAAATGGAAGATTTACAGATTTGCCTACAATCACGAAATTTAATTTTAAATTTATCAAAAGATAGGGTAAGAGATGAAGTACTAAAAATTATATCATCAATTCAATCCTCTGAGATAATTAAATATTTATCATTAAATAAATTTTTTAGTATCTTAAATTTTCAAATAAATAATTATTCCTACTATCAAAAAATTAGTCAGTTAAAAGGAAAAATAGATTTTGAATTAAATCCTGTAATATATTTTGCTCTTGCTTTAGACCCTAAAGCACAAGATGGTAGTGTAATGGATGCTGTGAAGGGACTAAATTTTCCAAAAAAAGAATTTTATTTAATACATAAAATTTATAATTTTAATGTTATTGAATTATATGGATTCCATGATTTAATTGATGTCTATCTTTATAAACACGGAAGATATTTAACAAAAATATTTTTTATAAAATGTCTTATTAATTCAAATATTGTTCCTACTGATTGTACAAAATTATACACTGATATTGATAATAAACCCATACCAATTTTCCCGATTAGTGCAAATGCTCTTATTAATGTTGGGCTTAAAGATGGTAAATTAATTGGTAAAACTCTCCACGAACTTGAAGAGATATGGCTCAGTGCAAAATGTTTGATTGGTGATGAGGAATTATTGAATTCTGTGGACTTACCAACTGACAATTGGAGGAAGTGATGATAATATGGAGTTTATGTTGCCGCCAGTTTTAAGTCCAAAGATTGTTCCTTTGTCATACATTAGATTAAACTCAACATACCTTCCTCTGTAATAAAGCTGCTGTTCTCTATCAGAGTCGGTCCACTTTTTATTAATATTCATTTCAATAATTTCACAATAAGCTTTTATGAAATTATTACCCACACTCTCTAAAAAATCTAGATCGTCAAGAGAATTAGGTGATCTAAAATTATCAAAAAAGATTCCACCTGTTCCACGATTTTCATTTCTATGCTTTATTATGAAATAATCATCACAGTTTTTCTTAAACTCATCAAAATTAGCATTCAAATGATTATCACATGACTCACTCATATACTTGTGGAACAATTTTGTATCTGAATCTTCTTGAGTTCGTTTGTTTGTGAGCATTGGTGTCAGATCAGCACCACCACCAAACCAATGGTCTTCACTAATTATCATTCTTAAATTCATATGAGCAGATGGAATAAAGGGATTTTTGGGATGTATTATTACTGAAATGCCTGATGCCCAGAATTGATTTGATAATTTAGAATTAATGCTTTTTTCCAGCACTCCGGGGGGTAAATCACCATATACAGTTGAAGTATGTACTCCAGCTTTTTCAAAAATTGTTCCCCTAAGAAGACTCGAAATTCCACCACCACCTCCTGTACGTGACCAGCTATCCTTTTCAAATTTCTTCGAATTAGATGTTAAACTAGTTTCGTATGCTTCTAGAGCGTTGCATAATTGATCTCTTAGTTTAGTAAAAAGATCTGTCGCTTTAGTGCGTAATTCAGATGTTTCTTCTAATATTGCTTTATGTTTTTCTTGTGTCATTATATTTGCTATCAGATGTCTGCCTCAAAGCTTCGCCTAATATTATAGCGCACGAGCTAGAGACATTAAAGGATCGCATACCTTTTTTCATCTTTATTTTTACCCGAGTGTCCGATTGGTTATGAACTTCTTCAGGAACACCAGAACTCTCTCTGCCAAATAATAGAATGTCATTAACTTCATAATTAATATCTAAATAGGACTGATCTGTTTTTGTGGTTGCTAAGATTATTCTATGTGAGTTTGATTTTGACCATCTAAAAAACTCAGCCCATGATGGATGTTTAATAATATCCAAATGATTTATGTAATCCATCGCAACTCTGTTCAATCTTTTATCATCAATTATAAATCCTGTTGGCTCTATTATGTGTAAGGAAACTCCAAAACATGCAGTAAGGCGCATAATTGATCCGGTATTTTGTGGAATATCTGGCTGATATAACGCTACGGATATATTTTTTTTCTTGTTGTTTGCGCTCATTTTTAATAGAAAAATAATTTAAACTAATTATATACAATTATGTAATTTAGATATTTTAATTTATTTAGAAAAAATCAATTAATAACGTATACAAAGGTATAGCATTTTTTTTTAAATCAGTATAAACATATATAGGAATTAAGAGGATAAATTGTCAAAGAAAGATACAAAAGAGCCATCCAGAAGAGATTTCATTTTTCTAGCAACAGGTGCTTTTGCAGCAGCGGGTGCTGCTAGCGTTGCATGGCCAATCGTGGATCAAATGAACCCTGATGCAACAGCACTAGCATTATCAAAAATAGAAGTAGATGTAAGTCAAATCGAGAGAGGGCAGTCAATAACTGTCAAATGGAGAGGAAAGCCAGTCTTCATAAGAAGAAGAACAGATGAAGAAATTCAGATGGCATCCAGAGTAGATGTTAATTCTTTACCAGATGGCAATGCGAGAAATAATAATTTGACAGCTGACTCATCCGCCACTGATGAAAATAGAGCGCTTGATGACGATAAAGAATGGTTGGTAATGGTAGGTGTTTGTACCCATCTTGGTTGTGTGCCTAAGGGACAATCTTTGGGAGATGCCAAAGGGGACTATGGCGGGTGGTATTGTCCATGTCATGGTTCTCATTATGACACTGCAGGCAGAATAAGGAAAGGTCCTGCTGCAAAAAATCTTGATATTCCTGTCGCTGAATTTGTAAATGATAATGTTATAAGAATAGGTTAAAAATTGAATGAGTAAAGAGTCAACTTATATTCCAAGAAATGGCTTCGCTAAGTGGTTTGATCAGAGATTGCCACTACCAAGAATGTTACATGATAATATTAGCGCTTTCCCAACGCCAAGGAACTTGAATTATTGGTACACTTTTGGAGGCATCCTTACATTTTGTCTTGTTACACAAATTCTAACCGGTATTGTGCTTGCAATGCATTATACAGCGGATGCTGGATTAGCCTTCGCATCCGTCGAGCACATCATGAGAAATGTAAACTATGGCTGGTTAATTAGGTATATTCATGCCGTGGGCGCATCAATGTTTTTTCTTGCTGTATACGTGCACATGTTTAGAGGGCTATATTATGGCTCATACAAAGCACCAAGAGAGATACTCTGGATATTAGGAGTTATAATTTATCTTTTGATGGTAATCACGGCCTTCATGGGATACGTGTTGCCATGGGGACAAATGAGTTTTTGGGGTGCAACTGTTATTACAAATCTATTTTCTGTAATACCTGTAGTTGGTACAACTATTACGGAGTGGTTGTGGGGTGGTTTCGCTGTAGATAACGCAACCTTAAAAAGGTTCTTCAGTCTTCACTATCTGATGCCGTTCATGATATTTGGTGTTGTTATCCTGCACATATGGGCTCTCCATGTAACGGGTAATAATAATCCGGTTGGTATAAGTGTGAAAGATAAACAAGATACTGTTCCGTTTGCGCCATACTATACGGTTAAAGATGCACTTTCTTTAGTGTGCTTTTTAATATTATTTGTATGGTTCATATTTTTTAATCCAAATATTTTAGGACATACTGATAATTATATAATGGCAGATCCTCTTGTCACTCCAGCTCATATTGTTCCTGAATGGTATCTACTGCCATTTTATGCAATCCTCAGGGCGATCCCATCTAAACTTGGAGGTGTTTTGGTGATGGGAGCTGCGATTGCTGTTCTATTCATTGTGCCATGGTTAGATACATCAAAAGTGAGGTCAGCGACTTTCAGACCACTATACAAGCAGTTCTATTGGATTTTCCTTGTAAATTGTGTTGCACTTGGGTATTTAGGATCTCAAAACCCTGAGGGTTTGTTCCTTGTTGCATCTAGAATTTGTACTGCATATTATTTTATACATTTCTTGATAGTAATGCCAGTCCTTGGTTTAGTAGAAAAGCCCCGTCCAATTCCTGAAAGTATTACAAAGGCAGTACTTGAAAAATTAGAAATTAAAAATTCTAAAGAAGAAGCAAAGGCCTAGTTTAGCTATGAAGAATTATGCACATTTTAAAATCTTTTTCCTGGTCTTTACCTTCCTCTCATTTTATTTGGTTACAACCGATACACATGCCGCTGCTGGTGAACAAAAACGCGTAGAAAAGCACGAATGGACTTTTTCTGGTGTTTTTGGACACTATGATAATGCCCAACTTCAAAGAGGATTTCAGGTTTACAAAGAGGTTTGTTCATCATGTCATTCCATGAATTATGTGTATTTCCGAAATTTAGCTGAAGAGGGTGGTCCGGGATTTACACCAGAAGAAGTTAAGGTTATAGCTTCAGAATATACCGTAATTGATGGTCCTGATGATTTTGGTGAGATGTTCGAAAGGGAAGGTAAGGCAAGTGATAACTTCCCATCTCCATATTCAAATATCAACGAAGCACGTGCTTCTAACGGAGGGGCGTATCCTCCTGATTTTAGTGTGCTCGCGAAAGCTCGAAGTACAGAACGAGGTTTTCCATGGTGGTTTGTTGATCTATTCACAGGCTATCAGGAACAAGGTGTAGACTATATATATTCATTATTAAATGGGTACAAAGAAGTGCCTGAAGATTTCAAGTTGCAAGATGGAATGCATTACAATGAATATTATCCTGGTAATCAAATTGCAATGGGGCAACCCATTTATGATGACTCTGTTGAGTATGCTGATGGTACCAATGCGACAATTAAACAAATGGCTGAAGATGTATCTGCATTTATGATGTGGGCAGCTGAACCGAAGCTTGAAATCAGAAAAAAAATGGGTTTCAAGGTGGCAATATTCTTATTTGTCCTAGCTGGTTTGTTGTATTATTCCAAAAAGAAAATTTGGTCAAGAATAGAACACTAAATCGATAAGTGTATTAATTTGAATACAAATATAAATTTACTCAAACAATCAATACGATCCATAAATGATTACCCTAAACCTGGTATTATTTACCGTGACATAACACCTCTACTTAAGAGTCCAGATTTATTTTCACTGGTTATTGATATGAGTGCTGAACTAGCTGATGGCAGTATAGATCTAATTGCTGCAATAGATGCAAGAGGTTTTATTTTTGGATCCGCTTTAGCCCAAAAACTTAGAAAGGGTTTTATACCAATTAGAAAAAGAAATAAGTTACCATATAAAGTTATAAGCCAAGAATATTCTCTTGAGTATGGGGTAGATCAATTAGAGTTACATATTGACGCAATTACATCGACCCAAAAAATACTTCTCATCGATGATGTACTGGCAACGGGTGGTACTGCAGAAGCTTCTGCAAAGCTAGTCAATCAACTTGGAGGGGAAATAGTTTCAATGATATTTATTATTGAGTTACTGGGTTTAAATGGACGTCAACATCTGGAAGAATATTCGAATAATATTCACTCCTTAATCACCTATTAATTATTGAATCTAAAATGCATGACATCACCATCTTGCACTATGTAATCTTTTCCTTCTAATCGCATCTTCCCAGCTTCTTTTGCACCATTTTCACCATTGTTTTTAATGAAGTCATCAAATGAAATTGTTTCAGCTCTAATAAATCCTTTTTCAAAATCAGTATGAATCACGGCTGCTGCTTTGGGAGCCTGTGTATCTTTTCTAATAGTCCATGCCCTTGTTTCTTTTGGACCACTTGTAAAATAAGTTACAAGATTAAGAATTTCATAACCGGTTTTTATCACCTTATTTAGACCAGTTTCTTGCAGACCGATAGATTTTAGGTATTCAACTTTTTCTTCATCGCTCAAAACAGATAATTCTGACTCTGTAGAAGCTGATATGGTAATAGATTTACAGTTAATTTCTTCAGCATATTTTTGTACTTTTTCTGAATATTTATTTCCTGATGATGCATCATTCTCTTCTACATTACATATATAAAACATTGGTTTTGAAGTTAAGAGATTAAGTTCTTGGTATATTTTTCTATTTTTATCATCAATCAACATATCTCTTGCTGGCTTTCCTTCGTTGAGCGACTGAATGATTCCTTCAATTATCTTATAAGTCAATTTTGAGATTTCATCAT
Organism: Hyphomicrobiales bacterium; assembly: GCA_016780665.1. GTDB lineage: Bacteria > Pseudomonadota > Alphaproteobacteria > Rhizobiales > TMED25 > TMED25. The sequence continues at coordinate 5,695 of JADHLM010000023.1, read as the reverse complement.
TTGACTTGATCTTTCTTTCCAACCCAACTTTTCTATTTTCTAAGTTCTGAATATCGGCAAGAAGTAATTCTGTTTCTATTGTTTGGATATCAGAAATTGGATCTATCTTATTATTAACGTGCGTGATGTTTTCATTCTCAAAACATCGCACCACATGCGCTATAGCCTCAGTTTCTCGGATATTGGACAGGAATTTGTTACCAAGACCTTCTCCTTTAGATGCTCCTTCAACTAATCCTGCAATATCTACAAAATTCAATCTTGTTTGTATAACGTTTACTGATTTCGAAATATCACCAAGTTTTATCAATCTACTATCAGGCACCCCAACTTCGCCTATATTTGGTTCAATCGTACAAAAAGGGTAGTTGCTTGCCTCTGCATTTGCTGTTTGTGTAAGTGCATTAAAGAGTGTTGATTTTCCAACGTTAGGTAAGCCAACAATTCCACATTTGAAACCCATGACATAACTCCTATTTAAAAAGACTTAAAATTTTTGTTAGTGGACTATTTTTTTTAACATCCCTATGTGAGGGTATGTATTTATAGTTGTTCGTACTTCTGAAATTAATTTGAAATTTCTCTCTTTCAGAAATTATACTAAGGATGTTCGTTGCTATGTAATCAAATAGCGTATTCAAGTTATCCATCTCAGAATTATTAAAATTTCCAAGTACATAATTGCTTACAAGCCTTTTGTCTCCTGGGTGATCAATCCCTAGTCTAAGTCTTAAAAAGGTGTTATCTAAATGACTGAGAATAGATTTTAGACCATTATGACCAGCAATACCACCGCCCACTTTGAGACGAATTGAGCCAAATGGAAGATCTAACTCGTCATGAAGAATTAAAATATTTTCTGTTTTGATTTTAAAATAATTTACAATTTGAATTATAGCATCCCCAGAATTATTCATATATGTTTCTGGCTTTGCAAGAATTACTTTTTTATTTTCTAATTGTAATTCATGGATAACGGAATTAAATTTTTTTTTGGACTTGTCGTTACTACCGTATGAATTCAAAATTGCATCAACAGCCATAAATCCAATGTTATGGCGAGTCTGCTCATACTTTTTCCCAGGATTTCCTAGACCAACAATAAGGTACATAAGAATTTTTTACGTTATTATTCTTCGTTATTTGTATCTTTTGACTCAGTTTCTGCTTCGTCTCCAGATGTTTCTTCTTCAGATTCTTCTGTCATTCCAGCAGGTGCAGCAATAGTTGCAATCGTAAAGTCTCTGTCAGTTATTGTAGGTGTCACATCTTTAGGTAACGTGACTGCAGATATATGAATTGAGTCTCCGGTATCTGCCTCTGATAGGTCAACTTCGAGATTTTCAGGAATTGCATCGGCTGGACATGATACTTCTACATTATGCCGTACAACATTTAAAACCCCACCTTTCTTAAGACCCGGGCATGTGTCTTCATTTAAGAACAACACAGGGACTTCAACTATTACTTGAGATTCCTTTGAGAGCAAATAAAAGTCTACATGTAATGGTGTATCTTTAACAGGATGTAATTGAACATCTTTTGGAATAACTCTGGATTTTTTCCCATCGATATTCAATTCATAAAGAGTTGATAAGAAACGCCCTGATTGATAATGTTTGACCAGCACTTTAGTTTCAACTGATATGTGTGTTGGTTCAACACCAACGCCGTATAGTACACCTGGAGTATTACCAGCTCTTCTGATTGCACGAGAGCTTCCTGTTCCTTTAGTATCTCTGGTTGTAACAATAATTTCTTCAATTTCTGACATTTTTTACTCTTGTTAATTACCGTGTTATCTATGAATGCATTTATAAATTATATCTATAAATAATTTTTATATAAAAAGAAAGATCTTTTTATTAAATAAAGAGGCTAGAGACTGACTCTTCATTTGAGGTTCTCATAATTGCTTCACCTAGTAATTGTGCAACAGAGATTAATTTAATTTTTTTTGATCCGTTGTGGATGCTGTCATTGTAAATTGTATCGCTAACAATAAGATTTTTTAAATCTGATGTTTCAATCTTATTTACAGCTTCACCAGATAGTACTCCATGAGTTATGTAGGCACTTACGTCATTAGCACCTGACTCAAGTAATTTGCTTGCTGCATTACATAATGTTCCACCGGAGTCCACAATATCATCAACGAGTATACACGATCTTCCTTCTACATCTCCAATGATATTCATGACCTCAGATTGTCCAGGTTTATCTCTTCTTTTATCTACTATTGCAAGTGGAGCTCCACCAATCCTCTCCGCGATTAGTCTTGCTCTCAAAACCCCTCCTACATCAGGCGATACCACAGTTACACTATTAATATCAAACGAGTCTTTGATATTATTTACGATAACAGGTGCTGCAAATAGGTTATCTGTTGGTATGTCAAAAAAACCTTGTATTTGACCCGCATGCAAATCGATAGTTAAAACTCGATCAGCACCTGCATTTGTAATTAAATTTGCAACTAATTTTGCTGATATTGGTGTTCGTCCAGATGACCTTCTGTCCTGCCTTGCATAACCAAAATAGGGAATAACTGCTGTAATCCTTCTTGCTGATGAACGTTTTAGTGCATCGATAAGGATTAGTAGTTCCATCAGATGATCATTTGCTGGATATGAAGTTGATTGAATAATAAAAACATCTTCTCCTCGAACATTCTCAAGTATTTCTACGAAGACTTCCATATCTGCAAATCTTTTTACATTGCAGCTTGTGAGAGGAATTTTTAAGTATGAAGCAATAGCATTAGCCAGAGGAGGATTAGAGTTTCCTGTAACAATTTTTATATTTTTTTCTTTTTTATTCATGTTAGACGTGATCTTTTATGCCACAATAGCATGTTTAGGTAATATGTAAATATGCCACAATAATTATGACCTAAAAATTTGAATTAATTTACAATAAGAATGGCATTTGCTTGCCTTCCATAATCTATTTCATTTCTATGTTGTGATCTCCTATAAGAGAAGAAATCCATCTCGTTTTTATATGTATCCATTTCAATAACATCATACTTTCTTATCCCAATTTGATAGATTTTATGTGAACAATATGCCTGTAAATTAAAGTATTTTCTACTATTTACTGTCTCAAAAAACTTTTTGTTTGAAGGATCTTGTCTGATGAATTCTTGATAAAATTCTATACCAACCTCATATGAGTCCTGTTGTATACAGGGTCCTATTATTGCAAATATGTTTTCAATCTTTCCACCAATATTTAAGATATGTTCAACAGTGTTTTCTATTATTCCTTTTTGTGCACCTTTCCATCCGGCGTGTACGGCTCCTATAATTTGCTCTTTATTTTCGTATAGGAGAATTGGTGTACAGTCTGCAGTAAGAATTGATAGGATAATGTCATCTCGTCTAGTAATTATTGAGTCTGCTATAAATTTATCAGGAAATTTACTATCAATAATCTTGCATATATTGGTGTGTTGTTGAGTTGGAATTACTACAGGTCTTACTGAACTCACTGAAGAGTCCATCTCTTGAGAGATGATTTTTCTATTTTGATCAATATTTTTTTTAGAGTCATCTGATAAATAACTGCAATTTAAACTGTCATATATTCCTGTTGACACACCACCCTGTCTTTTAAAAAAACCATATTTGCAATTATTAAATTTTATATTTTCTGATGTGATAAATTTAAGGTTCATGTAATTGAGACCGGTACAGTTTTTGGATTATTTGAAAAATACATTACTTTGAAGAGTTCTCCCATCTTATCCTTATCAATAAGTCTATGATATTGTCGGTTCAACTTATCTAATTGACTATCACTGGCGTTTTCTTTCAGTATTTCGTATCTTTGATTAATCCCCAAACCAATCAAAAAATCTCTTTGTGTTATGGGACCATAACTTTTAATATTATCTTTTTTTGAAATATAGCTATAGCGGTTAAAATCTACATGGGATGTTAGATCGCTTTCACCTGGTTTATGAAATATTGAAACTTTTTTATGTTTTGATAGAGCTTGAAGTGTATCACCAGATGAACCATGTGTTTTTGCGTAATCTATTATCAATAAGCCTCCATTAAATCGGATCTTTGAAAATATTTTTTCTAGTATTGTATCTTGGATAGAAGATATTTCATATAATTGATCATTTCTTGGACTTGCAATTTCTCTATCTAAATTGCTTTGATAATCAGGATTAATTTCGATTGACTCGAATGTTAAATTATTTTGTTGATCAAGTGATACAACTCTTTCTCTAAATTTATTGTTATTAAATTGGTATTGTTTTATTGGTATTGCATCAAAGAATTCATTGGCGACTACAAAATTTATTCCATTTGGTAATTCATTGAATGATGAAAAGTGTTTAAATGGATGGTTTATGTTTTTTCTTTGAATTTTCGATAGGATATTACTTTGTTCATATAACCATATTTTGATCGAAGAATAGAAGTCATTAAAATTTTTGGATACTCTAAGAATATCCTGCATCATTAGCCCGTTACCTGGACCAAGTTCAATTATATTTATTTTTGGTTTACCAATTTTGAACCATAAATCAATGAGCCATACTCCAATTAATTCTCCAAACATTTGGCTTATTTCAGGAGAGGTTATGAAATCATTGTTTTTACCGATAGGTTTTGAATTTATATAATAACCGAAATCTCTATCACTGAGACAAATTTCCATATATTCATCAACACTGATGGGTCCGTGATTTTTAATCTTCTGAACAATTTTTTCTTCAAGACTCTGGTATTTTTTATTCATTTTTTTTTTGTATATTTTTATATAAAATCAAACCAACTAATATCATCGGGATAGATATTATCATTCCTATCGTTAGCCAATCAGTAAGAATATATCCAATTTGTTGATCGGGTAATCTAAATTGTTCTAAAAAGATCCTAAAAGCCCCATACGTTATAAGAAATATTGCTGATGCCATTCCTCTATTATGAAGGATTTTTTTTCTTTTAGATAAATATGCTAAGATTAAGAATAATATCAATCCTTCAAGTAATGCTTCATATATTTGAGATGGATGGCGTGATACACTATCGTTTGGATATATTACAGACCATGGTAGATCAGAGTAAGTTCCAATTAATTCTGTATTTATGAAATTTGATAATCTACCAAAGAATATTCCGATTGGAGCAGAGATGGCAATAAGGTCCATGAATGCTAAAAAGCTTTTATTATTCTTTTTACTATAAAAGTAGATTGCAATAATTATACCAAGTAGTCCACCGTGAAATGACATACCACCATTCCAAACTCTAAAAATTTCAATGGGATTTCCAATAAAATAAATAGGGTTATAAATTAATACATATCCGACTCTTCCACCAAGTAATATACCAAATACAATCCATGGTAATAGGTCACTAAGAGATAATATTAAAGATTTACTTTCAACTATACATGAAGAAACAAACTTAGATTTTAGATACAGCCATCCAAGTAAAATCCCACACAAGTATGATAATCCATACCAATGAATATTAAAGAAACCTATATTTAATGCTATTGGATCTATATAGGGCAGTATTATTGCTGTCGTGAACATTTATAATGTTTTACCATTGATTTTTAACATTAATATATCATAATCATGAATAAAATAACTTAAACTTATCAGGAAAGTTTTATGAAAGATAATAGTTCAAAAATATTCAACAAACTAGCAGAGGTGATGTCAGAG
>JADHLM010000022.1 GCA_016780665.1 Hyphomicrobiales bacterium | reverse complement strand
TATCCAAAGGCAACTGGTTACAGAAATAACTGATGATCAAGGAATTCAAATTAAGACAATACGCAATCCTGTCTTAATTAATAATAAACCAATAAAGATAGATAGCCTTGCTCCAGAATTAGGAGAGCATAGTTTTGAAATTTTAAGTCAAGTTGGTGTAGATAAAATTGTATTTAATAAACTAGTGAGGGATGGTATTGCTATTTAGTTTTTATTTTTTCTAGTATTGCATTTGTCATATCAACAGTAGAGGCTTTTCCTCCAATATCTGCTGTTAAGTATTTTTTTTCTTTGATTACTTCTAATGCTGACTTCTCAATAATATTTGCAGCCATGATTAATTTTTCTTCATTATATTTAGAGCCCATCCACGATAAGAGCATTGATGTTGACATAATCATAGCATATGGATTTGCAATATTTTTTCCCGCAATATCAGGCGCAGAACCATGCGTTGCTTGAGCCATTGAAACATTTTCTCCAATACAAAGACCTGGTGCCATACCAATTGAGCCAATTAAACCTGCTCCAATATCACTTAATATATCTCCAAATTGATTTGTTGTTACAACAACATCGAATGATTCTGGGTTTGAAACTAGGTGCATTGCTGTTGTATCAATGAGTGTATCTTCATAAGAGATTGATGGATATTCTTTTGAAACTTTTACACATTCTTCAAGGAACATTCCGCAACTTAATCTGAATAGGGGTTCCTTATGTGCTGCAGTAACTTTGGATCTATTTTTACTTACAGCAATATCAAATGCAGCTTTAGCTACTCTGTTGGATCCTTTTCTTGTAATAACTCTTGAAGCTATCGTAATTTCATTGTTTGGACGAAATTCTGGATATCCTCCAACAATTGTGTCGGAACTCTGAAGACCCTCGGTTAATTCTCTAACGAATATAATATCTACATTCTTTGAGGGATCATATGATTTTGCAGGTCTTATAGCGGCATATAATTCAAATTTTTTTCTTATAGGAGGCATTTTCCAAGTTGAGTCATTTCGTGGATAATTATTATGCCCTATAGGCCCACAAATCATTCCATTGACTTCATTTAATTTGGAGATTGTATATTCAGGAAAAGTATCACCATATTTACTATGAGCTGATTTTCCAATGGGTAAGTCAATTAGTTCTATACTATATCCTAATGAATTGAGAGTTTCAGTTAATACTAACTTAGCCATTGGTACAATTTCGTTACCAATATCATCTCCATTCATTATAGCTATTTTAAGAGACATTTTAATTTGGTATATTAATCAAATTTCTTGGATAAATCTGCAATTAACATATCAATGGGCTTATTTGATAGATAAGATGTGAATTCTTCTTTCTTTTGAAGTGTAAGCGATAATCCAGCTAGGGTTAGATCAACCACTTTGTATTCATTATCTTTGTTCAATATTAACCACCAACGAATTGACGCAAGTCTTGAGTCATTCTTCATTACATCGCCATCTATTAGGAATTCTTTTCCTTTGGATCCTTTTACGCGACAAGTGTCATTTGAAATTGAATACATAATGTCTGGATCATCGTTTGTTTCAAGCCTATCATAGATAGTTTTAGAAACCATTTTTTCTATAATTTTATAGTAAAGAAGTTCTTGTTCTTCATTAATCTTTCTTGCGTACTTACCAAGCATAATCTTACCCATAGTCGTAAAATCAACATTTACGGTAAGTAACTCAGAAATTTGTGTTTTCTTTTGATTGTTTGTTAATTCATTAGAATTTAAAACTTCAATAGTATTATCAGTTAACTCATTAGCGAATAATAATGCATTGTCGCATAATTCATTTGCGAGCGAAGAATTAGGATTAATAAAGAAGGCTATCAGAGAAATCTTTAAAATAGTTTTAGTGAATTTGAACATTGTTAACCTAGCATAGACTAGTTAGAATACTAAGTTGAGATCTATGCCTGTGTCAATTGAAAATTGAGAGGGGTCATCACCAAATAGCCCATTGTTTATTTGGTTTTCCCTCATTTGTCTGTACATACTTCTGATTGAAACATAATAGTCTGTGCTATCCATTTCAATATCATCTAATGCATCAAGTAAATCTTCCCTTGTTGAAACCACGCGACTCGCTCCATATGTCAGGCCAATAGATGCATCTTGGTCACTAAAGTACCATGTTAGGGGATGTGTTAGAAAATCAACAACACGCCCTGTGGTGTGTCTTTCTGTTGTTGGGCCAAAGATTGGTGAATAGGAGTAAGGACCGGATTCAAGACCATATACAGCTAATGTTTGAGCAAAGTCTTCTGTGTGTCTTTCATATCCTAAATCAGTAGCTGGATCACCAAAACCAAGAAAGCCAACAGTTGAGTTTATTAAAAACCTATTCACTGTAGTGCCAGCTCTTTCTTGTTCACCTTGTAAAACGTCATTTATGAGAACAGTTGGCGTTTCCAAATTATGTAAGAAATTTTTGATTGCCTTTCTGCCACCTTCTGGGACAACATCTCTGTATGCTTTAGCTAGAGGTTTGAAAAGATTTTTGTCTAATTTTTGATGGAATTCAAAAGATTTTCTGTTTTCTTCTTCATTTGGATCATATAAGGAATAATCGAAGGCTTCTTCAGAAGCATCCTCTTCCACTATTTCAGTTACTGCATACGGAGAGTTGTATTGGTCTTCAATTGTTTGTTCGAAAGATACAACAGCAACAGGCTCAGTCACTTCTTCAACTTCCTGAGCTGAAGATGAGGGCATATTGTATTGATCAGCTATTGTTTGTTCGAAAGATACAACAGCAACAGGCTCAGTCACTTCAACTTCCTGAGCTGAAGATGAGGGCATATTGTATTGATCAGCTATTGTTTGTTCGAAAGGGATATATACATCTGCATTAGCATTGTAAACACTTGAAAGTAAGAAAAGTAAAGCAAATGTTCGCCCACAAGTGCCTAATTTGATATTCTTATTAATGTGCATTATTTAATCTGTTATTTAATTAATGATCAATAAATCAAAAATTGTCTAAATTTATTTTCATTACGTATATGTAATATATATAAAATTACATTATTATTTTTAATTTTTATTTAAAATAATTCAATAAAATTACTATAATTATCAATCTTTTCAACAGGATTGAGAGGTTTTCTTTATTCCATTGTATCGTATTAATAATATTGATAATTTTCTTGCTTGTTATATATTTTTTGAATATAAAGATATAAAGATATCTTTATATATTAATTATGTTAGAAGAAAAAATAAAAACCTTTGCAGCCCTTGCAGACGAAACTCGTCTCCGAATAATTAATCTATTAATTGATGGAGAGCTGAGCGTTCAAGATATTGTTCACTCCTTAGATCAGAGCCAACCAAGGGTTTCAAGACATCTTAGAATATTGGATGAGGCTGGTTTAATTAACCGAATTAAAGAGGGTGGATGGGTTTTTTGTAAATTAAATAATGATAAATCCAATAACTATTTATTAGATCATTTACAAAAAGATAAAACTTACAAAAATCTAAAAAATAGAGACATTCAAAGATTATATAATCTACAAAAATCAAGATTAAATGATGCAAATGATTTCTTTTTTAAACAATATAAAGAACAGTATTATGTTGATCCGCTTAATCAATTTAGTAACGTTGCTCTAGATAATCAATTACGTGAAATTATTATCAAAAATATCCATACACCAATTAACAATCTTTTTGACATGGGAACTGGATCAGGAAAAATGCTATCACTATTTTCATCATTATCAAAAACGTGTGTAGGTGTTGATAATAATCACACAGTTATAAAAATGGCAAAGTCAAAGCTTACTCAAGATAATAGAAATAACTGTAAAATAATCTTTGGTGATATAACACAAACAGAGGCTATAGAATCATACGGCAAAGCCGATCTTGTTATCTATCATCAAGTACTTCATTATTTTGATAAACCTCAGGATTTAATCAGGGAAGCTAAGAAATTACTTAACAAGGAAGGTTTTGTCCTGATTGTTGATTACCTCAAACATCAAAATGAATTTTTAAGAACGAATTTTTCGCACAGGAGGTTAGGTTTTGATGAAACTCAAATTAAAGATTATTTTCAAAAATCAAATATTGGTTTAGTTGATAAGATCAAAGCAGTCTCATTCAAACAACCTAATATTAACGAGCTAAAAGTAATGGCATGGCTGGGAAAAAACTATGAGTAATATTTTCCAAAAAAATATCATTTTTTCATATGAAGTTTTTCCACCTCAAGATATTAGTAACAACCCTAAACTCGTTGGAAAAATAAATGCACTAACACATAAACCGAGTTTCATATCGGTGACATATGGCGCAGGAGGTTCAAATCGAGATAAAACCATGGATTTAGTCAGAAGAATACATCAAGACACAGATATAGATGTTGCTGCTCATTTAACATGTGTTGACTCTTCCATTAGTGATACAATGAGCTTAGTTGAATACTATTTAAAAATTGGCGTAAATAAGATCCTAGCTTTACGGGGAGACTCTCCAAACAATATCTCAAAAAAATATAAGGCACACCCAGAAGGTTTCCAAAAAACAGGTGAATTGATTAAAGCAATAAAAAAGCTATCTGATATTCAAGTATATTGTGCAGGATATCCAGAAAAGCATCCTGACTCAGCAAATTTGAAAGCTGATATTGAAAATTTAAAAGATAAGGTCAACAGTGGATCAAATGATATAATAACTCAATATTTTTTTGATAATAATTTCTTTTATACTTTCAGGGAATTATTGAATAAAAGTAATATTGAAGCAAATCTAATTCCAGGAATAATTCCAATTACTAATTACCAAAAAATCCGAGAATTTTCAATTAAGTGTGGAGCAAGCATACCAAAAAAATTCGAAGGAATTTTTGAAGATCATTTTAATAATTTAAATAGTGAACAGCAGTCAGAGATTATTTTATCAATTATTGCTGATCAGGTGAGTAATCTTATTGAGAATGGGATAAATAATCTTCATATCTACAGCTTAAATCAGATGTCTTTGATGGATCAAATTATTAGCAAATTAAATATTGATAGTGTGGAATAAATGAATGAATTAGAAAGAATAGCGAAAGAACGAATTCTCATTATTGATGGTGCAATGGGGACTGAAATTCAAAAATTTGAGCTTTCTGAAGATGATTTTCGAGGACAAGATCTTTTGGACTCCAAATTCGATCAAAAAGGGAATAATGATATATTATCTATTACCCAACCTGAACTGATAAGAGATATTCACAAATCATACTGTGATGCTGGTGCTGATATAATTGAAACAAATACATTTTCATCAAACTCTATTTCACAAGCAGATTATGGTAATGAGAAGCTTGTCTATGATATGAATAGAAAATCTGCAATGATTGCTAAAAGTGTTTCAAAAGAATATTTTGAAGAAAATGGTAAACAGATATTTGTTGCTGGTGCACTTGGACCAACAAACAAAACCGCATCCATGTCTCCAGATGTTCAAAACCCATCATTTCGAGCAGTTACTTTTGATGATCTTGTAACTTCATATGCTGAAGCTGCAGAAGGATTGATTGTTGGTGGTGCTGATATAATTTTAATTGAAACAATATTTGATACACTCAATGCAAAGGCAGCAATTTATGCTGTTCAAAAAACTTATCAAAAATTAAAAACTCATAAACCATTGATGTTGTCCGGAACCATAACAGATCTATCAGGAAGGACATTGTCTGGCCAAACAGTTGAAGCATTTTGGAATTCAATTAGATATGCCAAGCCATTTTCAGTTGGTTTAAATTGTGCATTAGGTGCCTCACAAATGAGATCACATTTACTAGAATTATCAAATCTTTCGGATACCTTGATTTCAGCCTACCCTAATGCAGGATTACCGAATGAGTTAGGTCAATATGATGAAATGCCACATGAAACAGCACACATCATAGAAGAGTTTGCTAAAGATGGCATGCTGAATATAGTAGGTGGCTGCTGTGGTACTTCGCCTGAGCACATAGAACACATCGCAGATATTACAAAGGGAATAAAACCAAGAATCCCATCTCAACAAAAGCCAATACTCAGGGTATCAGGGCTCGAGGCATTCAATAAGGAAAGCAATATTAATTTTATTAATATTGGTGAAAGAACGAATGTAACAGGTTCAGCAAAGTTCAAAAAATTAATACAAGAAAATAATTTTGATGAAGCAATAAAAGTAGCGAAAGAGCAGATTGATAATGGTGCTCAATTGATAGATATTAATATGGATGAAGGGTTATTGGACTCTGAAAAAGTCATGGTAGAATTTTTGAATTTATTGTCATCAGAACCTGATGTAGCAAAAGTCCCAATTGTAATTGACTCATCCAAATGGAGCGTCATTGAAGCAGGTTTAAAATGTATTCAAGGCAAATCAATTGTTAATTCCATCAGTCTTAAAGAAGGACAAGATGAATTCATTAATATAGCAACAAAAATCAAACTTTATGGCGCTGCTATTGTTGTGATGGCTTTTGATGAAAATGGTCAAGCCGAAACAACTGAGCAAAAATTTGATATTCTAAAGAGAGCTTATGATATTCTTATAAATGTGGTAGGGTTTGAACCACAAGATATAATTTTTGATCCTAATATATTTGCTGTTGCTACCGGCATTGAAGAACATAATGCATACGGGCAGTCATTTATAGATGCTTGTAAGTTATTAAAGAAAAATATGCCTTTGTCGAGTATCTCAGGAGGCGTTTCGAATTTATCGTTTTCTTTTAGGGGTAATAATGTCGTAAGAGAAGCAATGCACTCAGTTTTCCTGTATCATGCAATTCGTGCTGGTATGGATATGGGTATTGTTAATGCAGGGCAACTTGCTATATATGATGACATTGAACCAGAGCTCAGGGATTTATGTGAAAGAGTGATTTTAAACAAATCTGCCTCTGCCACTGAAGAGCTTCTTCAAAAATCAATTGAATTTCAAAATGAAACAACAGAAAAACAATCTAAGAAGATTGAATGGAGAAATACAAATATAGAGGACAGGTTATCTTATTCTCTAATAAATGGAATTAATGACTATATTGAAGAAGATGTCGAACAAGCAAGATTGCAAATTGGAGAACCACTGGCTGTGATTGAAGGCCCTTTGATGAAGGGTATGAGTGTTGTTGGTGATCTCTTTGGCGAAGGAAAAATGTTTTTACCGCAAGTTGTAAAAAGTGCGAGAGTTATGAAACAAGCTGTTTCTTATTTATTGCCTTACATGGAAGAAAATGGTGAGATTGCATCAAAAAAGACTGCGAAAATAGTATTGGCAACTGTTAAGGGTGATGTTCACGATATCGGTAAAAATATTGTTGGTATCGTTTTGCAATGTAATAACTTTGAAGTTCTTGACTTAGGGGTGATGGTTCCTGCTGAAAAAATTATCAAAACTGCAATTGATGAAAAAGCAGATGCAATTGGCTTATCTGGATTAATAACACCAAGTTTAGATGAAATGTGTCATGTGGCTAGTGAAATCAAAAAACACAATCTAGATATTCCTATTCTTATTGGAGGCGCTACAACTAGTAAGGCACATACAGCTTTAAAGATCTCACCTAGTTATGATAATAAAAATACTATTCATGTTCTAGATGCAAGTAAGGCAGCATCAATAATGTCTGATTTATCATCTAAAGATAGAAAAAAAATATTATTAAATAAATTAAATGATGAGTATGAAGAAATTAGAAAGCAATACTCATCTAATAATAAACAGAGAGGTCTTGATAAACTAACTGATGCCCGTTCTAATAAATTAAAAGTAGATTGGGAAAAAATGAGTGTGAAAAAGCCCTCATATCTTGGTGTTAGAGATTATATAGGGACAAATTTAGTTGAATTACGTAACTACATAGATTGGACACCTTTTTTTCAGACTTGGGAGATAAGAGGAGTCTATCCACGAATATTTGAAGATCCAAATATTGGTCCTACGGCAAAAAATCTTTTTGATGATGCAAATATCTTAATTGGAGAGATTATTAAAAAGAAGCTTATTCAATCAAAAGCTGTAATTGGTTTTTGGTCAGCTAAATCTTTTAATGAAGATATATATATTTACGATCCAAAAACGAATGAAAAAATTGATACTTTGCACTCAATCCGGCAACAGATTGCAAGAAGAAATGATAGAGCAAATCTGTGTTTGGCTGATTTCATCGCACCACAAGAGTCAAAATGCGATGATTATATTGGTTTGTTTGCAGTATCGATTGATTTTAATGAAGAAGAAGTAAACAAAAAGCTTAATTTATTAGATGATGATTATAAATCGATCTTATTTAAATCCGTATGTGATAGGTTTGCTGAAGCCTCTGCGGAGTTTTTCCATGAAAAGGTTAGAAAGCAATTATGGGGATATAATCCAAATGAAGATTTGAGTTATGATGATCTTATAAATGAGAAATATATAGGTATAAGACCTGCACCAGGGTATCCAGCTCAACCCGATCATTCAGAAAAGATTACGATTCTTCGGTTATTAGATGCTGAAAATAAAATAAATATGAAATTAACGGAGTCATGTGCAATCATTCCAGCATCGTCAGTTTGTGGAATATATTTCAGTAATCCTGAGTCCCACTATTTTGGGGTTGGTAAAATTACAAATGATCAAGCAGTAGATTATGCGCGAAGGAAGAATTGGACAGAAGATGAATTAAATCATTGGTTAAAAATAATAAGTCACGATTAATTTAACTTTCCAAAACCACCACCTGATGGTGTCTGAATTATTAATATATCATCCTTGTGAAGATCTATTTGACAATTGCCTCCTAATTCTTCACTTTTATTATTCCTAATTAACGTATTTTTGCCTTTTTTGCCATCATTACCTCCCTCTAATCCAAATGGTGGGTAAATCCGATTATTTGACAATATTGAACAACTCATCTGTTGTTCAATTTTGAATATTTTTTTTATTCCATCACCTCCAATATACTTCCCAGTTCCTCCAGTATTTTTATTAATAGATAATTCTATAATACTAATAGGATAGGATTCTTCAAAAATTTCAGGATCTGTTAATCTTGAATTAGTCATATTTGTTTGAACAGCATCCTGTCCATCGTGATCACGATGTGCACCTTGCCCACCACAAATTGTCTCATAATATTGAAATTCACTATTACCAAATATTAAGTTATTCATAGTTGATTGGCATGATGCTTTATTCCCAATAGCTGCAAATATACAATTTGCGATTGCTTGACTGATTTCAACATTACCAGCTGATACAGCAGCATTACTTGATGGGTTTAATAATGAGTCATCATCTAAGATAATCTCTACTGGTTGAAGCAAGCCGGAGTTAAGAGGGATATTATCATTTATAAGACACCTAATTACAAACATAATGACAGCTTTTGTTATTGGGATAGGGGCATTATAATTATTTTTGCATTCAGCATTTGACCCTCTAAAATCAAATATGATTTTATTTTTTACTTCATCTATTTTAATTTTTAGCTGAATAGTAAAATTATCGAGATTTAATGTATATTGTGACGGTCCAAGTTTCTTAATTACCTCTAATGATGAAAGGTGAGCATTTCTCCTTATTTCTATCATTTGTTCATTAACTGTATGTTCACCATATTTATCTATTAATTTAAATATCTCAATCTCACCAACCTTATTTGCAGCAATTTGTGCAGTTAGATCTTGAATATTCATATGAGGATTTCTAGCTGGGTATTTGCTATTATTTAGTACGTCAATAACTTTTGTTGGGTGATTAATATCACTGATTTTAATTTTGAGGTTATCAAAAATAATTCCTTCATCTTCCAATTTTCTTGCTTCAATGGACATTGATCCGGGGAATATACCTCCAACATCTGGATGATGACCTCTTGTAGCTACAAAATAAATAATTTCTTTATTTTCTTTTGAAAATATTGGGGAGATTACAGTAATATCTGGGAGGTGAGTACCACCTGATCTAGGTGAATTGCATATAAATATATCATTTTTTTTGATATTACTATTTGTTCTAATTAAATATTTTACGCAATCATCCATCGATCCCAAATGAACTGGAATATGAGGAGCATTCGCAACAAGTTCTCCATGCTTATCAAATAATGCACATGAATAATCAAGTCGTTCTTTAATATTAACTGATGAAGCGGTTCTTCTAAGTGTTTCACCCATTGTTTCTGCTACCGACATGAATAGGTTATTGAAAATTTCAAGTATTTCAGGTGATTTTGTATTTACTTCTTGTTTTTTCGCATATTGGTTTTTTTCTAGAATAATATTATTAACATCATCTTTTCTGGCAACCCACCCATCATTTATTATAATAGTTGAATTTTGATCAATGAGTATTTTGGGCCCGCATATATTTTGATTATTGGGTATTGAGTCCAAATGGATAATTTCTGCATTCACCCATCTACCTTTGACGAAAAAACTTGTTAAATCATGAGAAGTGGAATTTTTTTTATTACTTTTTAAGAAATTAGTTGGTGCTATTTTATTCGAGGTTTCAACTTGTATTAAATCTATTATTATGGAAGTATTAGGAATATAACCATATATTCTCTTATAGGCCTTCTCAAATCTATTTTGTATATTCTTGATGTCAAGTTTATTATCATCTATCCGTAAACTCACTGTTTGATCGGTCCCTAAATATTTGAGGTAGATGATTGGCTTGTGAGAAATTTTTGTGGTTGAGAAATTCTTACTGTTTTCAATTTTCAAGGTTGAAATTATAGATTTAATTTTGGATATATTTTGATCGGTAAATTTGCATAATATTGTTTTTTGATTGATGTATTTTTCATTTGAATTTGCGATACCATAAGCGGATAAAAAGCTTGATAATGGGTTGATTAATATTTTTTTGATATTTAAGTTCTCTGCTATCAAACAGGCGTGTTGTCCCCCAGCTCCACCATAGCTAACTAGTGTGTAATCTTCCAAATTAACACCTTTTTTTGTTGAAACATTTTTTATTGCTCTGCACATCATTTCTACGGCAATGTTAATGTAACCTTCCGCTATTTCTTCAATGCTTTTATCTTTATCTATAAGATCTCTAATATTACTGAATGCACTAACAACTAGTGATTTATTTAATGGAGATGAATTATTTTTACCAAAAATCTTAGGAAAATGATCTTCTAGTATTTTTCCTAGGATGAGGTTTGCATCAGTAATTGTAAGTGGTCCACCTTTTCCATATGCCATTGGTCCAGGATAAGATCCTGCAGATTTTGGTCCTACAGTCATTCTTGAGGTTTTGTATTCAAGTATGGATCCGCCTCCAGAAGCAATTGTGTCAATGTCTATCATTGGCACCTGGATATTTATTTGGTTTATATTTTTATCATTGTTATATTCTATTTCATGATTGAAATGTGATATGTCTGTTGACGTTCCGCCCATATCAAATGTTATGATATTATCTATTTTTGAGGCTTTTGCAGAGGAAATAGCTCCCACAATGCCTCCCGCAGGTCCGGATAATAGAGCGTTTATTCCTCTAAAATTATTATTATTTGAGAGCCCACCATTGGATTGCATAAATCTTAGATTTATTTTATTTTTTTCTGTCTGGAACTCTTGTTTAATTGCATTTATATCACTTTGAATAATTGGGTCGACATATGCATTTATTAAACCTGTATTGGTTCTTTTTATGTACTTTATCGTCTCAGAAATTTCATGACCAAGAGTTATATTTTTATGTCCGAGATCTTGTAGTAAATTTTTTAATTTAGTTTCGTACTCAGTATATTTCCATCCATGAATGAGGCTCACACAAATTGAAGTATATTCATTCGATTTGATGGATCTAAGTTGTGAATGAATTTTATCCCAATTTAATTTTTCCAGAGGTTTGCCATTACGAAGTAATCTGATATCTACTTCAATTACTTTTGAATAAAGAGGAAGTGTTTTTTTGATATGTAAATCAAATAAATCATCCCTATTTTGATAACCAATTTGCAAAGAATCCAAATATCCTTTTGAAACTATTAGTAATGTTTTTTCGCCAGTTCTTTCTAGAAGTGCATTAGTAGCCGAAGTCGTTCCCATACATATACTGTCGATATTTCCAATTTGTGAGTCATATTTATTAAGTATATTTGTTATCCCATGTATAATGGGATTATTATATTCGTCGGATCTTGATAATATTTTCTTTAAGTGAAGTTTTTTTTCAGGCGAAAGAGCAATTATATCTGTAAATGTTCCACCTTTATCAATCCAAAAGTTCCAATTATTTTTTTTCATAGTAAACTTTTATTGTACAAATGATTTGTATTTAAAATTAAATTCAATATTACATAATTTTTACATGATAAAGGATAAATATAAATCTCCAAACTACAACAATAGAGTGGATGGATCAAAAATTGATTATATAATAATTCATTATACTGGGGTTAATGCGCCAAGCCAAAGCATAATTAAGTGGTTCTTGGATCCGTTATCAAAAGTCAGTTGTCATTATTTCATAGATAATAATGGGACCATTTACTCTCTAGTTAACGACTATTTCAGAGCATGGCATGCTGGTAAGTCATATTGGAATGGTTGTCGGGATATTAATTCCCAATCCATAGGTATCGAGTTGCACAATTCAGGTATAGAGGATTTTTCTGGGGATCAAATAAATGCTTTACTGAAATTATTAAAACTACTTATATCTAAACATTCAATAGAACGACATAATATTCTTGGACATTCAGATGTGTCTGTGGGTAGGAAAATTGACCCAGGTATAAAATTTCCTTGGCAATTTTTAAATAGATCTGGAATAGGGGTTTATTCAGAAATGGGATATACCAAAAAAAGTATTAGTATTATAAAGATGGCTGATCAAACAAAGCCTACAATTATGAGCTATCAAAAAAAATTGATTGAAATTGGTTTTGAATTGTCAGTTTCAGGGATAATTGATGAACAGACGAAAAAGGTTGTTGTAGCTTTTCAGACGCATTGGAGATCGGAATTGGTCGATGGTAAGATTGATCAGAATACTATAAGTGTCATAGACGATATTCATAGAAAAATAACGGACGCACGCAATTTAAAATTGGAGAACTAGACAGTTTTAAGAGTTTCCTGTAATAATCTATAGGCTAGATGGCTGGATGATCGCTATTACATAGAGGAAAGTCCGGGCTCCACAGAGGAACAGTGCCGAGTAACTCTCGGCGGAGGCAACTCTAGGGAAAGTGCAACAGAAAATATACCGCCATAATTATGGTAAGGGTGAAATGGTGTGGTAAGAGCGCACCGCATTAGTGGTAACATTAATGGCATTGTAAACCCCACTGGGAGCAAGACCAAATAGAGATAGTTTGTTTGTCCTTTGAAATACTATCTGGGTAGGTCGCTAGATTTATAGGGCAACCTATAAACAAGATGAATGATCATCATTTTACAGAACCCGGCTTATAAGCCATCTAGCATGTTAAATTGGTTAATATTGTATTAAAAAACCATTGACATCCATGTTATACCATGATATCCCATAATTACCCATATTATGGAACTATTATGCAATTATTTTTGTCAAAATTTCGAAACAAGATAGATAACAAAGGAAGGGTGTCAATACCTGCACAATTTAGAAATGTATTGTTGAAAGATAACTCTCAAAAAATATTTTGCTATCCATCTTTGGAAGCCGAAGCCATTGATGCTGGTGGAGAAAATCTAGCAAGTAATATATATGAACTAATGGATAATCTAGATCCTTATTCTGACGAGCGAGATATTTTATCTACTGCGCTATTTGGATTATCTGAGGAATTGAAAATTGATAACGACGGTCGTGTAATATTATCAAAACCTCTCATCGATCATGCACATATTAATGATGAAGTTATATTTGTTGGATTGGGTGAAAAGTTTCAGATTTGGGAGCCAAATAGGTTTGATGCATATTTGATTGAGGCACAAAAAAAGGTTAAAGAG
>JADHLM010000021.1 GCA_016780665.1 Hyphomicrobiales bacterium | reverse complement strand
AAAAATTCTATCATTGGGATGCGAGGGTTATATGTCAAAGCCAATATCAATGGATCCTTTTATAGAAAATGTAAATAAGTTTCTTGAAAATAAAAATTAAAAAAATATTTTAATTACTCATTTAATTGATATATATTATGTTTTAGTCAAAAGAGTTTCCCTGCGGAGTTGCTCAGGTCCGCCGCATCTCCTGGGTCCGTAGGGTTTTAGGTCGTTTTGTTGGTCACTTACTTGGCCTCCTCCAAATAAGAGACTAACAACCGACCAACCAACTAGTAAATGGTTAAGTTAAATTTTCAAGTTAAGATGTAAGTGATGATAATTAAACAGGAATGTTTTGGCTTACTTAGCCTTCCTACTTTATTTTGTTTTCTTTAAAATCAACGTGTTTTTTTGCTACTGGATCATATTTTTTTATGACAAGTTTTTCTGTCATAGTTCGGTTATTTTTTTTTGTCACATAAAAATAACCCGTTCCAGCGGTACTTTCGAGTCTTATTTTTATATTTCCAGATTTTGCCATTTTTACCGTCTTTTTAATTATATAAATATATGAATAGATTATTAAGTCAACTGATGTTTTATTTTTTTTTATCCTTAGAATTAATAATCTGAATTGCATTATCTAACGTGATATCCTCCATTGAATAATCTTTTCCAATAGAATAATTTTTTCTATTATATTTGATATAGGGTCCATATCGTCCACTAGTTAATATAATATCATTTTCCGTGGTGGGGTATTTACCTAAAATTGTATTTGAAGCATTTGGTGAATTTTTTTTAGTCTGTTCATTTATTAATGATACGGCTCTGTTTAGTCCAATAGTGGCCATTTCATCAAGTTCAATTTTATTAACATACGTATTCTTATGTTTTAAATAAGGACCATACCTTCCTATGGCACCTACAATTTCTTCTTTAGTATCAGGATGATTGCCAATTAGTCTGGGCAGGGATATTAATTGAATAGCAGTTTTTTCATCTAAATTATCTATATTGATGTTTTTAGGTATTGACGTTCTCTTAGGTTTGCCATCAATTTCTATATTTTCAAGTTCAAGATATGGACCGTATCTTCCACTCTGCAAGATGATGTTTTCTTTTGTTTGGGGATCAATTGCAACTATTTCTTTCTGTATGGATTTCGTACTTTTAGCTGATAGATCTCTCTGGAATTTACACTCAGGGTAATTTGAACAACCAACGAATGAACCATCTTTGAATGATAGAAGAGTTAAAGTTCCATCATTGCACTCAGGGCACAATCTTGGATTTTCTAGATCTTGATCAAAGATGTATGGGGCCAAAGTCTCATTTATGACATTTATAATTTCTTTTCTTTCAATATCAGTAATCTTTTGGGTGGACTCATCAAGGTTTTTCCAAAACTCCTCTAAAAGAGATAGTCGAGTGTAGTCACCGTTTGATATTTTGTCTAACTTGTTCTCTAAATCTGCGGTGAAATCATATTGTACATATTCTGGGTAATAATTTTCAAGAAATGCTGTCACCAACCTGCCATTACTCGTAGGAGATATTCTTCTTTGATCTAACTGAGTATAATTTCTTTCTGAAAGCTTACTTAAGATGCTTGCATATGTTGAAGGTCTTCCAATTCCAAGTTCCTCTAAGGTTTTGATGAGTGACGCTGCATTATATCTCGGAGGTGGCTCAGTAGCATGGGCTGTTTGGGATACTTTATTACAGAGAATTATATCATCTTTATTTACAGTGATACTGGTTTCTAATTCAGGTAACACATCATCAGTATCTATTTCACTTTTTTGATCATCATATATTACTTGAAAACCTGAAAAAGTTCTGATTTGGAAGTTTGCTCTAAATATATTTTCGATATTATTTCTATCTTTAGTAATTAACGATATTGCAGTCCTCTCAAAAATAGCACTTTTCATTTGACTTGCGATTGTCCTTTTCCAGATCAGTTCATAGAGTTTAAATTGTTCATCAGATAAATAAGGTTTCAACTTTTCAGGAGCATTGTTAAAAGATGTCGGTCTTATTGCTTCATGAGACTCTTGTGCATTCTTAGACTTTGTTATATATAAAATTTTTGTATTTGGAAGTAGGCTTTCTCCGTGGTCATTTTTTATTTTATCTCTAATATTATCAATAATATTATCTTCGATCTGGACACCATCAGTCCTCATATATGTTATCAGACCTCCTTCAATATGTGGGTTATCAATACCTTCGTATAACCTTTGTGCTATTTGCATTGTTCGTGTAGGATCAAATCTTAGCCTTTTTGAGGCTTCTTGCTGTAATGTTGATGTGGTAAAAGGAGGATAAGGTTTTTTTTCAGAATTAGATTTATTAATATCACTAATTTTATATTCGCAAGTCAGTAGGCTTTCATTAATCTTACTGGCTTCTTGTTCTGATGAGATATCGAATTTTTCTAACTTCTTACCATTCCGACTATGTAAATATGCTGTAAATGCCTGATTGTCTGTTGTTCTAAAATCTCCATTTATTGTCCAATATCTTCGACTTTTAAATGTTTCAATATCTGATTCCCTTTGACATATTATTTTTAATGCAACTGATTGGACACGTCCTGCTGATTTTGCACCAGGTAATTTTTTCCAAAGAATAGGTGAGATTGTAAATCCTATTAGATAATCAAGAGACAGTCGTGCCTTGTATGCTTCTACCAAATCTATATCAATACTACGTGGTTCTTTAATTGCGGTTAGAACTTTTTCCTTAGTTACGGCGTTAAAAACAACTCTTTCAAAAATTTTTTTATCTTTGCTATTAAATAATTCATATAGATGCCATGAAATTGCTTCCCCCTCTCTATCAGGGTCTGTGGCTAATATAATCTTATCTGCTCTTGTTACCTCTTTTTTTATTTCATTTATAGTTTTAGATCTGGCTGAATTGGTTTTCCAAATCATTTCAAAGTTCTTATTAGTCTGAATAGACCCTGATTTAGCTGGGAGATCTCTTACATGCCCCATAGATGCTAGAACTTTGTAGTTGGAGCCTAAATATTTATTAATTGTTTTGGCTTTGGCTGGGGATTCTACTATTACTAATATCATTTATCTTTAAATCTGGACTCTTTGCCTTCAACTAATCTTTTTATGTTTTCCATATGCCTATATATCAAAATTGAAGTCATGAAAAGTATAATCGTTAGATTTAAATTAAAAAGGCCTGCTTCATGTATTGGTGAATACATAATAAGATTTTCACTATTTGGTATTATTTGGAAGGAGAAATAAATTGCTGGTGTACATATAACGCTGCATATTGCCGATAATGAGGAGTATCTATAGATAAGGAATATCATTAACCATATAAAGATAAATAGAATTGCAATGATAGGGCTTGTTGCGATAAGAATTCCAATATAAGTCGCAATACCTTTCCCGCCTTTGAAATTTAGCCAAACAGGGAAAATATGACCAATTAATGCAAAGAACCCAAAAAGGAGGGGGTAATCCAACCCAAGCTTATTACACAACAAAATTGGAATTAATCCTTTTGAAGCATCAAGAATAAGTGTCAAGAAGGCTACTTTTTTATTTCCCAATCTAAATACATTAGTGGCTCCTATGTTTTTTGAGCCGTATTTTGTAATATCAATCTGTAAGAATTTTTTGGAAATTATCAATCCAAAAGGTATGCTTCCAAGTAAGTATGCAAAACAAGCAAGTAATATATATAAATACATGGAAATAAGCGTTAATTAAAATTAATTTATTGTACTATAAATGATATTCCCACCTACCATTGTTAGCAATACTTTTCCTTGCATCTTCTGATTCTCAAATGTGGTGTTTTTACATTTTGTTTTTAATTTGTCTGCATCAAGTACCCATGGGGTATCTTTATCAAATAGAATAAGATCTGCTTTTTTACCAACTTCAAGGCTTCCAATATTATCTAGGTTGAGAATTTTTGCTGGATTATAGGTCAATTTTTTTATTAATTTTGGCAATGAAATATGTCCTTCATGATAAAGTGATAAGGAAGCCGATAGCAATGTCTCGATGCCTACAGCACCATATTCTGCTTCTTCAAATGGCAAACGTTTAGACTCTGTACCTTGAGGATCATGGTTGGATGTAATTATATCAACTATGTCATTAGATATGTTTTCAAGTAAAAATGATCTATCAGCTTCGGAACGAAGAGGTGGACGAACTTTAAAAAACGTTCTATATGTACCAATATCATTCTCATTAAGCTTAAGGTTATTTATCGATATTCCACAAGTCACTGAGCTTAATTGATCTTTATATCTTTCTATGATTTCGTATGACTCTTTAGTAGAGATGCAGATTGAATGGTATCTATTGGAAGCATATTTTGTGATCATCAGTTCCCGTTCTAGAGAAATTGCCTCTGAAATCGTTGGAACACCTGGTAAGCCAAGGCGCATAGATAATTCACTCTCGTTTACCACACCATATTTATCAAGGTCTGAGTTGCTGTGTTGTAGGATTAGCGCATCATAATTTGATGCGTATGTGAAGGCATTTTTTATTACATTTGTATTGTTATTAAATTTATATACATCGGAAAAACCAACAGCTCCAGCTTCAATAAGAGAACCTATTTCAGTCATGGTTTCACCACAATGTTTTTTGGTTAATGCTGCAATTGGATAGATGTTAATTTCAGATTTATCAATAGATTTCCTTTTTATGTATTCAACTAATTCTGGCTCATCAACAATGGGGTTTGTGTCTGGGCGACAAGCTATTGATGTGATACCCGATGCTTTTGCAGCATTGCTGATATCCTCAATAGTTTCAATATGTTCATATCCAGGTTCTCCAACAAAAACCCACATATCAACTAAACCTGGTGATAGTACATTATTCTTGCAATCTATAATATCACAATTGGATATGGAATAATTTAGATCTGGTGAACTAAAGATCTCACAAATAATTCCTTCCTTGATAAGGATGGCTCCAACAAATTCTTTCTCATTTTTTGGATCTATTAATAGAGCATTCTTAAATAATGTAGATTTATTCATTTTTTATCTCATTGATAATATCTCAAGTATTGCCATTCTCGCAGCGACTCCCATCTCAACTTGGTCTTTGATTACACTTTGTACATTATCTGCAACTGACGTGTCTATCTCTACACCTCTATTCATAGGCCCAGGATGCATGACTATTGCATCACTTTTTGCAATTGATAATTTTTCTTCATCCAATCCATAATATCTGAAGTATTCCCTCGCTGAAGGTATATAAGAACTTAACATTCTCTCATTTTGCAGTCTAAGCATCATAATAACATCTACATTTTTTATCCCCTCACGCATATCGTTATATATGTTAACTTTAAACTTATCTATATTCATTGGTAAAAGGGTTGTTGGTGCTACTAAATTGATATTAGCACCAAGCATTGATAGCATCAGTAAATTTGATCTGGCAACTCTACTGTGTAAAATATCACCGCAAATTGCAATCTTTAATCCTTCAATTCTTTTCTTATGATGTAATATGGTGAGTGTATCTAAAATTGCTTGCGTTGGGTGTTCATGTGATCCATCCCCAGCATTTATTACTGAGCAATCTACTTTTTGAGATAGCAGTTCGGCTGCTCCAGCGGAGTGATGACGCACAATTAATAAATCTGGCTTCATTGCATTTAATGTGACAGCGGTGTCGATGAGTGTTTCACCTTTGGTAACAGAAGATTGTTTAAGTGACATGTTGATCACATCAGCACCCAATCTTTTCCCTGCAAGCTCGAATGAACTTTGCGTCCTTGTTGATGGCTCAAAAAAAAGATTAATTTGCGTTTTCCCTCTCAATACATCAAATTTCTTTGGTATATTTTTATTTTTATCAAACCATTCCAAAGATTTGGAGATAATAAATTCTAAGTCTAATTGAGAAGTTTTATCAATACCCAAGAGGTGCTTGAGTTGTGGGGTGTAAGAAGAATCAAATTTAGTTATATTCATTAAAAATATATTTTATAACGAGGTTTAGGTTTTTCTGCAACATTATTTATTTATTTTTATTTTAAATTGAAATAAATTTTATTAATGTAAATCTTTATTTGGTGAAAATGACAATCAATATTGCACTTCTTGGAACAGGAAGAATAGCTGAAATTGGATATATTCCTGCAATCCAACAAATCAGTGATACAAATATTATATCTGTGCTCTCGCGTGATGAAGCAAAAGGTAAGGCTTTTGCTAAAAGGCATCAAATAAAAAACTCATATGTAGACCTTGATGAATTACTTCGAGATGAAAGTTTAGATGCCGTAATAATATGTACACCAGATGCTATGCATGAAGAACAAGTCATAAAATCTTGCCGAGCAAACAAACATGTTTTATGCGAAAAACCAATGTCAACTGATTATCAGAGTTGCCTGAGAATGATTGCAGAAATCAAAAAGAGTGAAATAATCTTTGGTATGGCATACAACAATCGATTTAATGCAGGTCTCAGGTATATCAAGGAACAAATTGAGAAAGATCAAATAGGTAATATTTATTATGCTAGGGCTATGCTTTCCACTCAACAAAACGATCCCGAGGGTTGGCGAGCTCTTGGTAGTC
This sequence comes from Hyphomicrobiales bacterium, assembly GCA_016780665.1. Lineage (GTDB taxonomy): Bacteria > Pseudomonadota > Alphaproteobacteria > Rhizobiales > TMED25 > TMED25. The sequence continues at coordinate 7,719 of JADHLM010000021.1, read as the reverse complement.
AATCAAAATTTTGGGCAATGAGCGCTACGGGCACTCATATGATAGACATATTTAGATGGTATTTCGGTGAGCCTGTTAACTCAAAGCTAATATCACTCTCACCAAAATATAGCAGTCCTAATGATGAAATTTCAACACTTACAATGAATTTTAATAATAAAATATTATGTGATGTGACAGCTTCGGCAATTTTACCTCGTGTAAATAGAATAGAGGTTTATTCAGATACTGATGTAATTATTGGAGAAAATGTTTTTGGCATAAAGACTGATGAAGAGATATATCATAATAATAAAAAAATTTTGATCGAGCCTATAAGTTCATTTTTTGGAGAAGTACTAGATTTTACAAATGCAATAATTAAGAATAGATCTCCACGCTCAACATTTGAAGATGGCATTAAAAACCTAATGATTATGCAATCTTAGCGCGGACAAACTCACTTTTTAATATTTGATATTCTGTCAAGTATTCCTTGAAGAATATAAGTGGCAGCAAGCTTGTCGATAACATCTTTTCTTTTTTTTCTTGATAGATCTGCTGAGATAAGAACCTTTTCTGCTGCAGATGTGGATAGCCTTTCATCCCAAAGTATAATTGGAATACAAGTCCTCAGTTCAAGAAGCTTTGCAAAAGACATAGTTGATTGCGATCTTGGTCCTTCTGTAAAATTCATATTAATTGGATAGCCAAGAACAATTCCACTTATCTTAAATTCGTGACAAATTTCCAGTATACGCTCAATATCAAGTTTTGTTTTTTTTCTTTTGATCGTTTCAAATGTAGAAGCAATAATTCTTGAAGAGTCTGACATAGAGACGCCAATAGTTTTTGTCCCAAGATCAAGTCCAATTAGCCTATTGGTGAAGGTTTCGTTATTTAGTGCTTGATTTATTTCTTTGTAGATCATGATCAACAACTATAAATGAAAATAATAAAATAAAAAAAAATATATTAAATTCATTTTTTTTTATATATATATCTTATAACTAATTTTTTTGTAAAAAAATGACTATTTCAAAAGACAGAATTTTAAAAATAGCTAATCTATCGAAAATATCAATCTCAGAAGATCAAATCGAAAAATTAGAGGTTGAAATATCCTCAATATTGAATTGGGTAGAAACTTTGAATGAAGTGGACACCGAGAATATAGAACCAATGTCTAATAGCTTGACTAATTTTTTACAAATGAGAGAGGATATTGTTAATGATGGGGAAAAGAGATCCGATATTTTAAGTAATTCACCAGCAGAGGATGAAAGTTTCTTTGTGGTTCCAAAAGTTATTGAATAAGATGATTGACGTAAGAGTATTAGATTTATCTTCAATTAGAGACTCACTAAAAAAGGGTGATTTTACATCAAAAGAATTAGTAAAATCCTATATCGAGCGAATTGAAGGCTCATCAAAATTAAACACATATAACACAACCACATTCGAACAAGCGCTTGATAGAGCTGAGATAAGTGATGGTAAAATTAAAAAAAATGAAGCAGGACCCCTTGAAGGAATTCCTATTGGTATAAAAGATCTATTTTGTACACAGGGAGTAAAGACAACAGCCTCTAGCAAAATTTTAGAAAATTTTATTCCCTCTTATGAGTCAACTGTTACTGAGAATTTATTTAAGTCGGGCATGATAATGCTTGGTAAACTCAGTAATGATGAATTTGCTATGGGCTCATCTAACGAAACAAGTGCAAACGGAGCTGTTGTTAATCCATGGAGATCAAGAAATTCTGAAAAAGAATTGGTTCCTGGAGGGTCCTCTGGAGGTTCATCTGCTGCTGTTGCTGCCTCATTATGTCCATTAGCTACCGCGACAGATACGGGTGGCTCTATTAGGCAACCTGCAGCATTCACAGGAACAGTTGGTTTAAAACCTACATATGGCAGATGTTCCCGTTGGGGTATAGTAGCTTTTGCTTCTTCTCTTGATCAAGCAGGACCAATTACGAAAACAGTTAGAGACTCTGCACTAGCTCTGCAGGCAATGGCAGGCTATGACAATAAAGATAGTACCAGTGCAAACATCGAAGTAGAAAATTTTGAAAACTACAGGAATTCTAATCTCAATGGTATGAGCATAGGAATCCCAAAAGAGTTTGAGGAGCTGGATCTTTCGTTAGATATAAGGCAAAATTGGGAAGAGGCTATTCAGTGGTATAAAGAAGCTGGCGTTAATATAAAATCTATAAATTTACCTCATTGTAAGTACGCACTTCCGGCATATTACATAATTGCTCCAGCTGAAGCATCCTCAAATCTTGCCAGGTATGATGGAGTTAAGTACGGAAAGAGAGTGCCTGGTGAAGACCTGGATAGTTTATATAAAAGAACGAGAGCTGAGGGGTTTGGTGATGAGGTCAAAAGAAGGATTTTAATGGGTACTTATGTGCTTTCTGCAGGCTACTACGATGCTTATTATCTGAAGGCACAAAAGGTTAGGAGGCTTATTCACGAAGATTTTTTAGAAGCTTTTAAAACAGTTGATGCAATATTAACACCAACTACTCCTACAACTGCATTTGGGATAGGGGAAAATATTTCAGACCCATTAAAAATGTATTCTAATGATATTTTGACAGTTCCTGTTAATTTGGCTGGACTGCCTGCTATCTCGATTCCAAGTGGTTTGGATAGTTCTGGTTTGCCCATGGGGATTCAATTAATTACAAATCATTTTGATGAAAAATCACTTTTTAAATTTGGAAGGCTAATTGAAGAATCTAGGGTAAACATTGAAATGCCCACAGATTGGTGGATAAAAAAATAACAATGGACGCTTGTAATGTCAGAAAATAATAACAGAAATCCTCGTTTTATAATTGAGAGTCCAACAGGTGATTGGGAGGTTGTTATTGGTTTGGAAATACACGCTCAAATCACATCTAATTCAAAATTATTTTCTGGATCTTCTGCCTCATATGGTGGTGAACCTATGTCTCACGTTAGTCTTGTGGATGCAGCAATGCCAGGCATGCTTCCAGTTATTAATAAACAATGCGTTAGGCAGGCAGTCAAAACTGGACTAGGACTACAGGCTGAAATAAATAAATACTCAGTCTTTGATAGAAAAAATTATTTCTATCCTGATTTACCCCAAGGTTATCAAATATCACAATTTAAACATCCAATAGTTGGAGAGGGTATTGTAAAAGTTACTCTTAAAGATGGATCGGATATATATGTTCGTATCGAAAGACTCCATCTTGAGCAAGATGCCGGAAAATCATTTCATGATATTGATCCACAGTCTACATACATTGATTTAAATAGGTCAGGTGTTGCTCTTATGGAGATAGTTACAAAGCCTGATCTTAGAAGTGCAGAGGAAGCAAAATTATTTGTAACAAAACTTCGTACAATTCTTAGATACCTAGAGACGTGTGATGGAAATATGGAAGAGGGTTCACTAAGAGCTGATATTAATGTCTCAGTCAGGAGACCTGGTGATGAATTAGGCACAAGATGTGAAATAAAAAATGTTAATTCAATTAAATTTATTGGTATGGCAATAGATTATGAGTCAAAAAGACAAATTGATGAAATTGAAAGTGGAAATGAGATTAGCCAAGAAACTAGGTTATTTGATATTTCTACAGGAAAAACACGATCTATGAGAAGTAAAGAAGAAGCTCATGATTACAGGTATTTTCCTGATCCCGACTTATTGCCGTTAAATCTCAGTCAAGATTTTATCGATGAAATTGTAAAAGAATTACCTGAGTTACCAGATGATAAAAAAGATAGACTAATGGAGCAGTATAAGCTTAATTCTTATGATGCAGATATTCTTGTTTCCGATAAAAAATATGCAAAATATTTCGAGGTTGTTGCTAAGGGAAGGGATCCAAAATTATCTGTTAACTGGATCTCAGGAGAACTATTTAGTGCATTAAATAGGCTTTCACTAGACATTGATCAATCACCAATAACAGCAGACAATCTCGGCGAGTTAATAGATCTCATCATAGATGGAACTCTCTCTGGAAGGCTAGCCAAAGATGTTTTTGAGATTATGTTAGAAACCCAGAAAAGTGCAAAATTAATTGTTAATGAACAAGGTATGTCTCAAATAACAGATGAGTCATCTATAGAAAAACTAGTAGATAAGATTATAGATGAAAACTCTGATAAAGTAGCTCAAGCAAAAGAAAAACCAAAAATGGTTGGATGGTTTGTGGGGCAGGTTATCAAAGAAAGTCAAGGGAAGGCTAACCCATCAAAAGTTAATGAGTTGGTCTTAAAAAAGATTGGGTTATAAACGATTATCTTTTAAAGAAATTCAGCACTCTACCATCTACTAATATCAATCCAGCTAAAATTAATATCAAACCTGTTACTTGAGTAGTACTTATTCTCTCATTTAATATAATTATTGATAATAATATTGCACTTACAGGCATTAAAAGTGTAACAAGCATTACATTTGAACCAATATTTTCGATAAGCTTATAAAAAATCAAATAAGCTATGGATGTAGAAAATACCGCAAGTCCAAGAATTGCAATCATACTTTGTTTGTTTACTTCTGGGAGCAACTCATTTCCAGAGAACAAAATAATTGGCAATAAAATAACCGATGAAATTGATAGCATGTATGTTGCGGATATTGCAGGGTGAATTTTCTTAATTTCTTTCCCAATTAAAGCTGATATTGCATAAGATATTGCAGCTAATAAGATTGCGGTCTGACCAATTATAGAATTATCAATGTCATGCATACTTAATCCCATTAGTAGTATGACTCCACAAAAACCAATAATGACGCCAGCAATTCTATTTAAAGTTGCCTTTTCTCCATTTGGCCAATAATTTGCTATAATGACCGTAAATAGTGGGGTTGTTGCATTCAAAATCGAACCAACACTCGCTGTTATTTCTTGTTGTCCCCAAGCAATTAAATTAAAAGGAATAACGTTATTTGTTAAACTCATAAAAAATAAAAAAAATAATGTTTTTTTTTTAATTTTAAATGTCAAAGAAAAAACTTTGCATATTAGTATCAGAAAAATACTTGATATTAAAACACGATAAAATACTATCATCATTGGATCAAGTTCCAATAATGCGAGTTCGATCCATGTATAAGATCCACCCCATAAAAGTGATAGAATTATCAGCCTTATCCAATCAAATAAATTCATTATTAAATGTGTTTTATTATGCTATTTTTAGTATATCTTATAACAATAACAGTATTTTAATTTTAAGCGAGACATTAAATGAATGACTTTGGTACAAAAAAACCTATAGAATTATATTATTGGCCTACATCAAATGGTTTCAAAATAACAATTTTTCTAGAAGAGGCGAAATATCCATATAATGTAAATTTCATAAATATTGGGAAAGGGGAACAATTTAATCCTTCATTTCTTAAAATTTCACCTAATAATCGTATGCCCGCAATTGTAGATCCAGATGGTCCTGATGGCGAAGAAATTTCAATATTTGAGTCGGGAGCGATATTACAATATTTAGGGAGAAAAAAGGGCTTATTTTATCCAAGTGACTATAGAAAACAATTAGAAGTAGACCAGTGGCTTTTCTGGCAAGTTGGTGGTCTTGGGCCAATGGGAGGACAAGCGCATCACTTTAGAAACTATTCTCAAAACAAACTGCAATATGCAATAGATAGGTATACAAATGAAGTGAATAGACTTTATGGTGTTTTGAATAAGAAATTATCTGATGGAAGAGATTACATTGCGGAAGATTATTCAATAGCAGATATGGCTTGTGTTGGTTGGGTAAGAAATCCAGAGAAAAAAGGTCAAGATCTCAATGAATTTCCATATTTAAATGATTGGTTTAATAGGATGATGGAAAGACCGGCTGTGCAAAAAGGTATAAGTATTGGCGATGACATTCGTCATGATTTATCTAAGGATCTCGAAGCTCAAAAAGTATTATTTGGTCAACGTGCTCTAAAGTAGGTAAAGTTTATGTTTGAAGCATTTATTTGTGACGGTATAAGAACTCCAATTGGTAAATATGGTGGGTCACTCTCTTCACTAAGACCAGACGATCTTGCTGCTCTTGTGATTAATCACTTAATTAAAAAAAACCCAAAAATGGATCCTAATGAAATTGATGAAGTTATATTTGGCTGTGCAAACCAAGCTGGTGAAGATAATAGGAATGTTGCACGAATGGCGGCATTGCTATCGGGTTTACCAATTTCAATTCCAGCAACAACAATAAATAGGTTATGTGGATCTGGTCTGGATGCAGTTATTGTTGCATGTCGTGCCATTATGACAGGAGAAATGGATTTAATTATCGCTGGAGGAGTAGAGAGTATGTCCCGTGCACCTTTTGTTATGCCAAAAGCTGATAGTGCTTTCTCAAGACATAATAAAGTTGAAGATACTACGATCGGATGGAGATTCATTAATAAGAAGATGGTTTCTATTTATGGCACAGATTCTATGCCAGAAACTGCAGAAAATGTGGCTGAATTTTATAATATCAATCGCCATGACCAAGATTTATTCGCATACAATAGTCAAAAAAAATATCAAAACGCGCTTAAGAATAATCGATTTGGTGATGAAATATTGGGTATTGAAGTTATAAATAAAAATAAAGAAAAGATAATATTTGAACAAGATGAACACCCACGTGACACAACCATAGAAAAATTAAATGCTTTGCCCACTCCCTTTAGAGAGAATGGTACTGTTACAGCAGGAAACGCTTCAGGAGTAAATGATGGGGCTGCATGTCTTATTATTGCTTCAGAAGAAATGGTTAAGAAATTCTCACTGAATCCTCTAGCAAGATTCTGTGGTGCTGCTACTGCTGGCGTGGAGCCTAGATATATGGGAATTGGTCCTGTTTTTTCAACTCAGAAGTTATTAAATAAAACAGGTATGAGCCTAGACCAGATTGGTGTAATAGAGCTCAATGAGGCTTTCGCATCACAATCACTTGCTTGTCTGAGGATGCTTGGAATAGATGATGATAGCGAAAAAGTTAACCCAAATGGTGGAGCAATAGCTTTAGGGCATCCACTAGGTATGTCGGGTGCAAGGTTAGCTCTAACAGCTTCAAAGGAAGTTGTAAGGAATAACCATAAATATGCACTTTGTACTATGTGTGTTGGAGTTGGACAGGGTATCTCTGTGGTTATTGAAAAAGCTTAAATAATTTAACCAACGAGCTCTTTAGCATTATTTGGCGATGGACTGATTACATTTTGTTGTATTCTGTCAGTTATTTCACATACTCTTTTATTATGAATACAGTCAATCCCATATTTTTGACCCTCTTCATATATGAGTCCATTAATTAAATCAACTTCACTTAAACGTCCTTTTAAGTGATCCTGTAGCACTGCATCCCTTGCATGGGGACCTACATCGTGAATTATTCTATCTAATAATAATTCAAGTAATCTATTAGATTGTTCTATATCTTTTTGGTTTAGTCCGAATATTGGTTCAGGCTTGAAACCCATTTTTTGACCAATTAGTAGCGCTTCTTCACCAATTTTTAATGCTAATTCTCTCATACCTTCAACATTCATTGCTTCCACTGCACGAAGCCCTAGGATTGATCTTGGTCCCATTGTCATGGCATTAACTATAAGCTTCATCCATTTTGCTGATAATATATTTTGAGTATGCGCGACCTTCCCAGAATACTTAAGTAGTTCTAAAATCTCTGGAATTCTATTATCCATTTCAGCTGTTAAGCTTCCTATAC
>JADHLM010000020.1 GCA_016780665.1 Hyphomicrobiales bacterium | reverse complement strand
GGTTCTAATTCTAATGGCAGTTTCTATATCCCAAACAAATATCTTACCATCACCAATCTTACCAGTGTTAGCTGTTTCTGATATTGTTTCAATTACTTTATCAGATATTGAGTCCTCAACAACAACTTCTATTTTAAATTTTGGAATATAATTAATTTGATATTCGGCACCTCTGTAAATTTCAGTATGCCCCTTTGTTCTTCCAAAACCCTTTGCTTCAGTTACCGTCATTCCCATGACACCAACCTCGTTTAAAGCTTGCCTAACACCATCCAATTTATGCGTTTGGATGATAGCCATGATCATTTTCATTTTATTTTACTCCCTAAAACTATAATTTGTAACCAGACTCGCCGTGAGCCTTGTAGTCGAGACCTTCAACTTCATCTTCTTCATCGATTCGAAGTCCCACTAATCGCTTAGTAATATTGACAATTATAACTGTTGCAAGAAGGCACCAGACTGCAGTTACTATTATACCTGTTGCTTGCATAGTAAGTTGACTCATTACAGAAACGCCTTCAGCTAGACCAACCCCTTGAAATACTGGAAGTATCAAGATAGCAACCAGGAGAGTCCCTGTAGCCCCTCCGACTCCATGTACAGCAAATACGTCCAAAGAATCATCAATATTGAATTTTCCTTTAACAAGATCTACACAGTAATATGTGACTATACCTCCTACGAGACCAAGTATAAAACCACCCATTGGTCCTATAAATCCTGATGCAGGGGTGACTGTTGCAAGACCTGCAATTGTTCCTGTCACTAAGCCCACAAGACTAGGTTTTCCAAATCTAAGCCACTCAATCACTAACCAAACTAGTGAGGCTGTAGCTGCCGAAATATGAGTTACTAGCAATGCCATAGATGCATCAGAACCGGCCGTTAATGCACTTCCTGCATTAAATCCGAACCATCCAACCCATAGCATAGAGGCGCCTACCATTACCATCCAAGGTGCATGCGGTGGCTGAATTTGTTCTGGATAACCCGATCTTTGCCCTAGCATTTTTGCAATAACAAGTGCTGACACACCTGCAGTTACGTGAACAACTATACCTCCTGCAAAATCATATACCCCCATCGAAGCAAGCCATCCGCCGCCCCAAACCCAATGACATACAGGGGCATATACAAAGACTAACCATAATGCAGAAATTAGTAAAACTGCTCCAAATTTAATTCTTTCAACATAGGCACCTACTATTAATGCGGGTGTTATAATAGCGAATGTCATTTGGAAAGAGAAAAAAAGTGACTCAGGTATAGACCCAGATGCTGCATCCCTTGAAACACCAGATAAAAATACTTTTGAGAGATCACCAAGATAAGCTCCCTCACCTGAAAAGGCGAGTGAATATCCAACTGCCAACCAAACTACTGATGCCAAACAGCAAATTGCTGCACAATGCATCAAAACTGATAATATATTCTTTGACCTTACTAAGCCTGCATAGAACAGAGCTAAACCTGGCATTGTCATGAATAAAACAAGTGCTGTAGCTGTTAGAATCCAGCTAGTATCTCCAGCATTAATCATTTTTAAATCTCCCCGCTATAAAATTATTGTTGGTGATTATGCATAATTCTTCAGCGAGAATCAAATATATTTCACTGATATCAAGTGTTTGTAAATATTTAAGTTCATCTGGGAATGGGAATGTTCAATAAAATAAGAGTTATAGAAAAATACTTAAGCGAAAAATTTATCGCATTTTACATTTCTGTTTTTGCTGTATCTGAAAGCGTTGTTAACCCCTTTCCGTTAGAATTTATATTAATACCTTCAATTGTTAAATATCCTCATAAATACATCAAATATGCATTTTTGGCTGCCTCAATGTCAACAATTGGTGCAATATTCGGTTATATATTAGGGTATCATCTTGAAGAAAAAATTATTAAATCATTTGTTGATTTATCAGAGTTTATTCCAATTTATGAAAAGTATGGTGCCTTAATAATCTTGATCGGGGCAGTCACTCCCTTACCTTTTAAGTTAGTAACATTGGCAAGCGGTGTGTTTAAGATCAATTTTATTTATTTATTGATATATAGTTTTGTTGGACGTTACATTCGTTACCAAATAATTACATTGTTGACCTACTATTATGGATCAAAGATGATTAATGCATTCCAAAAAATTAATAACTTTTCGACTAAAATGAAATACATCTTTTTATCCATTTGTTTATGTTTGGGCTTGTATTTTTTTATTTTTTTGGGCTAATGTATAAGTTGCAATGAAAAAAAATATGACCGTTTTCAGCATACTTGGAATTTATAGTTTTCTGGTACTCATATCCGTTTATTTTATGGAATTTGTCCTGGGTTGGAAACCTTGCGAACTATGTTTATTGCAGAGATATCCTTATTTTGTCATCATAATAATATCAATTGCTTTTATAATGATAAAAATTAAGAAAAAGAAAATAAGTTCCAAATTGGCAATTTTTCTTATTTCAGCTCCTATATTTACAGGATTATTAATTGCAATATATCACTACGGTATAGAAAATTCTTACTGGAGAAATATCTCAGGATGTTCTGATCAATTATCTAACATAGATATAAATACTGAGAACCTTTTAATTGGACTTAGCGCAATCAAACCCAACTGTTCAGATCCCGTTAAAATATTGGGGTTATCCATATCAGGCTATAATATTCTCTCCAATATACTAATGATATCAATCATATTTGTTGGATGGAAAAAGTTCAGAGATAAATTTTATTAATTTTCAGAAATTATCGTCTTTATATAACCAACAAGATCTTCAACCTCTTCATAGCTTATATTATGAAATAAATTATCATAAACTTTGCAATCATAGGCGATTTTTTGTAAGTCCAATTGGTTTTTTGACTTTTCATAAAAATCTATTGGCAATACATCATCTAATCTTCCATGCATCATCAAGATATTAGTTTGATTTTTGCCCACTGGAATAATTTCATTCATTAGTAAACCGGATAAACTTATTGTCGCAAGGGGTTTTTCAATACTTCTTAACCCAACCGCCAATGAAATCATTCCTCCCTGACTAAAACCACATAATATAACATCAGAAATCGAAAGAGACCTTCTCTCAGCTTCTTTTTTTACATATTCATTGAAGACCCTATTAGTGACTTTTTGTGTATGTTCATCAAAAATATATCGCCTATCTTCATCTATAGGAAACCACTGATAACCAAAAGGGTTCAACTCACATTTATCAAATGCATTTGGTGATATAAATTCTATATTTGTTATTTTTTCTTGGATATGTTTACCTATTGGCAAGAGATCATTTCCATCTGCCCCATAACCATGCAAGAGGATTAACAATTTTTTTTTATTACTCATCTACTTATATCTAAAATATGTGAATGACTAACAAAACACAATTTTTTTAAGAAAATCTGTTTAAAAAAGCTAGTTATTCACAATGAAATTTTTTGGATTTGAAAAAATTGAACACAATGATTAAATGAAACGTATTAACCTATAGAAAAACTATGTCAGAATTTTTTAATATACTTGTAACGATATCAGTGCTTGCAGTAGCATTTGTTCTCATACTTGGACTTATAAACATGCTAAAAAAAGGCAATGCGAATCGTTCACAAAAATTAATGAGGTTGCGGGTTGTTGCGCAATTTATAGCGATTATATTTATTATGATTTTTTTCTACTTTACTTATTGAGGTACTGAGCGATCGTAAAACTAAATAAAATTTATACAAAAACTGGTGATGATGGATCAACTGGTCTTGGAAATGGTTCCAGAATATTAAAAAATTCTGAGCGTGTTTCAGCATATGGAACTGTGGATGAACTTAACTCATTTATTGGCCTCGCAAGAAGCTATATAGATAATAATCAATTAAATAAAATTGATCACACCCTTGCATTAATCCAAAATGATTTATTTGATCTCGGTGCTGATCTATGTATCCCTGATAGCGATAAGAGTGATGGTAGCTTAAAAATAATAAGCAGTTATGTTAACAACCTTGAAAAAGAAATTGATTCACTCAATAAAGATTTAAACCCTCTTAAGTCATTTATCCTGCCAGGAGGAACAAAAATTGCAGCATACTTGCACGTCGCAAGAACAATTGCTAGACGTTGCGAAAGGGAAATGATAGAACTTAACCAAACTGAAGGTGAGAGTATCAGTGATGAAGCCATCCAATATATAAACAGGCTTTCTGATTTCTTATTTGTTATTGCTAGATATGCAAATTTAAAACTTAATTTTGATGATATTCTATGGGTTCCAGGGAATAACTATGATAAGTAACGGAGTCAAAATATGAAAATACTTGTGCCAGTCAAGAGAGTTGTTGACTACAATGTAAAGATCAGAGTGGATAAAGAAACCAATGCTGTTGATCTTAACAATATTAAGATGTCAATTAATCCTTTTGATGAAATTGCTGTTGAGGAAGCAATTAGGATAAAAGAAGCAGGTCAATGTGATGAAATTGTTGTTGTATCACTAGGTCCTGAACAATCAAAAGAGACTATACGAAATGCTCTGGCGATGGGTGCGGATAGAGGAATACATGTAAAAACAGATCATTCACCTGAACCTTTACTTGTTGCCAAAATTTTAGAAAAAGTTTGTGAAAAAGAAGACTATGATCTTATTATTCTCGGAAAACAATCAATAGATGATGATTGCAACCAAACTGGTCAAATGCTATCTGCATTGTTAAATCGTTCACTAGGAACTTATGCCTCTAAAGTAGAAATAGAAAACGATACAATAATTGTAACGAGGGAAATAGATGGTGGGCTTCAAACAATTAAACTCAAAAAGCCAGCGGTACTAACAACTGATCTGAGGCTTAATGAGCCCCGCTATGCATCATTGCCAAACATAATGAAAGCAAAGCAAAAAACAATAGATGAACTAGATCCATCTGATTTAGGAATTGATATGACCCCAAAAGTCAGTACTAAAAAAGTTGAAGAACCTCCTAAAAGAGTTGGTGGTGGCAAGGTAGAGTCAATCCAAGAATTAGTTGATAAATTAAAAAACGTTTCAGGAGTAATTTAATGAGTGTACTTGTACTAGCTGAGCATAATAACCAAAGTTTAAAAGAAGCTACAAAAAAAGCCCTCACAGCAGCATTAAAAATATTTAGTCCTGCACATGTTGTTGTTATAGGAAATAATTGTGCATCTGCTGCAAATGATGCAGCCACACTTGAAGGTGTTGAAAAAGTCCTGCTAGTTGAGGATACCACTTATGAAAATATGCTTTGTGAACCAACTGCTGATTTACTTTTTGAACTTATGAAAAGTTATGACTATTTAGTTTCAGCAGCAACAACCAATGGAAAGAATATATTACCAAGAGTTGCTGCAAAATTAGATGTAAGTCAAATATCTGAAATAATATCTGTAATTGATAACAAAACATTCCAAAGACCAATATACGCTGGAAATGCAATAGCAACTGTAGAAAGTTCTACAGAAAAAAATGTAATTACTGTTAGAACAACCGCTTTTGAAACTGCTCAAGTTGGTTCATCTGTTGCTACAATCGAAAAGATAGATGCTGGAAATAACCCTGGTTTATCTGAATTCATTGAAGAAAAAGTTTCAAGTAGTGAAAGACCTGAATTAACTTCCGCAGGTATAATTGTTTCTGGTGGTCGTGGCATGCAATCAGGTGATAATTTTAAGATGTTAGAGTCCGTTGCAGATAAGCTCGGAGCCGCTGTTGGTGCAAGTCGTGCAGCAGTTGATGCAGGATTTGTTCCAAACGAGTACCAAGTTGGACAAACTGGAAAAGTTGTAGCACCAGAACTTTATATTGCAGTAGGTATATCTGGAGCCATTCAACACTTGGCAGGTATGAAAGACTCAAAAGTTATTGTTGCAATTAACAAAGATGATGAAGCGCCTATCTTTGAAGTTGCTGATTATGGACTAGTAGCAGATTTATTCGATGCCGTTCCTGAACTTGACAAAGAACTTGAAAAAATACAAAAATAGAACATGTTTCAAACAATTGGCATAGCTGGAAGCGGTCTAATGGGGACTGCCATAGCTGAAGTCAATATTCTATCAAAATTCAATATAATATTGTTCGACTCCAACTCTGAACAGCTTAATAAAGCACAAAAAAGAATATCATCAAGATTAAATAAGCATAAGCAGGATGGCATTAAAAATGGCAGAATTAATTATGTAAGTGATATTAGTTTATTCAAATCTTGTGATTTGGTTATTGAATGTGTTACAGAAGATGAAAAAATTAAGGCACGATTACTTGATCAAATTGGAAGAATTATTCATAAACATACAATACTAGCAACCAATACTTCATCAATTTCTATAAATAGACTTTCTAATAGTACAAAAAATCCAGCTAACTTTATTGGCCTTCACTTTATGAATCCACCACAAATAATAAAGCTAGTTGAAATAATACCCAATAACAAAACTGATATTCAAATAGTAGATAATATAAAGGATTATGTTGCGAAACTTAACATGCAATTTGTTATTTCTGATGACCAACCAGGTTTTATTGTAAATAGGGTCCTCATTCCTATGATAAATGAAGCAGTGCATGCACTTGAAAGTGGTTTATCTGATGTGCAATCAATTGATAAAGCTCTTAAATTAGGAGCTAATTTCCCAATGGGTCCACTGCAACTTGCAGACTTTATAGGACTTGATACATGTCTATATATATTGCAAATTCTGATAAAAGATTTTGAGAATCCCAAATACAAACCTTGTCATCTACTAGAAGATTATGTTAGACAAGGAAAACTTGGAAGAAAAACTGGTGAAGGTTTTTATAAGTATTAAATAAATTTTATCTTTTTAATTACATAATTATAATAAATATAAAGTAATTTCTATAACTTATGAGAAAAGTATGGCAAATAAAATGTGGGGTGGAAGATTCACTTCAAAAACTGACGCACTATTAGAAGATCTGAATGCGTCAATCAAATATGATTACAGACTGGCAATACAGGATATTGACGGTTCTATTGCTCATGCCACTATGCTTGCTGAATGTTCAATAATTAAAAGGGAAGAATCTAAAAAAATTATCGATGGACTAAAAAAAATAAGATCTGAAATTCTTGCAGAAAATTTTGAGTTCAAAATCGAACTGGAAGATATACATATGAACATCGAAAGTAGGCTGACGGAGATTATTGGTCCTGTTGCTGGAAAACTCCATACAGCGAGATCAAGGAATGATCAAGTGGCAACAGATATGAAACTGTACCTTATTAAAAAAAATCGTTATCTAGCGTCATTAATAAATTCATGTCAAATAGCCCTTGCTGAACAAGCACTTGAAAATTATGCAACTTTTATGCCTGGATATACTCATTTACAAATAGCTCAACCGATTACATTTGGACATCACTTATTGAGCTATGTAGAGTCACTAAACAGAGATAAACAAAGACTTCATGACACATTAAAGAGACTTAATGAAAGCCCTTTGGGTGCTGCTGCTCTAGCAGGTACTTCTTACCCAATTGACAGACATATGACTGCAAAATTGCTTGGATTTGATAAACCAATGGCAAATTCTATTGATGCTGTCTCCTCAAGAGACTTGGTTTTAGAAACATTATCTAATCTAGCTATAATATCAATTAATCTGTCTAGATTAGCAGAAGAGATAACATTATGGATGTCATCAGAGTTTAATTTTATAAAATTGCCTGACTCATTAACTACGGGGTCATCAATTATGCCACAAAAAAGAAATCCTGATGGCGCTGAAATAATAAGATCAAAAACTGGTAGAATTATTGGCTCCTTAAATACGCTTTTAATTGTACTAAAGGGGTTACCTCTATCATATAGTAAAGACCTTCAAGAAGATAAAGAACCACTATTTGATGCATTAGATACAACTGAAATTTCGTTAAAAGTGATGTCGCTAATGATTAAAAATATGATACCAAACAAACAAGTAATGCTGGAAGCATCAAAAAAGGGGTACTCAATTGCTACAGATATAGCTGATATATTAGTCCAGACCCTAGATATTCCATTCCGAGAAACCCATAAAATAGTTGGGGAGATTGTAGCATATGCTGAAGATAAAAAATTAACATTAGATGAACTAACACTAAAAGATTTTCAACAAATAGATGATAGAATAACAAATGATATAGTAAATAAAATTTCATTTGATGCTATTATTCAGAATAAGACATCATTTGGAGGCACAGCTCCAGAAAACGTAAGAAAAGAAGCTGAAAATTGGCTTAAACTGCTAAAAAAATAAAATGTATAAAAAAATATTTATAAGAAAAATTTTAATTGTCGTCTTTCTCTCTCTAATTGTTACATCATGCGGAGTCAAGGGTGATATTGATTTGGATCAAGACCAAAATATAAATAGAAATACTATATTAGATAAATTGATTTAATAATAATCGACTCTAGGGGATTAAAAACGCGCATGAACCCAATAAGATATAAAGATAATAATTTATTTATAGAGAACCTGAGCGTTGAAGATATAGCAAAAGAAAATAAAACTCCTTTTTATTGCTATTCAGATCAATTTATTAATAGTCAGTACGATAATCTAACCTCAGCATTTGATATGGATATTAGAGTATTTTACTCAATGAAGGCTAATTCGAATGCATCAATATTAAAACTCTTACTCAATAAAGGTTCAGGAATTGATGTTGTATCTGGTGGTGAAATTGAGAGAGCCATTGCTGCAGGAGCATCAGGAAAAGATATTATTTATGCCGGGGTAGGTAAAACTGATGAAGAACTAAGATATGCCATCCAATCAAAGATACACTGCATTAACGTAGAGTCCCAATCTGAACTAGAGCGAATTAATGATATTTGTGAAGAATTAAAAACCAAACAAGATATCGCAATCAGAGTTAACCCTGATGTTGACGCAAAGACGCATATCAAAATTACAACAGGTAAAGCTGAAAACAAATTTGGAATAGAATTTGACTATACTAACAGTATTTATAATATTGCAGCAAATCTTCCTAACATTAATATTACAGGGGTCTCTGTCCATATTGGTAGTCAAATAACAAGTCTAAAACCCTTCAAGAAAGCTTATACAATTATTTATGATTTAATTAATCAGCTCAAAAATTTAGGGCACAATATTAAACATGTTGACCTTGGTGGAGGCTTAGGTGTTCCATATAGTGAAGATGAAACTATCCCTACATTTTTAGAGTATGCCAATCTGATCCAAAGTATTTTTGGAAATACTAATCTTAAGGTTTATATTGAGCCTGGAAGGTTACTCTTGGCAAATAGTGGGCTACTAATTACAAAGGTTATAGATGTAAAAACGACTAGCCAGAAAACCTTTATAATAGTCGATGCTGCTATGAATGATTTTATGAGACCAACGCTTTACAATTCTTATCATGAAATTCTACCTGTGAGAAATAATCTTGGCACATCCAATAAATTGTACGACATCGTAGGACCAATATGCGAAACAGGTGACTATTTTGCGAAAAATAGAAAAATGAATTCTGTAAAACCAGGAAGTTTAATAGCCATAAAATCTGTTGGAGCTTATGGGTCAGTTTTATCATCCAATTATAATTCAAGACCTCAAATTGCAGAATTACTTGTCAAAGACTATGAATATGCAATTGTAAGAGATAGAATAGAAGTTAAGGATCTAATCCAGCAAGAAAAAATAGCACATTGGCTGTAACTAGAAATATATTTCTATGACAAACAATATCCTCGCTTTAGAAAAAGTTCATCACAGATATAGTATCACAAGAGATATATTTAATGATATTTCATTAACAATTGAAGAAGGTGGATTCTATTTTATTACAGGTTCATCTGGTGCAGGTAAAACAACTTTATTGAAACTACTATCATCAACTCTTAGACCTACAGGTGGGGATGTATTTTTTCTAGGGAAGAACATAAACAATATTCCACAGAATAAAATTTATGAGATCAAAAGACAAATAGGCTATATTTTTCAAGACTTTAGACTATTACCGCATTTAACTACTTATGAAAATGTTGCTTTACCATTAAGGGTACAAAATAAACGCGAGAAAAACTATAAAAGTGATGTTATTGAGCTACTGAGCTGGGTTAACCTTGAGCATTGTGTCCATGGCTATCCTAATACTTTATCTGGAGGCGAACAACAAAGAGCAGCAATTGCAAGAGCAGTTATTTCATCTCCTAAATTAATACTTGCAGATGAACCAACGGGCAATGTGGACAACTTTAATTCTGAAAAGATAATGAGACTATTCTCCGAAATGAATAAAATGGGAACAACTATTGTCATCGCGACACATGACCAAAACCTCATATCAAAATCAATAGTAAATCGGAAGATTATTGAAATATACAACAATAGTATTAGAACAATAGAAGAATTATGAATATTTTAAACACAGTACTAAATTCATCAGAAAAGAAGAGTATAAGACAACTTGCCCCAAAACCGTCTGCAATAATTCCAGATAACACACTTCATAATCGATATTTGTTTATAATGATAATACTACTCTGTTACTTAAAATCTATTATATTAACTTCACTAGTCTCAATGATTGGTAGTCCAGAATTTTCTGCACTATCAATTAACCTAGTGCAAATTGGATTGCTATCTTGGATTTTTATTGCGGGTTTAATCTTAGCTATTATTTCATTTATAATTATCTATGGCACACATACTTCAATTATTTATAATAAAAATACAATTAACCTACTCATTCATCTGGGCGCATCTAACAGTTTCATAATACAGAGAATAGTCTTTACATTCCTAAAAATAGGTCTTCTTTCTGGAATTTTTGGTTCAGTTTTGGGCTTTGTTACCTTTTTAATAATGAACCCATTTTTATTGCAAATTGGCAGATTATTAAATGATCTATCTCAAATAGTCGAAATAACTAACAGGTCAAGCTCACTTCAATATATTATACTTTTATCAATTCCTATACTATCAATGTCTGCATCTACATTATCTTCCTATCTGACAGTTAGAAAATTAATACGGAAATATAATTAATTAGCTTTATTTTATGTTCTTTAAAAAAATATTTCATAAACTGAAAAAAATTTTGTTCCTTTTTTCTTTAATTATAATCCTCTTTGATATCTATGACTTTTATACATTCATTAATAAACAAACAAACAAAATTAATACATACCGAGGTATTGATGCAATAATTGTTTTCACTGGCGGAGAAAATAGAGTTCAATCTGGAATAGATCTAATCTCTAATAATGTAGGTAAAAGACTCTTTATATCTGGAGTAAACCCAGATACAAATATTTTTGATATTTCAGAACAGATACTCTCTGATGAGGATTTACTTAATTGCTGTATAGATTTAGGGAAAAAGGCTAACAATACAATTGAAAATGCAATAGAATCAATTGATTGGATCAAAAATAATAATTATAAAAATGTAATAATTGTTACATCAAATTATCATATGAAAAGAAGCTTATTCATCTTAAAGAATTTTGATAGAAGTATAAATTTCATTCCTCATAATGTTCAGAGCAAATTTCTTCAAAACAAAAACATTCCTATCTATGCGAAGATGAAAACAATTATTAGCGAATATGCCAAACTCACATATACTAGAATATATTTTTTAATAGAAAAAAGAATAAATTAAAAATGCTAACTAGATCACTATTATACTACCTTCTCTTTTCGATAAACCTTTTAATATTTAGTGTGGTATTTCTTCCATTGTTTGTTCTACCTCAATCAATTGGTCTAAAAGTATTGAAGGTGTGGGCTATAACATCACAAAAAATATTAAATATATTTTGTAAAATTAATTACGAAGTTAGAGGCTATGATAAAATACCGCATGGAAAAGTTCTTATTGCATCTAAACATCAGTCAACGTGGGAAACAATAAATTTCCTTCATATAACTGATATTCCTCCAATAATGATCCTCAAGAAAGAACTACTGTTTATTCCTTTTTTTGGTTTATATGCCCTTAAATTTGGAAATATTGCAATAAATAGAAAAATTGGTCTGTCATCTATCAAGTATATGGTCAAAAAAGCAAAGAAAAGTCTAACTAATGGTCGGCATATTCTAATCTTTCCAGAAGGAACAAGGCGAGAAATTGATGCAGAACCTAATTATAAAAGAGGGATCCTAGCATTATACAAAAATCTTAAAATCCCATGCGTGCCAGTGGCATTAAATTCAGGGTTATACTGGCCAAGAAATAAGATTAATAAAAGTCCAGGAAAGATTATAGTTGAATTTCTCGATCCCATTCCACCTGGATTGAGTGATAATGAATTTATGGAAGTACTAAGTCAAAAAATTGAGATCAGATCGAGGGAATTAATAGACGTATAAAGGACTTATTTACTCTCTTGCTGAAGAATTTTTCTCCTAATATCTCTGGTCTTAGTAAAATATTTTTGTAATTCTTGTCCATCTTTTTTCTTGATTGCTTCTCTTAATGAAGATAAATCATCAGAAAATTTATCAAGCATCTCTAATACAGCTTCCTGGTTATTCAAAAAAATATCTCTCCACATTATAGGATCAGATGATGCAATTCTTGTGAAGTCTCTAAACCCCCCAGCTGCATATTTAGTGACTTCTTTTCTTGTTATTTCAGTGAGATTTGTTGCTGTTCCAACAATATTATAAGCAATCAAGTGGGGAATGTGACTAGTTATTGCGAGAACAAGATCGTGATATTCTGGTGACATTTCATCCACATTCATACCAAGCCTTTCCCAAAAGTTTTTAACTTTTTCTATATCTTGCTTTCTGCTTTTTTCATACGGAGTTAAGACACACCATTTATTATCAAATAATTCTGCAAACCCTGACTCCGGACCAGAAAATTCGGTGCCTGCTATTGGATGAGCTGGGACAAAGCTTACTGTATCAGGAACGATATCATGTAATTGTTTAATTACTTCAGCCTTAACCGAACCAACGTCAGTCAGTATTGTTCCCTCTGATAGATTATCGGAAATTTCAATCATTATATCTCTATTTGCTCCAACTGGGATACATAAAATAACTAGGTTAGCATTTTGAATTGCATCACTTGCCGAGTCAAAAACTTGATCCATGTATCCAAGATCCATAGCTTTTTTTCTTGTCTTCAATGTTTTTGCATAACCAACCACTTTATTGGCAATGTTATACTTTTTTATTCCTCTTGCAATTGAGGATCCAATTAGACCGATTCCTATGATTGCAACGGTACCAAATAAATTTTTTTCTGCGTTATTCATTAATTATTTTCTCAAAAAACCTGCTATTTTATCGAAGGCAATTATATTATTTTCTTTGCTTCCAATAGATAACCTCAAATGGTGAGGTAAGCCATAATCAGCTATATCTCTTAGATACACTTTATTAGATATAAGAAAATCTTTTAGTTGTTCATATTCTAAATCTGGCATCGTACTAAAATTAAGAAGTATGAAGTTTGCAACACCATCAATTACATCTACTCCCAGTTCTTTATATTTCTCTATAAGTATCTTTTTTTCTTCAATATTAAATTGAACCGACTTCATAACATGCTCTTGATCCGATAGAGCAGCAGCACCAGCAAGAATCGATGCGGTGGAAAGGTTGAATGGCCCTCTGATTTTATTTAATACTTCAATAATATGTATCGGACAGTATCCCCAACCAATTCTTAATGCTGCAAGCCCATATACTTTAGAAAATGTCCTTGTCATCACAGTATTAACATTATTGGTAACCATTTCCATCCCATCAGTGTAATCATCTTCTTGAACATATTCTGCATATGCACCATCGATTACAAGCAAGACCTCATCAGGTAAACCATCTCTTAATTGCAATAACTCATCCCTGGTTAGATAAGATCCTGTGGGATTATTCGGATTTGCAATGAATACAATTTTGGTTCTATTAGTGACTGCTGTAATGATATTTTTTATACTTGTTTTTAACCCTATTTCTTTTGCCGGAATGGGTATGGCATCGTTTGCTAGGGTTATAATCCTATATAGCAAAAAAGCATGCTCTGAATATATAACTTCATCCCCTGGTTGCAAATAAGCATTTGCAATTAGATTCAGGATTTCATCCGATCCCGCACCACAAATAATATTGCTTGCTTCAATATTATTTAATTCACATAATTTGTTTTTTAATTTAGTGCTATTACCATCAGGATATATTGATAGTGAGCTACTCGCCGCATTAAATGCTTCTATCGCAATTTTGCTTGGTCCAAGTGCAGACTCATTTGAAGATAATTTTATTGCACCCTCAAGAGAACTTCCTTTACCCCCTTTATAACGATTAATTCTTGATATTCCAATACGTGGCTCTATTAAATTACTCAATTTTTTCTCCCATTGTATGAGGTGTTGCATATCTTCCAATAAACTCAGACTTACTTATAAAATCAATGTCTCCAATTTTTTTGCATAATTCTTTTATCTTATTATTGATTAATCTTATCGATATGACATATACGTTTTTATTTAATTTTTGCAAGGTTACTGTTTCAATTCCAAGAATATTGCGTATCGTCTCTACACTTTTTGAATATTTAAGTGATAAATTTTCATTTGTTTCGACTCTGAATAGAAGAGTATCATCAAATGTCTTTAATTTACTTGATTTCCCAATAATATATAGTTTCGGTTCTTGCTCATTTAAAAACAAT
>JADHLM010000019.1 GCA_016780665.1 Hyphomicrobiales bacterium | reverse complement strand
CATCCAACAGACCGATAGTTGGTGATGATCTATTCAATGTTGAGTCTGGTATCATTGCAAACTGGTTAATTAATTGCGGATATGAAAATCAAACAGAACTATTCCCATTTAGACCAAGCATGGTTGGGCAAGCTGAACCTGAGATAGTTATTGGTAAAGGCTCTGGTATTGACTCTATTAAAGACAGATTAAATAGATTCCAAATAAAAGCAGATGATAAGCAAGCAATGGATATTCTTTTAGCTATCAAAGATTGGGGTCTAAAGCATAAGAGACTTATGAACGATGATGAATTCAGAGCTATAGCTGAAGAAACACTATCATAAAGGAAAAGATATGAAGATTGATCATTACGCCCGTGGCGGGTTCAACGTCAGCTACGAGGAGAGAGTCTCCCCTGCTGAATTAAGAAAACAAAGAATTGATAAGGCTAGAGCCGAACTCAAAAAAGCGGGGCTGGATGCTATCCTTGTTTGGAAAGATGAGAACCAAAGATATCTTACAGATCTCAGGCCTCAGATAATCCATGGTAAATCTTCATGTTTGAATGGCGCATTACTAATTGAAAACGAAGATCCAATACTTTTCTGTTCTGGAGGCGAAAGAGACAGAATTGATAGAACAATGCCTTGGATCAAGGAAGTTCATACAATTCCAATAATTGAAGAGAAAGCACTTATTCATGGTTTAGTTAAGGATATTCTCGGACCAGTTCTCAAGAAGTACAAAATAGATAAAGGCAAACTTGGTTTAGATGAATCAAATGTTATCTTTCATAAAGCTTTACAGGAATATTTCCCTGATCTATCTATAGAAGATGGTGATACTGCAATGCAACATGCAAGGATGATAAAACTCCCTGGTGAAATTGTTATGCTTGAAGAGGCAACAGCAATTGCAGATGCTGTTTGCGCAACTGCCATTAACTCTGTTCAAGAAGGTGTTAGGGAATGTGATATAGCAGCAAACGCAATGCATACATTATATACACTTGGGGGTGAATATTCACATGTCACAACTCCTTTTGTTGCATCTGGTGAACATATGGCGCCCCCCAACAGAATTTGCTCTGACAAAATTGTAAGAGATGGTGATCTAGTTTTCATTGATATTGGTGCAGCATGGAATGGTTATTTTGGTGATATGGCAAGAACTGTTTACTGCGGAACTCAGGCATCTTTCCCATCAAAGGAACAAAGAAATGTATATAGCGCGGTATATTATGGTTTGAAAGCTGGCATTGCTGAAATGCGTCCTGGTAGAACGAATAAAGATGCTGCAAATGCACTTATTAATGAAGCATCTAAATATGGACTTGGTGGACGTTTTTTATCACTATTTATCGGTCATGGAGTCGGCATAGGAGCAAATGAACCGCCATATATAGGTGAAACACTTCCTGGAGCTCCTGAATACGAATTCAAACCTGGTATGGTATTCGCAGTTGAGCCCCTAATCTGGATAGACGGTGTAAGAGGCGGAGGTGGAGTTAGACTTGAGGAAATGGTTTTAGTCACAGATGACGGTCCTCATATTATGTCTCGTACTCCATTTGATGAGAGATTAATTGAAGTAAAATAATTTTATAAAAAGGAATTGGATAATGGCAAAAACAAAAATATTTATAACTCAACCAATTGCTCAAAGTGCAATTGATAGACTTGAAGCAAGAGGAGATGTTGAGCTAAAAGTATACCCAGATGCATCTAAAATCATACCTTATGATACATTACTCGAAGAGGTTAAGAGTTGTGATATTTTATACTGCCTACTTCATGATGTTGTTGATAAGAAAATCATGCAAGCTAATCCAAATCTCATAGCTGTAGCATCTCAGTCAATTACACCAGATAGAATTGATGTCAAAGGAGCAACAGAGATTGGCATGCCAGTGACTGTAATACCTGCGGTTGTAACAGATGCTACTGCTGATATTGCTTTTGGATTATTGTTATGCGTAGCTAGAAGAATTCTCGAAGCAGATAGATTTGTCAGAGCCGGTGGTTACCCAGGCGCACAATCTGCTATGTTCCTTGGTGGTGATGTATCGGGAAAAACACTTGGTTTAGTTGGTGGAAGAGGTAGAATCGGAAAAGCAACTGGACTAAGGGGTAAAGGCTTTGGTATGAAAGTTCTCTATTGGGGACCGAATAGAATGGACCCAAGTGAAGAAAAGGAATACGGATTTGAATATGTTGAGTTTGATGAACTATTTAAACAATCAGATTTTGTCTCCGTCCATGCAGCAGAACGTCCTGAAACAATCCACTTAATCTCTGATAGAGAGTTTAAGCTAATGAAAAAATCAGCATACATAGTAAATTCAGCTCGTGGTCCAATAATTGATGAAAAAGCTCTTGTAAGAGCTCTTCAAAATAAGGAAATTGCTGGTGCTGGTCTTGATGTTTATGAAAACGAACCTCAAATCGAAAAAGAACTATTTGAAATGGATAATGTCGTACTAGCACCACATTTGGGTTCTGCGGGTAAAGACGTAAGAGAAGGAATGGCTCATCGAGTGGTTGATAATATTGAAGCGCTTATTGATGGAAAAACTCCACCAAATTGTGTAAATCCTGAAACTCTTAACAAATAGGTGAAATATGAAAAACACTCCACTAGTTGTTGTTACTGACAGCCCTTTTCCATCTTTAGACCCTGCAAAAAAAGCACTTGAAGCTGCAAATGCTGAAGTTATACAGGCTCCAAGCAGTTCTGAAGAAGATATCATCAAAGCAGCAGAAAATGCTGATGCTATCCTTGTAACCTATGCGAAACTTAATGAAAATATCTTAAGGAGCCTAAAAAAGTGTAAAGCAATAGGCAGATTTGGAATTGGTGTAGATAATATTGACCTAAAAGTTGCTGGCGAATTAGGTATTTCCGTAAATTATGTCCCAGATTATTGTCTGGATGAGGTATCTGACCAGGCCATGGCAATGATAATTTCCATGGCTAGGAAAATCCCTCAATCAAACAAATTAGTCCAAGCAGGTCGTTGGGAAATGCCTGCTGTCGTTCCGATTTATAGACTGAGAGGAAAAACTGTTGGATTAATTGGCTTTGGAAATATTCCAAGACTGATGGCACCAAAGGCTCAAGCATTTGGTTTTAATGTGGTTGCATGCGATCCATATGCCCCGCAAGAAATATTTGATAAATATGGTGTTAAAAGTGTGTCAATGGACGAATTATACGAAACATCTGATTTTATCTCAGTTCATGCCCCCCTACTTCCAGAAACTAAGGGCCTGGTTAATATGGATGCTTTTAAGAAAATGAAAAAAACAGCAGTAATAGTAAACACAGCTCGTGGTCCTCTAATCAATGAAAAAGATTTAATCCAAGCACTAGATAATAATGAAATTGGTGGCGCTGGATTGGATGTTGTTGAAACAGAGCCCCTTCCAGCTGACTCACCATTAATTGGACGAGACAATGTTATATTAGCACCACATACAGCCTTTTATTCTGTTGAAGCGCTAGAAGAATTGCAAACAAAAGCAGCTTCTGATGTAGCTAGAGTATTAAATGGGGAAACACCAATATATCCAATTAAGGCATAAGTTAATTGATTATACCACTCCTTGATAACATCAAGGGTGGTTTATCGTTAAACGTAAAATGTGTAATCATTCCAACAATTATTTCATGATCACCACCGGGAAATATTGAGTGTATTACACACTCAAAATTTGCCACACACTCTTTTATCTTTGGTAATTTATTATCGCTCATTTCCCAATTTACATCATTAAATTTATCATTTGATGGAGTTGAAAACTTTTTCAACAAATCTTTTTGATGAGAAGATAAAACATTAACCTCAAAGAGTCTCCTATATTTAAATGCTTCAATACTAGGAGCATTTTTTGATATACCCCACATAAGAAGTGGAGGTTCAAGTGATAGTGAAGTAAATGAATTGATTGTTAGTCCAATAGGTTCAAAATCTTCACTTGAAGTAGTTACAATTGCCACACCTGTTGTAAAGCAACCAAAAGCCTGTCTTAGTTCATTCTTATCCATTTAAAATTAGTATATCTTTTTTGTATTAAGTTGCTCAGATAATTGGTCTAGTGCTTGTTTCAAGTTATCATGGATAGGGATACCATTTTTCTTTCTTTCATTAAAAAGATTATTCGACCTTTCACCAGGTAACCTGACTTCATCAAAACCAGGTAACACATTTGAACCTTTCATTTGCGCCCATACGTCATCAATATTTCTTTTAAATTGATTAACATCAGTAAATGAAGCAATATCAACCGCTATAATAAAATGCCCAGTGTTTGTAAAACTTTTTGCATCAGCATTGAAGTCAACTACAGCCTTACCAAATGCAGCACCATTTAAAGTTCCAGCAAGGATTCCAAACATTAGTGCCAAACCGTAACCTTTTGCATCACCAATTGGAAGTAAAAAGCCTTCACTCGATTTGGATGGATCTGTTAATGGTTTTCCTTCTTTGTCAATCATCCACCCAACAGGCATTTCTTCTTTTCTTTGTAATTTTTCTTTGACTTTACCATATGCTGCAACTGTTGTAGCCATATCCAAGACAATAGGAGGTCTTTTCATGCTAGGAATGGATATTGCTATTGGATTTGTTGATAAAAGTAGATCTGTGCCACCCCATGGTGGTACGTGGTTCGAACTACCAACGGCTACATATATTCCAATCATATCTTCTTTAAGAGGGATTCGCGCATACAATGAGGCAGGACCAGCATGGTTTGATGAGTTAGCACCAACCCATGCAACCCCATGATCCTTTGCTTTTGCTACAGCAATATTTGCAGCTTTTTCCATAACTAAATGACCCATTGCATTATCGCCATTTAATAGTGCCATAGCACTTTTTTCTCTCACAATGCTTATATTTGGGGTTTTGTTTATACCCCCTGCAATCAATCTTTTTACGTACTGCGGCAATCTAAATACACCATGTGTATCAACACCAAGCATATCTGCTTCAGTCATAAGATTAGATACTATGCTTGCATCATTTTCTGGAAGTCCAACCTCTAAAAAAATTGTTTTGATGTAATCTTTTAATTGCGCTTCTGTAACATTTTTAAATTTATCTGACATCTATCCATCCCTTCCATGAAACATATCTAAAAAAAGCATAATTTACACGATAGTATTTTATAATTTGCCTATATAATGATATTCTAAATTTGTACTATAGGGAATAAATAAATGCCAGTTTATTGGATCGCAAGAGCAAAAATTATTGATCAAGAATCTTATAAAAAATATGCTGATAAAGCTGGTAGTATTGTTGAGAGTTTTGGTGGAAAATTCTTAACAAGAGGAGGAAATTTTAAAATTATGGAGGGGAATGATAATTTTACTAGGTTCGTTATTGCAGAATTTCCAAACATGGGACTTGCTGAAGAATGTTTTAACTCAGAAGCTTACAAAAATGCAGCAAAAAATCGTCGTAATGGATCTGGTGAAGTAGAAATAGTTTTCGTTGAATCCAATTAAAATAGATAAAATAGGAGAAAATAATGACAGCCAATATAATAAAATTTGAAGATAGGCCAAATTTTGACCGAGGAGATGGTGTATCAACAGCATTACTCTATGGAAAGGATAATGCAGAGGGAATTATCTTTACCTCAGGCTTTACTACATTCCCAACTGGAAGAGCTGCGCCTATGCACAGTCATAACTGTTGTGAACAAGTTTTAATAATATCCGGGAAAGGTGAAGTTGAATGCGGTGGTGTAAAAACAGAGCTGAAGTCTATGGATACATCTTTTATTCCTGCAAATGTACCCCATAGGTTCAATAATATTGGTGACGAACCACTTACAATATTTTGGATATATGGCGAAACAAATGTTACCCGAACATTTACTGAAACCGGTGAAACTGTGCAACATTTGTCATCAGGAGATAAAGTTACCAAATGATTGCTTCGTCTCAAAATGTATCAATCATAGGTATAGGACAGATGGGCTATGGCATTGCCAAGAAAATTGATCAAATTGGTAAATTAAAATCAATTTTTGAAATTAATTCTGAACTATTAAAAGATTTTGAAGATAGAACTGATTTAAATATCAATAAATTTAAAAATGGACTTGGAGATTGCGATATTCATCTTTTTATCGTTCCAAGTACAAAAGAAATAAGGCATTTTCTCTTCGACTCAGATGGCATTAACCAAATAACCAGTGGATCGGTAATTGTTGATTTAACTACATCAAATCCTGAAGAGAGTATTAAACTTGCTGAAGAATTGAAAGGTTATAACATTGAGTATCTAGACTGTGGCATGACTGGAGGCGCCCAAGGGGCTGCAAATGGAACATTAACATTAATGATAGGCGGTGAAAGAGACATAATCCAGAAAGTAAAGAGTATCTTAGAGTCTTTCACTAATAAATTAGTTCATGTCGGTAAAACTGGTTCAGGACATGCAATGAAATTGATCCATAACATGGTTACGCATACAATTTTTCTTGCAACAGTTGAGGGTGTAAGGGGAGCAAAAGAACTTGGAATTGATCCCAATATTGTTATTGATGTATTTAACTCAGGCAATGCTCGAAGCTTTATATCGGAAAAAAGATTTCCAAACCATATATTATCAGAAAAATGGGATGCAAAATCTCGTGTTTCAAATCTCTACAAAGATTTAAGTATGGTTACCGATACTCTGAATAACCTCGAAATTAAATGTCCATTTGGAAACTTAACAACTGAATTACTTAAAAATGCAGTAGATCAAGGGCTATCAGATACAGACTTTTCGAAGTTATATCTTGATTACTACAAACTCATCAATGAATAGCAAATGGTAAAATAATGAATAAAATATATTGGGCGGGATACCACCCCGAAAGATCAGTTCAAGCAAAAGGAATACTATACTTAAAAAAGAAACTAGAAGAAATTTATCCAAATAACCTAGAATTTAAATTTGTTTCAGATATAGGAGATTTAAATTACAATGCTATTGATTTATTGAGATTAGTTGAAGAAGGTGAAATTGATTGCTGTTATTTTTTTTCAAGTTATTTAACTGAAAGAGTAGAAGAATTAAATCTTTTTGAAATTCCATTCCAAATCTCATCACGTGATCAAGTATACAATCTCCTAGATGGTAGTGTTGGAGAGTACATATCTCAAAAAGTTGAAGATAACACAGGCTACAAAGTTCTTGGTTATTGGGATAATGGTATTCGACATATCTCATCAAATAATCGACATATAAAATCATTTGAAGATTGCAAAGCTTCTTCAATTCGTATTGCTAATAATAAAATGCATGAAGATGTCTTTAGAGCTATCGGATTTGAACCAAAGTTCATAGATGTAAAAAAATTAAAAAATGCCGTTATCACAAATGAAGTTAATACCCAAGAAAATCCTCTCACCAATATTATTAATTACGGAATCGAAGACTACCATCCATATATAACCCTCTCGTCGCATTTATTTGGAACATCAATATTACTATGTAATAAAAAAAAATTTTATGATTGGGATCAAGATTTTAAAGATCATCTTCAAAAAAAATTAAAAGAAGCCACTAAATATCAAAGAGCATTAGCAATGGAAGAAGACATTACATGTATGAAACTATTGAAAGAAAAGGGTGCAAAAATATTGGAGATTGATCCCAACTTTAGAAATCAATTGAAGTCTATTGCATTTAATATTGGCGAAGCTGAAGTAAAGAAATTTCCAAAAGACATACAACAGAAGTTTAATGAATTAATTTAACTCAGAAAATATCATCCATTCTGCTTGGTAAAATAATCTCTTTACCTTCTTTTGCCGAGAGATCCATTGCCATTGTCATAAGCAGATTTCTATGACCATCTTGAGCAGTTGCATGAGGTGTTGTTTGATCGGTACATAATCTTGTGTACCAAGTGTTTGTTTCTTCCCTCATTGGTCCCCAGAATTGTCCTCCTTGAATATCTCCAGCTGGATAACTTGTTAAGAAATCAACATGTCTACCTTGAGGAGGCGCGTATTCTCTGGAAGTATAACCTGCACCTTGTGCAATATTTGATGCCAATACCAAATCACGATGTGTATCCTCAATATCAATGACACCTTCTGTACCAACTATACCAATTTCTAGACCATATACTGAACCTGGCCAAACCTCTGGAAGTGCCCATGAAATATTCATACTCCAAATAGTCCCGTCGTCCATTGTAAAAATACCGAATGTTGAGTCTTTGGTTCCCCATTGATTTAAGACACCATCTACTGATTTTGCATAAACACTTACTGGATTTTTTCCTTCCATTAACCACATTGACATATCAAGGCTATGTGTTCCAGAAACAACCATCGGTGTCAGATTTTGTCTATCATTTGTCTTATTAATTGTCGCGATTGGAACCATTTTATTCATAAATGCTCTTGTTACAACGGAATGAACATGTCCAATTTGCCCAGTTGTTAATCTTTCTTTGACCGCAAGAAAACGTCTTCTGAAACGGTTGGTGTAACCAAGAACTGCATCGATATTATTAGACTCAATTTCATCAATTATACGGCGTGAATCTTGAGGATTTGTTGCGAGTGGTTTTTCAATAAATAATGCATGTCCCATTTCTATAGCTTTTAGAGTCGGTTCAACGTGAGCATTTTCTTCCGTAGCGATTATAACAGCCGTAACCTCATTTCTATTTAAGAGTTCATTGAAGTCTGTAGTATGAAAATCAGCATTACAATCTGCCGCTAATTTCTCAGCAACATCTTTTCTAATATCACATAATCCAAGCCACTTTACACCAGGATAGTCTCTTGCCAATTCAGCTCTTATTCTTCCAATTGTTCCGCAACCTATTACTGCAAGTCCAATATCTTTCATTAATTTTGCTCCTCTTTCAGTGGGTCTATATTCATTGGAAGATTTATTGGCTCTCCCCTCTCCGCTGATAAATCTGCAGCTTGATAGAGTTCCATAACAACTTTAGCTTCTCTTGGTTTAACAATAACAGGTTTATTGAACAAAATTGCATTAATGAAATTATTTGTCTCTTCTGCCATTGGTCCAGCATTGACGTGAGCAACAGGTTCTCCTGGCATTGAAGACATTGGATATTCAATTCCCCTCTCACCTGTCATGATTGTTACATCGTTATGAGAGTCATCCACCATAATAGCACCCTTCGACCCAATAAATTCCATCTTGGTTGAAGAATAGTTTGGATAACTTGGCGGCAAAACCCAACCCGCACCAACTGTAATTACTGTCCCATCATCAAGTGTAACCATTATAAATTGGCAATCTGCAGAGTTTGAATTCTTAATCAAAACTTTTTCGACTTGTTGTGAATATACCCTCACAGGTTTTCTTGGAGCCAAACACCAAAGTGCATAATCTAAATCATGGGTTGCTTCCATAGCTGCAGGGGACAATCTTGTCCTCCCAACAATTCTCTTTGATAATTGTTGGGTTATGTTACGTGTAATTAACACACTCACAGGTTCGCCAAGAGTCCCATCAAGGAATTTTTCTCGAACATAAGCATATTTTGATCGAAACCTTTGAGAATAACCAATTGTAAATTGTAATTTATTTTTCTCAGCAATGGTTATTAATTCTTCTGCTTCAGTTAATGTTCGTGCAATTGGTTTCTCTAGTAAAACATGTTTCCCTGATTCGAGTGCTTCTTTTGCAATTGGATAATGAGTGCTTTCTGGGGTAGTAGAAATCATTATTGCATGAATATCATCATTCTTCAGTAATTCTTGATAATCTGCTGTTGCTGTCGTCGGATTTGTTAAATCTGCAACTTCTTTCAGTCTGTCTTCACGAATTTCACATATGTGTAATTGATCGACGAGTCCGTTCTTTGAAGACGCCTCTGCTCTGATACCACCACACCAACCAGTACCTATTATTCCAACATTTAATCTATCCATTTTATCTCCCTTAAAATTACAATTATTTTATATACATATTTATCTGAATTATCAATGTGAAATTAATCTATAGAAATAGAAATATATAAATTTTTTTTAAACTTTAAGGAAAATTAATACGTTTATAATGTATTAAATCATATGTAAAAAATCCTTATAAAGTTTACTTGTTATAATTAAAAAAATACTATATACAAATTGGCGGAAGTGGTTTAAAAGTAATCAAAAATGATGAAACCTACAGATACAAAAAATCCAAATTACTATCACAAGGTTGTTGATTGTCAATGGGCATGTCCAGCACATACGCCTGTTCCTGAATACATCAGATTAATAGCACAAAGAAAATATACTGAAGCCTACATGATTAACTGGGAATCAAATGTGTTTCCTGGCGTTCTTGGAAGAACATGCGATAGACCATGTGAACCTGCATGTAGAAGAGTTAGAGTTGATGAAGAACCTGTTGCCATTTGTAGGTTAAAAAGAGCTGCAGCTGATAATAAATCAGATGTAAGTGGCTTATTGCCTGAAATACCTAACCAAAAAAACGGCAAAAAAATTGCAATGATTGGTGGAGGTCCTGCTTCACTAACAGTAGCGAGAGATTTAATGCCACTTGGTTATGATTGTACAGTGTATGAAAAAGATCCCCAAGCAGGCGGGCTTATGAGAACTAATATTCCGTCTTTCAGATTACCTGTAGGTGTAATCGACGAAGAAGTTGACAGAATATTGGACTTCGGTGTTGTCAAAAAATTCAATCAAGAGGTAAAGAGCTTAAAAGTAATTCTTGATGAAGATTATGATGCCATATTTATTGGTACAGGTGCACCAAAGGGTAAAGATTTAAATGTTCCAGGAAGACATGAAGCCAGCAATAACATTCACGTTGGAATTGATTGGCTAACGAGTGTTGCTTTTAAACACATAGATAAAATTGGACAAAGAGTTGTGGTCATTGGCGGTGGTAATACTGCCATGGATTGCTGTAGAACATCACTGCGTCTTGGTGGAAAAGACGTTAAAGTGACAGTAAGAAGCCCAAAAAGTGATATGAAAGCTTCTGATTGGGAAATTGAAGAAGCTGAGTTAGAAGGTATTCCAATATTCGATAACCATTCACCTAAAGAATTTATCCATGAAAATGGAAAGCTTAAGGGTGTATTATTTGAAAAAATGAAAGCAGAATACAATGATGGAAAAAGAACATTAACTGCAACTGGAGAAACCGTTCTCTTTGAGTGTGATGATGTTCTTCTCGCAATTGGTCAAGAAAACGCATTCCCATGGATTGAAAGAGATATTGGTATCGAGTTTAATCAATGGGAACAACCCATAGTAGATAAAACCACATTCCAATCTACACAGCCAAGAGTGTTCTTTGGTGGAGATGCAGCATGGGGACCTGAAAACATTATATGGGCAGTTGCGCATGGACATCAGGCTGCAATTTCAATTGATAATTTCTGTCAAAATAAAGATCTAAAAGATAGACCAAGTCCATTAACAAACCTTGTCAGTCAAAAAATGGGTATTCATGAATGGTCTTATCCAAATGATATATCAAACGATGATAGATTTGCTGTACCGCACGCTGATATTGAAACTTCCCTTACAGACCTCAATTTGGAAGTTGAACTTGGTTATGATGAAAAACTCGCTTTTGATGAAGCACAAAGATGCTTAAACTGTGATATTCAAACTGTATTTACAGAGAATCTATGCATCGAATGTGACGCATGTGTAGATATTTGCCCAATTGATTGTATTAATTTTACTCATAATGACACAGAGGAAAATCTAAGGAAGAAACTTACTGTCCCTGCATTAAACTTAACTCAAGATATCTTAGTATCTGACACACTTAAGACGGGTAGAGTTATGGTAAAAGACGAAGACATGTGTTTACATTGTGGTCTCTGTGCTGAAAGATGTCCAACAGGTGCATGGGATATGCAAAAGTTTACTTATATAGAATCTCATGCTAAAAAAAGTACAATATCAGAATATGTCGAATAATATTTCATATAACGAACTCGTAATAAAATTTGCAAATGTTAACGGTTCTGGTTCCGCAAGTGCAAATACATTCTGCGCCAAGTCTCTTTACCGTATGGGAATTCCAATTTCAGCAAAAAATATTTTTCCATCAAATATACAAGGTTTACCAACTTGGTATGAAATAACCGTATCAGAAAGTGAGAGACTGGCTAGAAAAGAAAATATTGATATTATGGTTGCAATGAATGCTCAAACATATGCAAGCGATCTAAATGAAGTCATTTCTGGTGGAACATTTATTTATGACAATAGTATCAGAAGAAGTTTCGATCGAGATGATATTAATATAATTGGTATTCCAATAGCAAAATTATGTGCTGAAGAATATAGTGACTCGCGTCAAAGACAACTATTCAAAAATAT
Organism: Hyphomicrobiales bacterium; assembly: GCA_016780665.1. Classification (GTDB taxonomy): domain Bacteria; phylum Pseudomonadota; class Alphaproteobacteria; order Rhizobiales; family TMED25; genus TMED25. The sequence continues at coordinate 2,734 of JADHLM010000019.1, read as the reverse complement.
AGTTTATCTCGGAAGCCTCAGCTTGCTGATTGGCATCGATATAGATGTTATTGAGAAACTCTTGGCTGATCAGTTTAAAACCAAACAAAACCTTCTTGATGCAAACATAAATGCTCTCAATATCGGAAGAAAATATGTTATGGAAAACATTGACTATCCGCTAAACAAGCAAGTTAGAAAGTGCAATAAAAATTCAAATAAGATTATGTTAAACGGGAACGAAGCGGCAGCGTTAGGTGCACTTTATGGGGGTGCAACGGTAGCTTCCTGGTACCCTATCACACCATCAACATCACTTGTTGAAGCATTCGAAAAACACGCAAACAAGCTTCGAAAAACTGAGGATGGTCATCTAAACGCGGCTATAATTCAAGCTGAAGATGAATTATCAGCTATCGGAATGGCAATTGGTGCTAATTGGAATGGTTCAAGAGCATTTACAGCTACATCTGGACCGGGCATTTCACTAATGAGTGAATTTCTTGGTTTAGCCTATTTTGCTGAGATACCACTTGTACTGTTTGATATTCAACGCGGTGGGCCTTCAACTGGAATGCCGACAAGAACCCAACAATCAGATATATTATCATGTGCTTACGCATCACATGGTGACACAAAACACATGATACTACTTCCAGCTGATCCAAATGAATGCTTTGAATTTGGTTATAAATCTTTTGATTATGCAGAACTTTTTCAAACACCTATTATGGTATTAAGTGACCTTGATATTGGAATGAATGATTGGGTTGTTGATGAATTTAGTTGGGATCCTGAATATAAGCATAACAGAGGTAAATTAGTCAGTGCCGATGACATCGAAAATCTTAAATCATTCGCTAGATATCGTGATGTGGATGGTGATGGAATACCTTATAGAACTATCCCGGCAACACATCCTGAATATGGATCTTACTTTACGCGTGGTACATCGCACACTGACACGGGTGGATATACTGAAAGTGGTGTGATACACGCTGAGATGCTAGATAGAATATCCAAAAAATTTGAAACATCCAAAGAAATGCTTCCACAGCCAATAATAAATATCAATAGCCCAAAATCAAAAATTGGTATAATTAACTATGGTAGCACAACTGTAGCATTAAATGATGCAATCGCTCAGCTCTCATCAAATGGAATTGGTGTAAATCATCTACGTATTAGATCATTCCCATTTGCTAAATCAATAAAAGATTTTATCAATGACCACGATTTTATTTTCATCCTTGAGCAAAATAGAGACGCCCAAATGAAAAAGCTTCTTGTATCCGAAGAAAATCTTGATGTTAGCAAGCTAATTTCTGTGCTTAATTATGATGGTATGCCCTTAACAGCAAACTTCATCGTTGATAACATAACAGAGTCACTAAATAATAATAAAAATATTAAAGCTGCAAATTCACCACCAATAAAGATTGTATGATATGACATTTATTAAGAAACCAATATTTAGACATCCATCACTTCCAACAAATGCTATAGGACTTACTTACAGAGACTATGAAGGAGTTGTGTCAACTCTTTGTGCTGGTTGTGGTCATGACTCTATAACAGCCTCAATCATTGATGCTTGTTTTGAGTTGTCTTTACCAGCTCATAAAATTGCAAAATTATCTGGCATAGGTTGTTCATCAAAAACACCTAATTATTTTCTAAACAATGCTCATGGCTTTAATTCTGTTCATGGAAGAATGCCTTCAGTTGCAACAGGTGCTAACTTGGCTAATAGAGATCTAACCTATATAGGTGTATCAGGTGATGGTGATACAGCCTCAATTGGACTAGGTCAATATTGCCATGCAATCCGCAGACAGTTAAACCTTACCTATATTGTCGAAAATAATGGTACATACGGTCTAACAAAAGGTCAGTTTTCAGCAACAAATGATAAAAACTCAAAAAATAAGAGAGGGATGGATAACCCATTTGGCTCTATAGATTTAGCAGTAATTGCAATAGAATTAGGCGCAGGATTTGTCGCAAGGAGTTTCTCTGGAGATAAAGAGCAGCTTGTCCCATTAATAAAGGCTGCACTCGAATATGATGGGTTTGCACTCATCGATGTAATCTCTCCATGTGTTACATTCAATAACCACGGCTATTCAACGAAAAGTTATGATTATATTCGTGAACATAGATCTGTTTTTGGTGATTTAGATTTTGTTCCAGAAGAAGAAACAATCAATACAAGCTATGCTGAAGGGGAAACCATTTCATTAAAATTGCATAACGGAAGAGAGATCAACTTCAAAAAGCTTGGAGACGATCATGACCCAACCAATCAACATAAAGTTATCAATACATTACGAGAAAATAGAGCTGAAGGTAAAGTAACAACAGGACTTTTATATATAGATCCAAACAAATCTGATTTACATCAAACATTAAAAACTTCAAACACCCCTTTAAATGCACTTCCAATGGATGACTTGTGCCCAGGCAATGACTTCATTGATAATATAAATAACTTATTTAGATAATATCCTAAATATTCATCATTATTATTTATCTTGCCCTTATCAATGATGTGATATTTAATATTTATATTATTTAGTTATTTTAAAATATAATATGGCTATTACAAATACACTTGAGTTAATAAATATTCATAAATCCTATGGCTCACTTGAAGTACTAAAAGGGGTTGACCTATCAGCACAAACCGGTCAAATAATCTCAATCATTGGATCATCTGGATCTGGGAAATCAACACTTCTAAGATGTATCAACC